>NZ_JAIUHK010000008.1:0-190253 GCF_020165075.1 Mesorhizobium sp. CA4
CGTCGCAAGGAAGCTCCTCGTCGTCCTCAACGCCATCATGCGCGACAAAACCGCATTCGCATGAACACAGTTGCCATTCCGTAACGTCAGAGCGTTGCGACGGTGCAGAATTCTGCTCCGCTGCATTCCTTGATCAGGGTCACGGAATGGATTCCAGGGTCTCCGCGACGCCGCTTCGCCGCTGCTCCGCCCTGGAATGACGAGGTTGAGAGGCTTCAGCCAATCGCCAGCGTTGCGCTGATTTCGGCGAAAATCTTGTCCGTCGACAAATGGACTTTCAAGACCCTTGTGTCGAGGAAACTAGAACATCTTTCTGTAGACGACGAACCCGGACTTCTCGCCGACCTTGTCGTAGAGCTGCATCGCCGTGTGGTTCGTCTCATGCGTCAGCCAGTAGACGCGGTTCGCGCCCGCTTGCCTGGCGCGCTCATAGACGCCTTCGATCAGCGCCCGGCCGACGCGCCCTGGCCACGCGCGGCCTCCGTGGTGAAGAGATCCTGCAGATAGCAGCTCGGCGCGATCGACGTTGTCGAGCGATGATAGAGATAGTGGACGAGGCCGAGCAGATTGCCATCGCGCTCGGCCACCAGCGCATGCACCGGCTCATAGGCATCGAAGAAACGCGACCAGGTCATCTGCGTGATCTCGCCGGCAAGCGCCGTCGGGCCGGAGCGCCCGTAAAACGCGTTATAGCCGTCCCACAGCGGCAGCCATTGCTCGTAATCCTGCCTTGTGACGGGTCGGACGGTGAGTTGACCGGACATAGCGAAACCCTCTGTCGTTGAAATGGAACGGAGCAAACGGCGACCGCCGCTCGACGGCAATGGGCCAGCCCGCCGCAAAGCTTTCCGCCTTGCCGGGCGCGAGCCTCCGCCTTGACGCTCGGCGGCCCGGCAACTAGGGAAGCGTCATCCTGCGCTTTCCGAGGCCGCCGTGACCATCGAGATTCCCCCCCATATGCATCCCAGCCGCTCCTTCCAGGGGCTGATCCTGACCTTGCACAATTACTGGGCGGACTATGGTTGCATCATCCTGCAGCCCTACGACATGGAGGTCGGCGCCGGCACCTTTCATCCGGCGACCACCTTGCGCGCGCTGGGTCCGCTGCGCTGGAACGCCGCTTACGTCCAGCCCTCGCGCCGGCCGAAGGACGGGCGCTATGGCGAAAACCCGAACCGGCTGCAGCACTATTACCAGTACCAGGTGATCCTGAAGCCCAATCCGCCAAACCTGCAGGAGCTCTATTTGGGCTCCCTTGAGGCGATCGGCGTCGATCCGCTGCTGCATGACATCCGCTTCGTCGAGGACGACTGGGAAAGCCCGACGCTCGGCGCCTGGGGACTCGGCTGGGAATGCTGGTGCGACGGCATGGAAGTCTCGCAGTTCACCTATTTCCAGCAGGTCTGCGGAATCGAATGCGCGCCGGTGGCGGGCGAGCTGACCTACGGGCTGGAGCGGCTCGCCATGTATGTGCAGGGCGTCGACAATGTCTATGACCTGAACTTCAACGGCCGCGAGGGCGCCGAGAAGGTCACCTATGGCGACGTCTTCCTGCAGGCCGAGGAGGAATATTCGCGCCACAATTTCGAGTTCGCCAACACCGCGATGCTGCTGAGGCATTTCGAGGACGCCGAGGCCGAGTGCAAGGCGCTGCTCGATGCCGGCACGCCGAAGCCGAGCGACAATCTGGCAATGCACCGCATGGTTTTCCCGGCCTACGACCAGTGCATCAAGGCAAGCCATGTCTTCAACCTGCTCGACGCGCGCGGCGTGATTTCGGTCACCGAGCGGCAGAGCTATATCCTGCGCGTGCGCAATCTGGCCAAGGCCTGCGGCGAAGCGTTCCTCAAGACGCGGGCGGGCGGGCTGGCGGCGGCTTAAGCCGACACGGCTTTCACGGTCTCAATGGCGGCGCCGGCCGGCAACGCGATCTGCGCCGATGCGCCGTCAATCGTGCGCATGGCCTGCCTGACCCCTGGCATCGTGATGGTGCCATGCGCCTGGGCGGCGAAGCAGGCGCTGAGCGCCAGGATCTGCAGGGTTCTCGATGCCGTCTTCATCGTCGTTCAGCCAATAGGTCTCTGCCTGAGCGTTTGTCGCTTCAGCGCAGCGTTCGGTTCATCGGAAGGTCTGCTCCAAGGACGGGCCGCCTGGCGCCAACCCGACAGCGGACCGAAAAATTCCGTGAAATCGCTTGAAGAGGCGATCTGCTTGCGGGTGACAGCGGCCGACCGAGTTGCTATTTCCCGCCCATTCGTTACGGCGCCGCGCGCCGACCCTCCCCATCAAGGGGAGGGTAGGGAACCAATCAATGCCCGACTTGCTGCTCGAACTTCGCTCCGAGGAAATTCCCGCCCGCATGCAGCGCAAGGCTGCCGGCGACCTCAGGAAGATGCTGACCGACGGTTTGGTCGAGGCGGGCCTGACCTATGAGGCGGCGCGCGAATACTGGACGCCGCGGCGCCTGGCGCTCGATATCCGTGGCTTGACGGCGCGCTCCAAGGATATCCGCGAAGAGATCAAGGGACCCTCGACCACGGCCCCCGAGCAGGCCGTGCAGGGCTTCCTGCGCAAGGCCGGCCTGTCGTCGATCGCAGACGCCCATGTCCATTCCGACCCGAAGAAGGGCGACTTCTATGTCGCCCATATCGTGAAGCCGGGCAGGGCGGCCGAAGAGATCATTGCCGAGCTGGTGCCGGGCATCATCAGGAACTTCCCTTGGCCGAAATCGATGCGCTGGGGGCCGGCTTCGGCGAAACCCGGCTCGCTGCGCTGGGTGCGGCCGCTGCAGTCGATCGTCTGCACCTTCGGGCCGGAGACCGAGGAGCCGGTGGTGGTCGATTTCGAGATCGACGGCGTCCGCTCAGGCAACGTCACCTATGGCCATCGCTTCCACGCGCCGGGCCCGATCACCGTGCGCCGCTTCGACGACTATGTGGCGAAGCTCGAAGCGGCCAAGGTCGTGCTCGACGCCGACCGCCGCAAGGAGATCATCCTGGCCGACGCCCGCAACACAGCCTTCGCCAACGGCCTTGACCTCGTCGAGGACGAAGGCCTGCTGGAGGAAGTCTCCGGCCTGGTCGAATGGCCGGTCGTGCTGATGGGCGAGTTCGAGCAGGATTTCCTCACCATTCCGGGCGAGGTCATCCGCCTCACCATTCGCGCCAACCAGAAGTGTTTCGTGACCCGGCCGCAGGGCGCGGGCGAAAACCTGTCGAACCGTTTCATCCTGGTCGCCAACATCGAAGCGACCGACGACGGCAAGGAAATCGCCTACGGCAACGGCAAGGTGGTGCGCGCTCGCCTGTCCGACGCGCTCTATTTCTGGAAGACCGACCAGGGCGATCTGCCCGACCTCGACCAGCTGAAGGAATCGGCGGAGAAGTTCGGCCTGGATTTGAAAAAGCCGCTCGACCAGCGCATGGCGCGGCTCGATCACCTCAACGTCACCTTCCATGCCAAGCTCGGCACGCAAGGCGCGCGCGTGGAGCGCATCAAGCAGCTGGCCCAGGAGCTGGCGCCGACGGTCGCGAAGTCCATCTCCCCCCTTGCGGGGGAGATGGCCGGCAGGCCAGAGAGGGTCGCCGCGCGTGAAGCGCCGACCCCCGTGGCGAGAGGCAGCGTCGGCGCTCTACGTGAGGCGACCCCCTCTGTCGCTTTCGGCGACATCTCCCCCTCAAGGGGGGAGATTACCGCGCTCGTCGCCCGCGCAGCCGTGCTCGCCAAGGCCGATCTGCAAACCGAAGTGGTCGGCGAGTTCCCCGAGCTTCAGGGTGCCATGGGTCGCAAATACGCGCTGCTGCAGAGCGAGCATCCTTCGGTGGCCGCAGCCGCCGAGGAGCATTACAAGCCGCAGGGTCCTTCCGACCGCGTGCCGACCGATCCGGTCTCGGTTGCCGTCGCGCTCGCCGACAAGCTCGATACGCTAACCGGCTTCTGGGCGATCGACGAGAAGCCGACCGGCAGCAAGGACCCGTTCGCGCTGCGGCGAGCCGCGCTTGGTGTGGTCAGGATCCTCATCGAGAATCGCATTCGTCTGGCGCTGACGTCTGTTTTCGCCAAGGCCTTTGCAAGCTTCAAGGGCGGTGCGGATCAGTCGTCCGACCTCCTCGCCTTCTTCCACGACCGCCTGAAAGTCTATCTCCGCGACCAGGGCGCGCGGTACGATCTGATCGATGCCGTCATCACACCGCAGTCCGACGACCTGCTGCAGATCGTGCGCCGCGTCGAGGCGCTCGGCTCCTTGCTCGACACCGAGGACGGCAAGAACCTGCTTGCCGGCACCAAGCGCGCCGCCAACATTCTGGCCGCCGAGGAGAAGAAGAAAACGCTCATCGCTGAAACTGTTGAGCCGGCTCTGTTCCGCGAGGACGCGGAAAAGAAGCTCTATGCCGCGGTGAATCAGGCCGAGAAGGAAGCCGGCCAAGCAATTCAAAATGAAGATTTTTCCGCTGCCATGCTGGCTCTTAGCGTGTTGCGCGAACCGGTTGATTCCCTCTTTGGGGGCGTTCTCGTGAATGATGAGGACCAGGCCGTGCGCGCCAACCGTCTGGCGCTTCTCGCCCGCATCCGCGCCGCCACCGATCAGGTCGCGGATTTTTCAAAAATCGTAGGCTGACGGCGCAGAAATCGCGACTCACATCGAGGCGGTATCCAGTGTCTACATCGCCTTGCCGACGCGCGGCAGCGGCTGAGCATTCGGCGGCTGCGCGCCGCCCGATGCGTTGGCTGTCGCGGCCGGCTGGCTGGCGGTTTTGCTGTTGCCGTTCGAAGCGGACGCGGTGCCGTTCGCGGGCGTTGCCGGCGACGTGCCGTTTGCCGGCGCGGTGGCTGTAGTTGCCGGCGTGGTGGGCTTGGCCGCTGCGGTCGCCGCAGGCGTTGCGAAGGCGCCGCCGACGATGCCGCCGCGAATGATCATCGGGGCTTGCTGGTGCCCGGACTTCTCGGGAATTGCCGCGACCTTTTCGTCGGTGACTGCGGGCATGGGGTCGCCAAGCGCTATCACCGAGGGGGTCGAGGCCGAGGACAGCTTGGCCGGCTCGATCGCATTCAGCCGGATGACTGAAGGCGTCGAGGTCGAGGGGGCGACCATGACGATCGACGAGGCATATGCCGCGCCGTTCATCGTCAGAAGGCTGATGCCCAACGCTCCAAGCAAACGCATCACAACAACTCCCAAGCCCGCAACCGCATGGAACCCGCACCTTAGGGCCGGCAGATTGAAGCCGGCTTGCCTGGAAACTTAACATCTTAGGGATTGATAAATCGCCAATGCCCGCACTTGCCCGATGAAAGCGGTCGTATTACGGGACCGGCATGTTCAGGACTGGTGGCGGATTTGGCTGAGATACTGGCGGTCGGCGAGGCTATGGAGCTGGCATTGGCGCTGCTCGAAGGCGGTGACGTCGTCGCCATCCCGACCGAGACGGTTTATGGCCTGGCGGGCGACGCCACCAACGGCGTTGCCGTGGCGCGCATTTTCGAGGCCAAGGGCCGGCCGCGCTTCAATCCGCTGATCGCCCATATCGCCGATCGCGCGATGGCGGACCGTATCGCCGGTTTCGACCCGCTGTCGGCAAAACTGGCCGACGCCTTCTGGCCCGGCCCGCTGACCCTGGTGCTGCCGCAGCGCGCCGGCAACCGCATCCATCCGCTGGTCACCGCGGGGCTGGACACGATCGCTTTGCGCATGCCGCGCGGGTTCGGTGGCGAACTGATCGCGCGCCTCGGCAGGCCGCTCGCTGCCCCAAGCGCCAATTCCTCCGGAAAGATCAGCGGCACGACGGCGCAGGCGGTCGCCGCCGATCTTGGCGACAGGATCAGGCTGGTCGTCGATGGCGGCGCGACGCCGGTCGGCCTGGAATCGACTATTCTCAAGGTCGAGAACGGCAAGTTGCGGCTGCTGCGGCCCGGCGGCATCGGCGCAGAGGAGATCGAGGCGGTGGCCGGCGCGAAATTGTCGCGCGGCGCCGGCGGCATCGAGGCGCCGGGCATGCTCGCCTCGCATTACGCGCCGGGCGCCGCAATGCGGCTCAACGTCGGAAAAATTGCCGAAGGCGAGGCGTTGCTTGCGTTCGGCCGCAACCGCGCCGAGGACTGGGAACGGGCCGTTGCGCTGCGCAACCTATCCGAAATAGGCGACCTGCGCGAAGCGGCAAGCAACCTCTTCGCCTATATGCAGGCGCTCGACCGTGTCGGCGCCGCGACCATCGCCGTCGAGCCGATCCCGTTCGAGGGCTTGGGCGAGGCGATCAATGACCGGCTCGCCCGCGCCGCCGCGCCACGTGACAAGACCGCCTGAGTCTATCTCTTTGTTTTGACGCAATTCCGGACGGAAACCGCTTCGCACTTTTCCTGGAATTGCTCTAGTCTCGCCGCCCATGAACGATCAGCCTTTAGACCTCGATCCTGCCGTCATCGATCGCTTCGCGGCGATCGTCGGCGACAAACATGCGTTGCGCGACCAAGCCGACATCGCGCCTTACATCACCGAGCGGCGCGGCCTTTGGCACGGCCGGACATCGCTGGTGCTCAGGCCCGGCAGCGTCGAGGAAGTGAGCCGCATCATGCGCCTTGCGACCGAGACCGGAACGCCGATCGTGCCGCAAAGCGGCAATACAGGCCTGGTCGGCGCCCAGGTGCCGGACAAATCCGGCCGCGACATCATCGTCTCGCTGTCCAGGCTGAACCGCATCCGCGAAATCGACGTTTTGTCGAACACGGTGACCGTCGAGGCCGGCGTCATCCTGCAGACGCTGCAGGAAGCGGTCGACGCCGACGACCGGCTGTTTCCGCTCTCGCTCGCCGCGCAAGGGTCCTGCCAGATCGGCGGCAATCTCTCCTCCAATGCCGGCGGCACCGGCGTGCTTGCCTATGGCAATGCGCGTGAGCTCTGCCTCGGCGTGGAAGTGGTGCTGCCGACTGGCGAGGTGTTCGATGATTTGCGCAAATTGAAGAAGGACAACACCGGCTACGATCTGAAAAACCTCTTCATCGGCGCCGAAGGCACGCTCGGCATCATCACCGCCGCGGTGCTGAAATTGTTCCCGAAGCCGAAGGGCAGGGAGGTCGCCTTTGCCGGCCTGCCGTCGTCGCCGAAAGATGCGCTGTCGCTGTTCACTTTGGCGATGGACAGGGCCGGCGCATCGCTCACCGCTTTCGAGCTGATCGACAAAAGGCCATACGATTTCACGCTCAAGCACGGGCAAGGCATCACGCGGCCGCTGGCCGACGACTGGCCGTGGTATGTGCTGATGCAGATCTCGTCCGGCCGCTCCGAGGAGGACGGCAAGGCGCTGATCGAAGAAATCCTGGCCGAGGCTCTCGAGCAAGGCATCGTCGGCGACGCGGTGGTGTCGGCAAGCCTTGCCCAGGGCGACGCTTTCTGGAATTTCCGCGAGACGCTGCCTGAATGCCAGAAGCCGGAGGGCGCCTCGATCAAGCACGACATCTCCGTGCCGATCGCCTCGATCCCGGAATTCATCGAAAAGGCGGCCGGGGTGGTTGAGGGGGTCTGCCCCGGCGCGCGCGTCGTCTGCTTCGGCCACATGGGCGACGGCAATCTGCACTACAACATCTCGCGTCCCGTGGATTGGCAGGACGAGGCGTTCCTCGAGCTCTACCACCCCATGAACAAGGCCGTACACGACGTCGTGCGCTCCTTCCATGGCTCGATCTCGGCCGAGCACGGCATCGGCCAATTGAAGCGCGACGAGCTGATCGCCACGGCGCCGCCGATGGCGATCGACCTGATGCGCCGGGTGAAGGCGGCCTTCGATCCGGCCGGCATCATGAATCCCGGTAAGGTTATCTGATCCTTCTTGGATCCGGCGGCCGGTCGCATTCCGATAACCATCGGCTCAGATCAGCAAAATTTAACCGACTTTCTTAAGCGCGCCGGTAAGAAGCGAGCGCTAACATTTCTTCCCATAACGAGGCCGGAAAAACCGGCCCTGAGAGAACCGGAAAACGGCCCTCAGGACTAACAGGGAAGACATCGATGAACACTGGACTGAAGCCAGTCTGGGCCGGGCGCAACATGCGTCTCGACCCGTTTCGCCTGCCGCAGATGGTGAGCTATGCCACCCGCGACGACTATGGCGATGTGACCTTCACCATCGACCAGCGCGGCGCCGTCATCCGCCGTGTGCTGGAGATGAGCGGCGTGCCGGCGATCATCGCGCTGCCCCCCAATGCGTTCCGCGGCGTCGCCGCGCGCGCCATGGAGGATCCGGACGGCAACGTCACCGTGACGCTCGAGCTCCTGCACAATGATCCGATGCTGTCGGTGCCGCTGCTGGTCGCCGACGATCTCGAGGACGTCGCCGCCGACTGGCGCGCCTGGGCCGATGCCTATCGCCTGCCGATGCTGCTGATCGAGGCCGACGGCATCGCCCGCACGTTGGAAGAATCGCTCGGCGCCGCCATCAAGGCGCTGCCGCCGCAGGAACGCCGCAAGGGCCGCGTCTCCACCATGCGCCGCCCGCGCTTCCTCGCCCGCCGCAAGGCCGGCAATCTGGGCTTGAGGCTGGTCATCGACGGCCAGGAGATTATCGCAAGGGAGTAGGTTTCTTCTCCCCGTCACTATACGGGGAGAAGTGCCCGGCAGGGCGATGAGGGGCAGCGCCGACCTGGGGGTTTAGCCGCCTCAAAATTGATCCAACACACGCTATATCGCCGTGCCTTTCGCCTTACCTCCAAGGTCGGCGCCGCCCCTCATCCGGCTGCCGCCACCTTCTCTCCGTGGAACGGGGAGAAGGAAGACTACACCAGCGGCTTCAGCCATATCCACACCGAGCCGCCGATCAGGCCGAGGAAGATCAGCCAGCCGACCTGGTTGTTCGACTTGAACAATTTCAGGCACTGGTCCGGATTGCCGATGTCGAGCCGGATGATCTGGCGCGCCATATGTGCGCCGGCGGCGATCAGCCCGGCCAGCGCCACGATCGGCACCTGCGCCGAGGCGAAGGCGATGGCGAAGCAGATAAGCGCGCCGCCATAGAGCCCGGTGAGCCACATCTTGGTGTTGTCGCCGAACAGCCGCGCCGTCGAGCGTACGCCGACGATGGCGTCGTCTTCCTTGTCCTGATGCGCGTAGATCGTGTCGTAGCCGATCACCCACAGGATCGAGCCGATATAGAGCATGATCGCCGGATCATCGATGTCGCCGAACTCGACCGCCCAGCCCATCAGCGCGCCCCAGGAGAAGGCCAGCCCTAGCACGAGTTGCGGCCAGTTGGTGATGCGCTTCATGAACGGGTAGACGGCGACGATCGCCAGCGAGGCGATGCCGAGCGGAATGGCGAAGCTGTTGAACTGCAACAGCACGGCAAGCCCGATGAGCGCCTGGATGATGACGAATGCCCAAGCCTGGCGACGTGTCACCTTGCCGGCCGGCAGCGGCCGCGAGCGGGTGCGCTCGACCTGGTTGTCGATGTCCTCGTCAGCGAGGTCGTTATAGGTGCAGCCGGCGCCGCGCATGGCGACCGAGCCGATGAAGAACAACAGCAGATACCAGGGCGCCGGAAGCAACGTCAGCAACGAGTCGGTCGGGCGTGGATAGGCGCCCGCGGCAAGTGCTGCCGACCACCAGCAGGGCCACAACAGCAGCTGCCACCCGATAGGCCTGTCCCAGCGCGCAAGCTGCGCATAGGGCCACAGCCAGCGCGGCAGCACCCGATAGACCCAATGGCCGCTCGGCGCATCGGCGACGCGGCCCTGGATCGCTTTCGACTGGACGGTTTCCATCGCGCTGGAGTGGCAGCAGCTAAGGGCGCTGTCAAGCGGCAGCGTTGTCGCTCAAGCGCTGAAACCTAGGCAGTGAAAACGTCGTGACCGGCAAACCATGCCTTGGCGACGTCGATGAACGCCGCAGCCGCCTTCGACAGGCGCTGGCGCGTGTCGTGGGTCAGGATGATGCGCTGCATCGGCACAGGATCGGACAGGGGCTTTAAGACCAGCGGCAGGCCGTCATAGCTGCGGTCGCCATAGGGCCTCGTATAGCTGACTGCGACGCCGAAGCCGTTGGCCACCATGGAGCGCTGCAGCTCGAACGAGCTGGTCGTCGCCCGGGCGACCGGCGAGAGGCCGCGGCTGAGGAAGAGGTCCAGCATATGCTGCCAACTATGCGGCTGGTCGGTGGTGACCAGCGGATGCTGCGCGAGCTCGGCCAGGCTGACGGCGTGCTTGTCCGCCAGCTCATGGCCGGCCGGCAAAAGCGCGTGCGGCCGCAGCTCGTGCAGGAGGATGCGCTTGAAATGACCGGGCAGGCCGAGATCATAGGTGAGGCCGAGATCGACGGCGCCGTCGGCCAGTCGGCGCCCCAGCGTGTCGAAGGTTTCATCGCCGATGACGACCGTGACGGCCGGGCAGCGCTCGGCGAAGGCGCGCATCAGCGCGGGCGCGAAATAGGGCGCCAGATCCTCGAAGCAGCCGAGCACCAGTTCGGCGCCGACATCGGCGTCGCGCGAACCGAGCGCCGCCAGTTCATCCGCCTCGCCCAGCACCTGCCTCGCCTTGGCCACGGCCCTGCGGCCGAAGGATGTCAGCGAAACGCCGCTGCCGCGCTGGCGCACGAACAGTTTCTGGCCAAGGTCGGCCTCGACATTGTCGATCGCCACCGAGATCGACGGCTGCGACAGGTTCAGCGCCTGGGCTGCCGCGGTCACGCTGCCATAGCGGGCGACGGCAACGACATAGCGCAACTGGTGAGGGTCAATCTCATAGGTGAAAACTATAAATCAGATGGCAAGTTATTATTTTACGCGATGTCAGCCGCTTGCGATAGTCGGCCACCGAGCCACGAGCAGTTCCAGGAAAGCGTGAAGCGGTTAGGCTCGGCGACTTCGCCGTAGCCTTCCGTCCGGAATTGCGTCAAACAATGAGATCGAGCGCCATGGCCAGCCCAGAGATCTATGCTTCGACGATTGCCGATTACCAGCGCGACGGCGCGGTCTGCATCCGCGGCGCCTTCAAGGACTGGGTCGACGTGATCGCCGACGGCATCGAGCGCAATATGCGTCACCGCAGCGCCACCGCTTCCGACATCGCCGGCGGCAAGGGCACCTTCTTCGACGATTACTGCAACTGGGAGCGCATCCCGGAATTCGTCAGGATCGTCAGGGAATCGCCGGCCGCCGCGCTCGCCGCCGCGGTCATGCAGTCGCGCAGCGCCCAGTTCTTCCACGACCACGTCCTCGTCAAGGAGCCCGGCACGCAGAAGCCGACGCCCTGGCACCAGGATATTCCCTATTATTCGTCGACGGCAGCCAGACGGTCAGCTTCTGGATTCCGATCGATCCGGTGAAGGAAGCGACGCTGAGGCTGATCGCCGGCTCGCACAATGGGAAAAGATGGTGCTGCCGGTGCGCTGGCTGAACGACGCCAATTTCTACGCTGGCGAGGACGACTACCTGCCGGTGCCCGATCCCGACAACGACCCGTCGATGAAGGTTCTGGAATGGGAGATGGAGCCGGGCGACGCCATCCTGTTCGACTTCCGCACCGCGCATGGCGCGCGCGGCAACCTGACGGCGGCACGCCGCCGGGCGCTGTCGCTGCGCTGGGTCGGCGATGACGCGCATTATGTCGAGCGTCCCGGCCGCACCTCGCCGCCCTATCCCGGCCACGACATGAAGCCCGGCCAGAAACTGCGCGAAGATTGGTTTCCCGTCATTTTCCAAAGCTGAGGCATTTCCAGAGCTGAGCCGTCCTCCGGAGCTTGAGCCGTTCCCGACCGAGGTCGGAGCCCGTCTCATTGGCCTTGATGAGGCCCACGTTCCCGTGCGCAATTGCCGCCAAAATGCCGAGACGCCTTGACCCGTCGCCCGCGGACCAATAGCGGGTTCGGGGAGACGATCAGCAAGAGGTGGCCATGAACGTTCTTCTTCTCGGTTCGGGTGGCCGCGAACATGCGCTCGCCTGGAAGATGTCCGCCTCGCCGCTGCTGACGAAGCTCTACGCCTCGCCCGGCAATCCGGGCATCGGCCGCATCGCCGAACCGGTGAAGCTCGACGTCGCCGACCATTCCACTGTGGCCGCCTTCTGCCAGGAAAAGAAGATCGATCTGGTCGTGGTCGGTCCGGAAGGCCCGCTGGTCGCCGGCATCGCCGATGATCTGCGCGCCTGGGGTATCCGTGTCTTCGGTCCGTCAAAGGCCGCGGCAAAGCTCGAAGGCTCGAAGGGCTTCACCAAGGACCTTTGCGCCAAATTCAACATCCCGACCGCCGCCTATGGCCGTTTCAGCGACTTCGCCTCGGCGAAAGCCTATGTCGAGAAGACTGGCGCGCCGATCGTCATCAAGGCCGACGGGCTCGCCGCCGGCAAGGGCGTTACCATCGCCATGACGCTCGATGAGGCGAACGCCGCGCTGGAAGCCTGTTTCGACGGCGTTTTCGGCGCGGCCGGCGCCGAGGTCGTGATCGAGGAATATCTGACCGGCGAGGAGGCGAGCTTCTTCTGCCTGTGCGACGGCGCCACCGCGCTCCCCTTCGGCACCGCGCAGGACCACAAGCGCGTCGGCGACGGCGATACCGGGCCGAACACCGGCGGCATGGGCGCCTATTCGCCGGCGCCGGTGATGACGCCGGAAATGACCGAGCGCACCATGCGCGAGATCATCGAGCCGACCATGCGCGGCATGGCCAATCTCGGCGCACCTTTCGCCGGCATCCTCTTTGCCGGCCTGATGATTACCGACCAGGGCCCCAAGCTGATCGAATACAACACCCGTTTCGGCGATCCCGAATGCCAGGTGCTGATGATGCGGCTGAAGGACGACCTGCTCGTCCTGCTCAACGCCGCCGTCGACGGCCAGCTCGCGCATATGTCTATCCGCTGGAGCGACGAGACGGCGTTGACGGTGGTGATGGCGGCGCGGGGCTATCCGGGCACGCCGGAAAAGGGCTCGGTCATCCGCGGCCTCGATAGGGCGGAAGGCGAGGGCGTGCAGGTCTTCCATGCCGGCACCGCCATCAATGGCGGCGCGCTGGTCGCCAATGGCGGCCGCGTGCTCAACGTCACCGCGCTCGGCAAGACCGTCGGCGAGGCGCAGGCCAAAGCCTACGCGGCGATCGAGCATATCGACTGGCCGCAGGGCTTTTACCGCCACGACATCGGCTGGCGCGCCGTCGAACGCGAAAAAGCTGGAAGCTGATCAGGGAGCCTTGCTTCTGCCTCTCCGCGCCCAGGCCGGCAGCCAGTCGCCATGCGCGGCAAGCAGGTCGTCGACCAATGACCAGATCTGGTCGAGGTCGAGCTCGGCCGCGGTGTGCGGGTCCATCATCGCCGCGTGGTAGATGTGCTCGCGGTTTTCGCTCATCAGCGCCCGCACCGTCAGCTCCTGCACGTTGATGTTGGTGCGGATCAGCGCTGTCAGCTGCGGCGGCAGATCGCCAATGTAAGTGGGCTGGATGCCGGAGGCATCGACCAGGCACGGCACCTCCGCCGCGCAGTCGAAAGGCAGCGAGGTGATGCAGCCATTGTTGCGCACATTGCCGTAGATCACCGACGGCTCGCCGGTCCACACCGAGTTCATGATCGAGGAGGCATATTCCCTGGACTGCTCGACCTCGATTCGGTCGGCCGAGCGGTAGGCTTGCGCCTCGCCCTTCCAGCGCTCGATCTGCTCGATGCAGCGTTTCGGATATTCGTCGAGCGGAATGCCGTATTTCTCCATCAGGTCGCCGCGCCCCTCCTTGATGAAATAGGGCGTGTACTCGGCGAAATGCTCGGAGCTCTCGGTGACGAAATAGCCGAGCCGGGTCAGCATCTCGTAGCGCACCTTGTTCGGGCAGCGCGGGTTCCAGCCGGGTTTTGGCGCGCGGCTCTCGCGATAGGCGCGCACGAGGTCGGGATAGAGGTCGCGGTAGGAGCCGTCCGGCTGGCGATGCTCGAACTTGAGATAAAACGCCATGTGGTTGATGCCGGCCGAGCGATAGCGGATCTCCTCATAGGGAAGGTCGAGATCGTGCGCCAGTTCCATCGCCGTGCCCTGCACCGAGTGGCAGAGCCCGACCTGCTTGATCGTCGGATATTTCTCGGCGATCGCCCAGGTGTTGATCGCCATCGGGTTGACATATTGCAGCATGATCGCCTCGGGGCAGACGGCGAGCATGTCCTCGCAGATCTTCCACAGATGCGGCACGGTCCTCAGGCCCCGCATGATGCCACCGACGCCGAGTGTGTCTGCGATGGTCTGGCGCAGGCCGTATTTCTTCGGCACCTCGAAATCGGTGACGGTGCAGGGCTCGTAGCCGCCGATCTGGAAAGCGACGACAACGAAGTCGGCGCCGGAAAGCGCCTTTCGCTGGTCGGAATAGGTCTCGGCCTTCGCCTTGACGCCCAGCGTCGCTATCAGCTTGTTGACGACGACGGCGCTCTCTTCCAGCCGCTGCGGGTTGATGTCCATCAATGCGATCGTCGCGCCCGACAGGGCCGGCCGCTGCAGCACGTCGCCGACGATGTTCTTCATGAATACCGTTGAGCCGGCGCCGATGAACGCGATCCTGGGATTTCTTGCCACTGTAAAAACCTCCGGCACTTCTAGGCCACGTCGAAAGCGGCCCTGACGAGCCGTTCCGTGTAGGCGGTCTTGGGATTGGAAAGGACCTCGTCGACGGGTCCCTGTTCGACGATCTTGCCGTGCTGCATGACGATGACGCGGTGGCACAGCGCCCGCACCACCTTGAGGTCGTGCGAGATGAAGAGATAGCTCAAGCCGCGCTCGTCTTGCAGCTTTCGCAACAGGTCGATGATCTGCGCCTGCACGGAAAGGTCGAGCGCCGAAGTCGGCTCGTCGAGCAGGATGAATTCGGGCTCCAGCGCAATCGCCCGCGCGATCGCGATGCGCTGCCGCTGGCCGCCGGAGAATTCATGCGGGAAGCGCGACAGGATGTTGCCGGGCATGCCGGCGCTCACCAGCGCCTCGCGCACCCGTTCGTTCCGCTCGCGCCGCGTCGCACCCAACCTGTTGACGACCAGCCCTTCCTCGATGATCTGGCCGATCGTCATGCGCGGATTGAGCGAGGAGAACGGATCCTGGAACACGATCTGCATGCGCGAGCGCAGCGGCCGCATCTCGGCCCGCGTGAGACCCTCTATCGGCTGGTCGTCGAAACGGATCTCGCCGCGCTTGGCGTCGAGCAGCCGAAGCAGGGCTTGCCCGAAAGTGGTCTTGCCGGAGCCGGATTCGCCGACGAGCCCCAGCGTCTCGTGGCGGCAAAGTTTCAGGTCGAGATCGTCGACGGCGACCAGCTCGCGCCAGTCCGGCTTCATGAAAGAGCCGTGGCGCAGCATGAAACAGACGCGCACGCCATTCGCCTCAAGGATCGTGCGGGACTTGTCGGGCAGCACCTTCGGCCGTCCGTGTGGCTCGGAAGCGAGCAGCCGCTGCGTGTAGGGATGTTGGGGATTGGCAAACAGTCGCTCGGTGACGTTATGCTCGCGCATCTCGCCATGCTGCATGACATAGACGTAGTCGGAGAACTTGCGCACCACGGTGAGGTCGTGCGTGATCAGGATCACCGCCATCCGCAGCTCTTTCTGCAGGTTGCGGATCAGGTTCAGGATCTGGGCCTGCACGGTGACGTCGAGCGCGGTGGTCGGCTCGTCGGCGATCAGCACGTCCGGTTCGTTGGCCAAGGCCATCGCGATCATGACGCGCTGCCGCTGGCCGCCCGAGAGCTGATGCGGATACTGCTTGAGCCTTGCCTCCGGTTCGGGGATCTGAACATGCCGCAAAAGCTCGAGCGCTCGCGCCCAGGCTTGTCTGCGGCCGACTTTGCGATGCACCCTGATCGCCTCGACGATCTGGCTGCCGACCGTATAGATCGGGTTCAGCGAGCTCATCGGCTCCTGGAAGATCATCGAGATGCGGTTGCCGCGCAGCTTGCGCCGGGCGCTCTCGGCAAATTTCAGGATGTTCTGCCCGCAATAATCGATGCTCGACCGGGGCGAAACCGTCGCCCGCCGCGATAAAAGCCCCATGACGGTGCGCGCCGTCACCGACTTGCCTGAGCCGGACTCGCCGACGATCGCGATCGTCTCGCCGCGATAAAGCTGGAACGAGACGTCCTTCACCGCCTCGACGGTGCCGTGCTCGACCTTGAAGGCGACCTCGATATTGCGCGCGTCGATGATGGGCTGCTCATGGCGCGCGTCATGGTCGAGCCGGACGGCTGGCGCGAAATTGTCTGCGAGCGCGATCGTCGTCATCCGGCCACCTCAATAGGGATCGACGGCATCGCGCAGGCCATCGCCCAGCGCGTTGAAGGCAAAGACGGTGATCAGCACGAAGCCGACCGGCGACAGGATCCAGGGATAGGTGCCGATGACCGAATAGGTCGCCGTGTCCTGCAGCATCAGGCCCCATGAGATCAGCGGCGGCTTCACCGCGAAACCGAGAAAGCCGAGGAAGGATTCGAGCAGCACCACGGTCGGGATCGCCAGCGTCACCGCGACGATCACGTGGCTCATCACATTGGGGAAGATGTGCTGCATGATGATGCGCCGGTCTGTGGCGCCCACCGCCATCGCGGCGCGCACATAGTCGATCCGCGCCAGCGCCAGCGTCTTGCCGCGCACCTCGCGCGACATCTGCGCCCAGCCCAGCGCCGACATCACGATGATGACGAAGGCGAGGAAGACATTCGTCGGTGCTGTCACGGGGATCAGCGTCGTCAGCGCGAGATAGAGCGGCAGTTGCGGGAAGGCGAGCACCAGCTCGACGAAGCGCTGCATCCAGACATCGAACTTGCCGCCGAAATAGCCGGAGACCATGCCGACGGTGGTGCCGATCACGGTGATGATGAAGACCACCGTCAGCGCGATCATCAGCGACACGCGCGAGCCGTGGATGGCGCGCGACAGCACGTCGCGGCCGAACTTGTCGGTGCCGAGGAAATGCACCGGCTGACCATCCATCGAGCCGAAGAGGTGCCGGTTCGCCGGGATGAGCCCAAAGAGCTTGTAGGGCGCACCCTCGACGAAGAAGCCGAGCAGCCGCGGATGGTCGTAGTCAGGCCCGACGATCGGCTGGAAGGTGACCGGATCGAGGTCGGTCGAATCGGCCAAGGCATAGATTCTCGGCCGCGCGACGAAATTGCCGTCCTTGTCGTGGAAGACGGGCAGTTGCGGCGGCGCGAAGGCCACATCGGTCGCCTTCGGATCGGAGGGCGCCAGGAAATCCGCGAACACCGCCATGACAAGCAGGAGCACAACCAGGCACAGCCCGGCCATTCCTGTCCAGGAACGCTTCAGGCGACGCCAGACAAGGGCGATATAGCTCTCATTG
Organism: Mesorhizobium sp. CA4; assembly: GCF_020165075.1. Taxonomy (NCBI): domain Bacteria; kingdom Pseudomonadati; phylum Pseudomonadota; class Alphaproteobacteria; order Hyphomicrobiales; family Phyllobacteriaceae; genus Mesorhizobium; species Mesorhizobium sp. CA4. The sequence goes on from NZ_JAIUHK010000008.1 coordinate 17,291, forward strand.
CCGTGCGCCGGCTCAGCAAAGGTCACGCCTGCCGCCGGCAAAGGCGTAAGGGATGGGGGCGTCGGGGAGGGGTCGCGCGCCAGCATCTAGCGCTCCCCGAACTGGCGGATGCGGGGATCGAGCAGCACCAGCAGCATGTCGGCAATTATGTTGCCGACGATCAGCGTCGCCGACAGCACCATCATGAAGGTCGCCGTGACATAGACGTCGCCCACCGCCATCGAGCCGACGATCGCCGGCCCGACGGTGGGCAGCGCGAAGATGATCGCCGTCTCGATCTCGCCGGTCAGCATGTAGGGCAGCACTACGCCCTGATACATCACCAAAGGATGCAGCGCGTTGGGCACGGCGTGCCGCATCACCACGGCGCCGCCGGTCAGGCCTTTGGCCTTGGCCGTCTCGACATATTGCGCGTTGAGCGTGTCGAGCAGATTGCCGCGCATCACGCGCATATTGTAGGCGAGCCCGCCGAAGGTCGCGATCGCCACGACTGGCCAGACGTGCTTGACCAGGTCGACGACCTTCGCCCACGACCACGGCGCGCCGCCATATTGCGGTGAGAAGAACGAGCCGATCTCCGAGACGTTGAACTGGAAGACCAGCAGATAGACGATGATCAACGCCATCAGGAAGCGCGGCACCGTCATGCCGAGGAACGAGATCGCGGAAAGTGTCGAGTCGATCCAGCTATACTGCCTCGTCGCCGCCCATATACCGAAGGTGATGCCGAGCACCGAGGCGAGCAGATGGCAGACCAGCGCCAGAAGCAAGGTGCGCGGCAAGCGCTCGCCCACCACATCGGCCACCGGCTTGTTGTAATAGAGGCTGTAGCCGAAATCGCCGCGCGTGACGATGCCGCCGATCCAGTTGAGATACTGGACGGGCAGCGGCTTATCGAGGCCGTGTTCGACCCGGTAAGCCTGGGCTTGCGCATCCGCTTCGGCGTAGGAGGCGCCGCCCTGGTTGATCAGCTGCGATTTGATGTAGTCGGCATAGTCGCCAAGCGGCGCCTGGATGATGGCGAAGGTGACGAGGCTCAAGATTGCTAGCACGGGAAGCGCCGACGCTATGCGCATAAGCAGGAATCGCAACATCGGATGGTCCACTTTCCTTCTTCCCGGTCGCTCCTGGGGCGCCCCCGAGATTTGGTTTTGTCCGGCCGCGCCAGCGGCGCGACCGGAGTTCTCTTCGTCAGGGGAGGTTAACTAGTTCATCGGGCCCTTGTCTCCGGGCTTGCCGGGAAGCTCCTCGGGGAAGAGCTCATATTTCGCCTGCTTGTCGGCGGCGACGAAGACGCGCTCGCGGATGATCGAATCCTCGGCCCAGTTGAACATGTAGATCGGCGTGCCCTGCGGGACGTTGGAGAAGCGCTTGTTGACGATCAGCGCTCCGGGGTATTCCGTCAGGCCGACATTGTAGACGTTTTCCGTCGATATCTTCTGGAACTTTCGCATCAGGTCGGCGCGCTCGTCATTGTCCTGCGTCGCGACGAACTTGTTGACGATGTCGACAAGGTCCTTCTCGAACGGCATCAGGTCGACCTCGCCGCTTTCCGGCGCGCGATGGTTCCAGCTGGTCTTTGGACCGACGGGAGCGAGCTGCTCGGTGTTCTGCACCACGGAAGTCAGTTCGGTCTCATTGCGCCGGATCAGCCAGTCGAAGCGGCCGGAATATTGGGTTGCATCGCGCTGCGTGCCGTTGACGCCGTTGATGACCACCCTCAGCCCAAGCTTTTCCATTTGAGCGACGACGCCTTCGGCCAGGCTCTTGTCGGTCGTGTAGTCGTTGTTGACCAGCATCACGATCTCGACATTCTTGCCGCCGGCCGTCCCGGCCGGGAAGTTCACGAAACCGTCGCCATCCGTGTCCTTGAGACCGGCCTTGGCAAGTTCAGCCTTGGCGCCCTTGAGATCGAAGGGATAGTAAACGGTCGATTTGCGGTCATAGAAGCTGGTGCCCGAGGAGAAGCCGCCCGGATAGATGGCGGTGAACGGGCCCTTGACCAGCGAGTCGCCCAGCGCCTTGCGGTCGAGCGCCATGGTGACCGCCTTGCGGAAATCCTCGTTGCGGTTGAGCTCACGCAGCGCCTGGCCGCGCTCGTCCGGATTGCCCCAGCCATTGGCGGAAAAATTCATGCGCAGATTATAGCCGATGAGGCGCGGACCGAAGGCAAGCCGTGCCGGCGCGTTCTTCTCGGCGGCACGCTTCAGCGAGGCGACGAAGTTCTCCGGCTGCTCCAGGTTGGAGAAGTCGCCCGAGCCCGCCACCGCCTGGACGTCGCGATCGGCCCAGGTCGAGAGCTTGTATTGCAGCTCGTTGAGATAGGGCAGTTGGTTGCCCTTCTCGTCGACCTTCCAATAGTAGGGATTGCGGCGCAGGACGATGATGTCGTCCGGCCGGTATGCTACAGGCACCCAGGCGCCCATCACCGGCATGTTCATGAATTCCGGCGGGAAGGCATTCTTGAACTGGTCGTAGGTGTTCTTCGAATATTTCGGATGCTGCGGCTTGAGGATATGCGACGGGCCGGGGCAGAAAGTGCCGTAGGCCATCGCAAAGAGATATTGCTTCGGGAACGCCGCCTTGAACGTCCATTCCACGGTGTAGTCGTCGATCTTCTTAAGCGTGGTGCCGACGCCGAAGGTTTCCTGCGTCGCGCCGTTGAGCGGCGAGACGTTGGGATCGAGCACTTCGTCCTCCCAGTAGAACATGACGTCGTCGGCGTTGAAGGGTGCGCCGTCCGACCATTTGGCGCCTTCGATCAGATGCATGGTGAGCTTGTGGCCGTCCTTCGACCATTCCCAGCTCTTGGCGAGGTTGGGCAGCGGCTCGATGTCCTTGGCTTCGACCTGGAACAGCGGCGCCGTGCGGGTCAGGCATTCGGACAGGCCGATGTCGATGCCGCCCCAGCCTTGAGTCTGGCCGGCGCCATAGTTCCAGCCTTCCGGCCTTCCGCCGATGACGTGGCGCATCGTGTCGCCATAGACGCCAATGCCGTCCGGCATGTTGCCCGCCTTGAAGACCATGGGCTCCTTGGGTAGCCTCTCCTTGACCGGCGGCAGCTTGCCGGCCTTGACGTATTTCTCGGTCACCCAGCCCGGCTCGTGATATTCGGGCAGCGCCTTGAACTCCAGGATGGAGTCGCGCGCCACGTAGTGGATCTTGCCCTCGGCCGGAAACGTCGCCGGTTCCGGCGGGATCGTCGGCTCGGATGCAAAAGCGTGTGCCGGAATGGCGGCGCTCACCGCCAGTCCGGCGGCAAAGCCAATTGTGCGTAAGGTCCTCATAGTCTCCTCCCAGTTGTTTGGACGCCTGCTGCTGCCCGCCTCTTGTTTCTGGACGGCTGATCCGGCGGACGTGCCTCCTGCATGTCTGCCTGCCTGCCCGGATCTCAGCCGGCCTGTTTGAGTGCCGCCTTTTCGGCGCGCAATTCCTCGATCGAGCGCACGTTGCGCCTGGCCGCGCCCGCCCATTCGCGGGTCTTGACCTTGGCTTTCGAAAGCCGCTCCTTTGCCGCCGGAACGGCATCGGCATATTGCGGCAGCCAGGCCGCCTGGGCGACGACCATCTCGTCCACCATCTGCCAGACCTCTTCCGGCGTCGACACCGCGCCGACCAGCGGGTCATGCAGGACGGCGAGCTTCAACAGGTCGATGTCGCCGGCGATCGCGGCATGCACTGACATGCGCTGCACATTGATCGAGGCCATGCAGGTGGCCGCGCAGGCCTCCGGCAGCGTGATGCCGGCCGCCATGTTGATGCCGAAGCGGTCGACGAAACCGGGTGACTCGATGATGGCGTCTTGCGGCAGGTTGGTGATCACGCCGTTGTTCTTGACGTTGAAGTGGCCGCGATAGACGCGGTTGGTCTCCAGCGCTTCGAGAATGTGGCTGGCATGCTCGTTGGAGCGTTTTGCCGGGTCGATCGGCTTAGACGCCGCTTCGAGGAACTGCGGATATTCCGTCTCGAACCAGTTGCGGGTCTCGGTCGAGTAGCGCAGATAACCGCCCGTCTCGCCATGGATCCAGTCCGACATGTCGATCCAGCGCGTGATCTCGTCAGGGCGCTTGCGATACCAGGGCAGATATTCGGAGAGATGCCCGTTGCTTTCGGTCGAATAAACGCCGAAGCGCTTCAGCACGTCGATGCGCAGCTTCTCCTGCTTCGAATAGACGGGGTGGGCCTCGAAGGCGGCGACCAGCTCGTCCTTGCCGATCGGCCGGCCGTTCAGCCTGAGCTCGACGAACCAGGTCTGGTGATTGATGCCGGAGCAGACATAGTCGAGCTCCTCGGGCGACTTTGCGCCCAGCACTTCGGCGATCTGCTCGGCGCCGTGCTGCACGCCATGGCAGAGGCCTACCGTGTCCACCTTGCCATACTCGATCGCGGCCCAGGTGTTCATGGCCATAGGGTTGGCGTAGTTCAGGAACTTGGCGCCGGTCGCGGCGACCTCGCGGATGTCCCGGCAGAAATCGAGGATCACCGGAATGTTGCGTTGGCCGTAGAGGATGCCGCCGGCGCAGATCGTGTCGCCGACGCACTGGTCGATGCCATATTTGAGCGGGATGCGGATGTCGTCCGCATAGGCTTCCAGCCCGCCGACGCGCACGCAGCTGATGATGTAGCGCGCGCCCTCCAGCGCCTTGCGGCGTTCGGTCGTTGCCGTCACCTTGGTCGGCAGCTTGTTCGCTTCCACGATCCTGTCGAGGATCGCCTTGATCATCCCGAGATTGTGCTCGCTGATGTCGGTCAGCGCGAATTCGACGTCCTTGAATTCCGGCACGCACAGGATGTCGGTGAACAGCTTCTTGGTGAAGCCGACGCTGCCGGCGCCGATAATAGCGATTTTGAAACTCATCACCTTCACCTCGATTCAATCGAATGCTAGGCAAGGAGCCACGGAGGAGAACATGGCCGCACGCAACAGCGCGCATGCCATTTAAACCCGGAAATCCGGCTTTTCTCCTCCCGCCCGCTCCTCGACCGCGGGTCTTTCGCGTTCTGAGAAGCCGGATTATGCGCTTATTCGCCGGCGCGACCAGAGAAGGATTATGCTTTCGAGGGTAATTTTGTGCTGCATGACCTGATCGCCAACGGAAAGCTGATGCGGACGATCTCGCTGCCGCGCGGCCGCCAGCGCCTGCACGCCATGCCGACCAGCACCGGCTACGAAGTGCGCGAGGACGAGACCTACGACTGGGACGGGCGAAAGCGCGGCCAGACCCCGTTCACGGTTCTCCAGCATACGATCAGCGGCACCGGTCAGTTGCGCTACGAGAGCCGCAACTATCGTCTGCAGGCGAACGATACGCTGCTGGTTCTGGTGCCGCACAACCATCGCTACTGGTTGGCCAAGGGCGACCGCTGGGAATATTTCTGGATCTCGATGAACGGTGAGGAGGCGCTTCGCGTCCACAAGTCCATCCTCAGCGTCTCGGGCCCGGTGCTCCGGCTGCAGCCGGCGACCATCGACCACCTTGCCGATTGCAGCCTGCGGCTGATCAAGGGCGCCGCTTCGCCAGGCGCGGCCTCCGCGATCGCCTATGAAGCGGCGATGGCGCTCTATGACGATGTCTTCGGCTCGCATGCCTTCGCCGAGAAGCAGAGCGCCATGCAGCCTGTCATCGACCACATCAACGCCAATCTCGACAAGCCGCTGCCGGTGGCGGAGCTGGTCGAAATCAGCGGCCTTAGCCGCGCCCATTTCTCACGCTGCTTCGCAGAGAGCGAAGGGCTGGCGCCGGCCGAATTCGTCCTGCAGCAGCGCCTGCAGCGCGCGGCGAAGCTGCTCACCAAGGCGGATTTCCTGCCGGTGAAGGAGGTCGCGGTGCTGTGCGGCTTCGAGGATGCGAACTATTTTTCGAAGGTCTTTCGCCGCTGCTACGGCATCAACCCGACACAGTTTCGCACCACCGGCATGTATGCGAGCCTCGGCAGCCATCGCTGATGTCCCTCTGGGCTCCTGGAAGAAGTCGGCTCCTGGAAAAAGTCAGCGCCTGGCGCTGTCGAGCGCCGTCGAGGCGGTGCTGACCGGATCGGCCGCGGCGGCGAAAGCCGCGTCGATCTGCTCGGGCGTGCGCTGTCCGGAGCGTTTCCAGGCGACATATTGCACAATGCCGAAGCTGGCACGCCGCGGCACCGTCTTCACCACCGGCATGCGGAACCCGTCGCGGAATTTCTCCCAGCGCGCGCCGAGCACCGCGACCATTTCCTCGACGGTCGGCGGCGTCGCCACGTCGGCATAGGTGATGGTGACCTTGCCGGCCAACGCGGCCTGACGCGAAACCGGCACCGGGATCGAGGCGAGGTAGTCGGCCGGGACGTCGAGCAGGCCGCCAAAAGACCATTGCCGGCGCAGCTCGTCGGCGCTCATCGGCGCGACGCTGACGTCGATGTCGTTGCGCGTGCCGGGTACACGATATGGACAACGCAAACGTCCGCAATTGGTGTGCGCCGAGAATTGCCAGAGCGCATAGCCCTGCCAGTTGCCCATCGGAAAATGCACGTCGATGTCGGGCTTGTAGCGCGCATACCAAAGCGGCAGCCGCGACAGGAGGCGATACTGGTAGCGGTTGTCGGCGATATACTGGGCGGTCTTGCCGTTGACATAGAGCACCGGGAAGCGGCCGAGGCGGCGATGCACCTGGCGCACGAATTCCTCGGCGTCTTCCAGCGACATCCATTGAGTTGGATCGATGCCTTCGATGTCGAGCGCCATCAGCTCGTCCGGGGCCGGCTCGGCGAAATCGATGAAATTATTGGCCTGCTCGACCGGATTGCCGGGCCGTGCCAGGTGATAGGCGCCCCATTTCAAGCCAAGCGCCTTGGCCACGATCTTGCGCGTCTGGAACAATTCGCGCGTCACCGCATAGCGCTTCCATTGCGCCTTGCAAAGTTTGACGTCGGCTTCGGCGCCGAAGCAGAAATAGGGCGGTGGCAATCCGTCGGATGCCTTATTGATGAAGCCGGCGATGCGCTTGTCGGTGACGAGCTGCTGCCAGTCGATCGAATTGTATTCGTAGGCGTCGATCACCAGCGGGCGGTCGGCATTCTTCCACGGCTCGGAGAAATCCGAGGCCTTTGCCGCCGTGCCCAGCGCAACCGCCGCCGCGAGAAGCGCCAGGCGGCGAAGAGGGCGCGCCGGCTTTTTCATCAGGGTCCCCACTGACCAGGAAACGATCCTGAACCGCTATGGTTAAGGAATTGCTTTCAGGACATCGGCTGCTTTGACCTCCTCCAAAACGTCAAAAAAGTATCAGTGGGGTGGACAAGCCGTGGTGGCAGGCGTTTCAATTGCCGCCTAAGCTTTCAATCACGGCGGCCAATGGGAATACACGGGCCGCCTGACGAAGCGCAGCAACCGGTCACAAGACCGGACCCGCGCGGGGAGGAAATGAAGATGAATCCGGACCTGGAAGTCGTCCAGATCAGACAGGGAGAGTCGTTCAAGGCCTGGGCCCACGGCTACCCTTTCCGTACTGTCCGCTGGCACTTCCATCCCGAGTACGAGCTGCATCTGGTCGTCGCCACCACCGGCCGCTATTTCGTCGGCGACTTCATCGGCGAGTTCGAGCCGGGCAATCTGGTGCTCACCGGGCCCAATCTGCCGCACAACTGGGTCAGCGACGTGCCGCCGGGTGAGACCGTGCCGCTGCGCGGCCGCGTCGTGCAGTTCTCGGAAGAATTCATCGCCGGCGCCGCCGCCGCCTTGCCCGAACTTGCCGCCTGCGCCGGCATCCTCGAAACCAGCCGCCGCGGCGCGCTGTTCTCGCCGGCGACGGCTGAGCTCGTGGCGCCCGTACTGGCGGAACTGACCGAGGCGCAGGGTGTGCGCCGCCTGTCGCTGTTCATGGCCGTGCTCGATATATTGAACCGCGCCGGCGACGTCCGCACGCTGGCCAGCGCCGGCTATCTGCCCGACCCCTCGGGCTTCATGTCGGCCGGCATCAACCAGGCGCTCGCTTACATCAACTGCCACCTGACCGAGCCGTTCAGCGAAGGCACTCTGGCCGAGATTGCCGGACGCAGCCCGAGCGCCTTCTCGCGCAGCTTCCGCCGCCACACCGGGATGGCGCTGGTGCAGTATGTCAACCGGCTGCGTATCAACCTTGCCTGCCAGCTCTTGATGAGCGAGGCCCAGATGTCGATCACCGAAATCTGCTATGCCGCCGGCTACAACAACATCTCGAATTTCAATCGCCAGTTCCTGGCGCAGAAAGGCATGTCGCCTTCGCGCTTCAGGGCCTTGCTGGCTGAGAACGTCAACGCGGAGATTGCCGCCTAACAGGGAGGAAGCGGGAGGAGCCTAAAGCGGTTCCGGTCAGAAAGATCTTTCGTCCGGAATTGCATCGACAAAGAAATATTCAGGGAAGGAAAGACGCGGGGTGCAGGGCACCCTGTGCTGGGGTTCGTTTGCCCGAAATCCAGCACGTTCAGGAGGATGTCTGCGTGGTTAATCGGGATCGATCGATCCTGGGCCGCTGAGAACATTCCTCCCAACAGTTCGTCATGCAGTCAAGGCCTGGCGCGTGGTTCACCGCGCAGGTCCTCGTGAAACCATTTCTCGAAACGGAGACATTCGAATGACCAGACATGCTTGGAAATCGCCGTCTGCCTTGAAGTCGACAATCGCGGCCGTTTTCGCGGTCTCGCTGCTCGGCAGCACCGCGGCCTTCGCCGACAACGTAACCGACGCCACGGTTGCCTTCCTGATGCCCGACCAGGCGTCGACCCGCTACGAGCAGCACGACTATCCCGGCTTCGTCGCCGAGATGAAGAAGCTCTGCCCGGGCTGCAAAGTGATCTACCAGAACGCTGACGCCGATGCGGCGCGCCAGCAGCAGCAGTTCAATTCGGTGATCTCGCAGGGCGCCAAGGCCATCGTGCTCGACCCGGTCGATTCGACCGCCGCCGCCTCGCTGGTGAAGCTCGCCCAAAGCCAGGGCGTCAAGGTGATCGCCTATGACCGGCCCATCCCGACGGCGCCCGCCGATTTCTACGTGTCCTTCAACAATGAAGGCATCGGCAAGGCCATCGCCGACTCGCTGGTCGAGCACCTCAAGGCTCTGAAGGTCGACCCGGCCGGCGGCGGTCTGCTGCAGATCAACGGCTCGCCGACCGATGCGGCCGCCGGCCTGATCAAGAAGGGCATTCACGAGGGTCTCGACAACAGCGGCTATCCGATCCTGGCCGAGTTCGACACGCCGGAATGGGCGCCGCCGAAGGCACAGCAATGGGCGAGCGGCCAGATCACCCGCTTCGGCGCCAAGATCCTCGGCGTGGTGGCCGCCAATGACGGCACCGGCGGCGGCGCGATTGCCGCCTTCAAGGCGGCTGGCGTCGACCCTGTTCCGCCGGTGACCGGCAACGACGCGACGATCGCGGCGCTGCAGCTGATCATTGCCGGCGACCAGTACAACACCATCTCCAAGCCGAGCGAAATCGTTGCGGCCGCCGCGGCCAACGTGGCCGTCAAGCTCTTGTCGGGCGAGAAGCCGAAGGCCGAGATGACGCTTTACGATACACCCTCGCAGCTCTTCACGCCGGCGGTGGTGACGCAGGAGAACCTCAAGGCCGAGATCATCGACAAGAAGATCAACACGGCCGCCGAGCTCTGCGTCGACCGCTATGCCGAGGGCTGCAAGAAGCTCGGCATCACTAAGTGATCATATGGCATCCGGCCGCCACTCGGCGGCCGGATGTCCAGGGAACGACTGTCAAGAAAGGCGGCGCATGAGTGAGAGTCTTGAAGAGTCGGCTTCCGTCGGCGAGCTGGTGCTCAGCCTGCGCGGGATATCGAAGAATTTCGGCGCCGTTTCGGCGCTGACCGATATCGATTTCGATGTCCATGCCGGAGAAGTCGTCGCGCTGGTCGGCGACAATGGCGCCGGCAAGTCGACGCTGGTCAAGATCCTCGCCGGCGTGCACCAGCCGAGCTCGGGAACGATCAATTTCCGCGGCAAGCCGGTCACGCTTCCGGACCCTCGCGCGGCGCTGACGCTCGGCATCGCCACGGTCTTCCAGGATCTCGCGCTCTGCGAGAATCTCGACGTCGTCGCCAACATTTTCCTTGGCAACGAGCTCAGCCCGCTGCGGCTGGACGAGGTGGCGATGGAGATGCGCGCCTGGACGCTGCTCAACGAACTGTCGGCACGCATCCCGAGCGTGCGCGAGGCGGTCGCCTCGCTGTCCGGCGGTCAGCGCCAGACCGTCGCCATCGCGCGCTCGCTGCTGCTCGAGCCGAAACTCATTCTGCTCGATGAGCCGACCGCAGCGCTTGGGGTCGCCCAGACGGCTGAAGTGCTCAACCTTATCGATCGCGTCCGCTCGCGCGGCCTCGGCGTCGTGATGATCAGCCACAACATGGAGGATGTCCGCGCCGTCGCCGACCGCATCGTCGTGCTGCGGCTGGGGCGCAACAACGGCGTCTTCGAGCCCGATGCCTCGAACCAGGATCTGGTGAGCGCCATCACCGGCGCATCCAACAACGCGGTGTCGCGCCGCGCCGAGCGGCTGCGCATGGAGCGCGATCACAGCGGCAGCGCACAGGCGGGGGAGCAACGCCCATGACGGCAGAGAAAAGCCCCTCCGCCCCGCTGGCGCTCGACCGCGCCGACGCGCGGGTGAAGCATGAGGCGGGTATAGGCGGAGCCGTCCGCGCCTTCCTCGACCGCGTGCGCAGCGGCGACCTCGGCTCGCTGCCGGTCATCGTCGGCCTCGTCGTCATCTGGACCGTGTTCACCAGCCTCAATCCGGTGTTCGTTTCCAGCAGCAATCTGGTCAATCTCCTGTTCGACTGCTCGACCGTCGGCGTCATCGCGCTCGGCATCGTCTGCGTGCTGATGGTCGGCGAGATCGATCTTTCCGTCGGCTCGATCAGCGGCTTCGCCTCGGCGCTGGTCGGCACGCTCTGGGTCAACCAGGGCTGGCCGGTCGCGCTCGCCATCCTCGCGGCGCTCGCCTTCGGTGCCCTGATCGGCTCGCTCTATGCCCTTTTGTTCAACCGTCTGGGCATGCCGAGCTTCGTTTCGACGCTTGCCGGCCTGCTCGCGGTGCTGGGCATGCAGCTCTACATCCTCGGTTCCACCGGCTCGATCAACCTGCCCTATGGCTCGGCGCTGGTGGATTTCGGCCAGCTGATGGTGATGCCGAAATGGGTCTCGCACACGCTGGCGGCGATCCCTGGCTTGGCGATGCTGGCCAGCGGGCTTCGCACCTTCGCGCGCCGCCGCGCGGCCAACCTGTCTGCGCCGTCCGTGACCGGGCTCATCGTGCGAGTCGCCATAATAACCATCGGCCTCGAGCTGATCGTCGCCTACCTCAATCAGTCGCGCGGCATTCCGTGGATGTTCGGCCTGTTCGTCGGCCTCGTCGTGGCGATGAACTATGCGCTGACCCGGACCAAGTGGGGGCGCTCGATGACCGCCGTCGGCGGCAACCGCGAGGCGGCGCGGCGCGCCGGCATCAAGGTGCGGGCCATCTATCTCAGCGCCTTCGCGCTCTGCTCGCTCTTCGCCGCGCTGGGCGGCGTGCTGGCGGCCGCACGGCTCGCTTCCGCGAGCCAGCAGGCCGGTACCGGCGACGTCAACCTGAACGCCATCGCGGCCGCGGTCATTGGCGGCACCAGCCTGTTCGGCGGCCGCGGCAGCGCCTATTCCGCGCTGCTCGGCATTATCGTCATCCAGTCGATCGCCAGCGGCCTGACGCTGCTCGATCTGTCCTCATCGCTTCGTTACATGATCACCGGTGCCGTTCTGGCCATCGCCGTGATCGTCGACTCCCTCGCGCGCCGCTCCCGTGCCTCGCACGGCCGCGCCTGAACAGTTCAAACGAGAAGGGTACACATGGCTCACAATCTTTCGGGAAAAGTCGCCGCGGTCACCGGCGCGGCATCGGGCATCGGTCTCGAATGCGCCAGGGCGATGCTTGCCGCCGGCGCCCGCGTCGTGCTGGTAGACCGCGCGGAGGACAGGCTGAAGGAGGTGGTCGCCGAGCTCGGCGACGGCGCGATCCCGCTGGTGGTCGACCTCACCAGCCCCGCCAGCGTGGCGACCATGATGCCCGGCATCCTGGAAAAGGCCGGCCAGCTCGACATCTTCCACGCCAATGCCGGCTCCTATGTGGGCGGCGAGATCCTCAACGGCGATCCGGATGCCTGGGACCGCATGCTGAACCTCAACATCAACTCGGTGTTCCGCTCGGTGCACGCGGTGCTGCCGCATATGGTCGAACGCAAGACCGGCGACATCGTTGTCACAAGTTCGATTGCCGGCCTCGTCCCTGTCGTCTGGGAGCCGGTCTACACGGCCTCCAAGCACGCCATACAGGCCTTCGTCCATACGCTGCGCCGGCAGGTGGCCAAGCACGGCCTGCGCGTCGGCGCAGTGGCGCCCGGACCGGTGGTGACGGCGCTGATCAGCGATTGGCCGAAGCAGAAGCTCGAGGACGAGCTGGCGGCCGGCGGACTGATGCAGCCCACCGAGGTCGCGGACGCCGTCCTGTTCATGCTGACGCGGCCGAGAAACGTCACCATTCGGGATCTGGTGATCCTGCCGCAGAGCAATGATTTGTAGGCAGTAGGAGTTAGGCAGTAGGGAATAGGGAAAGAGGCGGTTGCCTCCGGCCATCCAACACGGACCATCTCCTACTGCCTACTGCCTACTGCCTACTGCCCTACCTTGAGGTCCCCCCATGCCTTCCCACTTCCTCGGCATCGATGTCGGCACCGGCAGCGCTCGCGCCGGCGTTTTTGACGAGCGCGGCGAGCTGCTCGCTTCCGCCAAGCGCGACATCGCGCTCTTCGTCGAGCCCGGCGAGATCGCCGAGCAGTCGAGCCGGGACATCTGGCAGGCGGTGTGTGCCGGCGTGCGCGAGGCGGTAGGGAAGGCGGGCGTCGATCCCCGGGAAATCGGCGGCATCGGCTTTGACGCGACCTGTTCGCTGGTGGTGGTCGGCGACGACGGTGGGCTTTTGCCGGTCGGCCGCTCGGGAGATAGCGACAGGAACATTATCGTCTGGATGGACCATCGCGCTCTCGACCAGACCAGGCGCATCAACGCCCTCCGGCATCCGGTCCTCGACTATGTCGGCGGCGTCATTTCGCCCGAGATGGAGACGCCGAAGCTTTTGTGGCTGAAGGAGAACCTGCCGGGGACCTTTGCCAAAGCGAGGCATTTCTTCGACTTGGCCGATTACCTGACCTGGCGCGCCACCGGCAGCCTTGCCCGCTCGGTCTGCACGCTCGCCTGCAAATGGACCTATCTCGGCCACGAGCGGCGCTGGGACGAAAGCTATTTCCGGGCCGTCGGGCTCGGCGAGCTTGCCGAGGAGGGTTTTGCCCGCATCGGCACCGACGTGGTCGATCCCGGCACGGCGCTGGGCGCCGGCCTGACGGAAGCGGCGGCCGCTGAATTGGGACTGGTTTCAGGCACGGTTGTCGCTGCCGGGCTGATCGACGCCCATGCCGGCGGCGTCGGCACCGTGGGGGCCGCGGGCGAAGCCGGCACCATCTCGTCGCGCATGGCCTATGTGCTCGGCACCTCTGCCTGCACCATGGCAAGCAGCGAAGGGCCGGCCTTCGTTCCGGGCGTGTGGGGACCCTATTATTCCGCCATGGTGCCCGGGCTCTGGCTGAGCGAAGGCGGCCAGTCGGCGGCCGGCGCGGCCATCGATCTGCTGGTGCATTTCCACCCGGCCGAAGCCGAGGCCTCCGCGCGCGCCGCGGCCGAAGGCAAATCGCTGGTCGATTGGCTGGCCGCGGCCGCCACGGCGGGTTCGCCCGACCTCTCGGCCGCTGCCACACTCGCGGGAAGCATCCATGTCGTCCCCGAATTCCTCGGCAATCGCTCGCCCTTGGCCGATCCGGATGCGCGCGGCCTGATCGCCGGGATCGGCACCGACCGTTCCGTCGAAAATCTCGTCGGCCTCTACGTGGCCGGGCTTTGCGGCCTCGGCTATGGCGTGCGTCAGATCGTGGCGGCGATGGCGTCATCCGGTCTTGCCGTCGATACCATCGTCATCAGCGGCGGCGCCGGGCAGTCGCCGCTGGTGCGCCAGCTGCTTGCCGACGCCGCCGGCTTGGCGGTCGCCGCGTCGCAGTCGCCCGAACCGGTGCTGCTGGGTGCTGCGATGCTCGGAGCGGTGGCAGCCGGCCGGTATGCGGACATTTCGAGCGCCATGCCTGCCATGTCCCGGCTTGGCGATGTCTTTACACCTGCGTCGAGTGACATGCGCGCTTGGCACGACAAGCGTTACGAAGCCTTCCTGGCGCTGCAGGCGGTGGGACGCAGCATACGTTGAGAGAGTCGCTTTATCCTTGCGCAATTCCGGACGGAAAACCGCGCCCCACTTTCCTGGAACTACCAGCCGGATGTAATTCGTCGTAGATTCTGAGTGGTAATTGCAGCTTTGAGATAGGCCTTGGCCTTCGCGATTTCGTCATTCTATGGCGGAGCAAGGAGCGAAGCGACGCGCGCAGACCATAGAGTCCATTGCGTTACGTTGAGGCCCTTCTACGGTCCAGAATTCTGCTCCGCTGCACTCCACGGCAAAAGCCACGGAATGATCCCCGGGTCTGCGCGTCCGCTCCGCCCGTGGATGACGACGTCTACGCAAAATCCGCGTGACAAAGTTTGACGTTTACGTAAAAAGAAGGTGCGAAATCGACGCGTGGTTTCGCTTCGGCCATGCACTAGGATTGGCTGGAACGGAGGAGGAGCAGACATGTATCGCGCGCCGGTCGAGGACATCGCCTTCACGCTAAAGCAGGTGGCGGGGCTGAAGCCGGCGCTTGACGCCGGCATTTTTGCCGATCTCGGCGAGGACCTTGTCGACGCGATCCTGGCCGAGGCGGGCCGCTTCGCCAGCGAGGAGGTCGCTCCCCTCTACAAGATCGGCGACGAGCAAGGTGCTGTGCTGAAGGACGCCGCGGTCACCACGCCCCCCGGCTGGAAGGAGCTCTACCGGCGCTGGATCGAAGGCGGTTGGAACGCGCTGTCGGGTCCGGAAGAATTCGGCGGACAGGGCCTGCCGACCATGCTCGGCGTCGCCGCGCTCGAAATGTGGAACTCCGCCGCCATGGCCTTCGGCATCGGCCCAACGCTGACCATGGGCGCCGTCGAGGCGCTCGACAAACACGCCTCGGAGGACCTCAAGGCCAAATACCTCGCAAAACTCGTCTCCGGCGAGTGGATGGGCACGATGAACCTGACCGAGCCGCAGGCGGGCTCCGATCTCGCGGCCTTGCGCAGCCGCGCCGAGCCCGTCGGCGACGGCACCTACCGCATCTTTGGCCAGAAAATCTTCATCACCTATGGCGAGCACGATTTCACCGACAACATCGTGCATCTGGTCTTGGCCAGGCTTCCCGACGCGCCGGCCGGGACGCGCGGCATCTCGCTGTTTTTGGTGCCGAAGTTTTTTGTCAACGACGACGGTTCGCTCGGCGCCCGCAACGACGTCTTCTGTTCCGGCCTCGAGCACAAGCTCGGCATCCATGCCTCACCAACCTGCACCATGATCTATGGCGACGGTTTTCAAGGTTCTACACCCGGCGCCATCGGCTGGCTGATCGGCGAGGAGAACAAGGGGCTGGCCTGCATGTTCACCATGATGAACAACGCCCGCCTTGCCGTCGGCATGCAGGGCGTGGCCGTGGCCGAGACCGCCACACAGAAGGCGATCGCCTATGCCAATGAGCGCCGCCAGGGCAAGGCCTCGGCCTATTCGGGCCCCGGCATGGCGCCGATCGTCCATCACCCGGACGTGCAGCGCAATCTCTTGACCATGAAGGCGCTGACCCAGATCGCGCGCTCGATCAGCTATTCCTGTGCGCATGCGCTCGACCGCGCGCGTGTCGGCGAGGGCGAGGCCGCCGCCAAATGGCATGACCGCGCCAGCCTGCTGACGCCGCTCGCAAAAGCCTTTTCCACCGAGATCGGCGTCGAAGTCGCCTCGTTGGGGCTCCAGGTGCATGGCGGTATGGGCTTCATCGAGGAGACGGGTGCAGCCGCGCTTTATCGCGATGCGCGCATCGCGCCGATCTATGAAGGCACCAACGGCATCCAGGCGATCGACCTTGTCGCGCGAAAGCTGCCGCTCGGCGGTGGCGAGCATGTGTATTCTTATATCGGCGAATTGAAAGCGGTGGCCGATGCGGTGCGCACCTCCAACATCGACGGTTTCGGCCGCACCGCCGACAATCTCGACCATGCACTGGCCGATCTCCACGAGGCGACGGGCTTTCTGCAGAAGCTCACGGCCGATGGTAAGGCCGATGCCGCCATGGCCGGCGCGACGCCCTATCTGCGCCTGATCTCGCTCGCTGCCGGCGGCGCTTATCTGGCGCAAGGCGGGCTGGCCGATCATGGCCGCATCGCCCTTTGCCGCTTCTTCGCCGAAAACCTGCTCGGCGAGACGCGCGGGCTCAAGGATCGTGTCGTGGGCGGCGCCGAGAGCCTTGCCGTTGCCGGCAAGGAACTGATTCCCGCTTGACGTTCACAAGGAAAAAATCGTGACAGACCACATCCTCGTCGAGCGCCAGGGCGCGGTGCAGATCATCCGCATCAACCGCCCCGACAAGAAGAACGCGCTGACGCGCGCCATGTATGCGAAAATGTCGGCGGCGCTCGCCGAAGGCGACGCCGATTCGGCGGTCCGCGTCCAAGTCTTCCTCGGCGTTCCGGGCGCCTTCTCCTCCGGCAACGACCTAGCCGATTTCCTGGTCATCGCCACCGGCGGCGAGGGCGGCAACGAGGTCTGGGATTTCCTGATGGCGCTGGCCAAGGCCGAAAAGCCGATGGTGTCGGGCGTTGACGGCATTGCGGTGGGCATCGGCACTACGCTCAACCTACATTGCGACCTGACCTTTGCCACGCCGCGCACGCTGTTCCGCACGCCCTTCGTCGATCTCGGCCTGGTGCCGGAAGCCGGCTCCAGCCTGATCGTTCCGCAACTGCTTGGCCGGCAGGGCGCCTTCGCGCTGCTCGGCCTCGGCGAAGGCTTTTCGGCCGAGCGCGCCAAGGCCGCGGGGCTGATCTACGATGTCGTCGCGGAAGACTCCCTCGAAAGCGCGGTGTTGGCCGCCGCCAACGACATCGCGGCCAAGCCGCCGCAGGCGCTGAAGATCGCGCGCGACCTGATGCGCGAGCCGCGCGATGAATTGATCGCCCGCATCAAGGTCGAAAGCGAGCATTTCCGCGAGCGGCTGACCTCCGAAGAGGCGCGCGCTGCGCTCACCGCTTTCATGACGCGCAAGAAGGGCTGAGTCCTTCGCCTCTGTTACCGTTCAAGGATAAAGCCGCGTCTTGTCCCATCCGCCTTGCGCGTTGCGCGAAAAGACGACGCGGTCATGCAGGCGGAACGGCCTGTCGTGCCAGAACTCGATCGTCTGCGGCAGGATGCGGAAGCCCGACCAGTGTTTTGGCCGCGGGATATCGCCGATGGCGTAGCGCGCCGTGTATTCGGCCACCGCCTTTTCCAGCGCGAAGCGGCTCTCCAGCGGCCGCGACTGTTTCGAGGCCCAGGCGCCGATGCGGCTGCCGCGTGGGCGCGTGGCATAATAGACGTCGGCCTCGGCGTCGCCGACGATCTCGACCGGCCCGCGCACCCGCACCTGGCGGCGCAGCGATTTCCAGTGGAAGCACATCGCCGCCTTCATGCTGCCAAGAATTTCGCGGCCCTTGGCGCTCTCGAAATTCGTGTAGAAGACAAACCCCTTTTCGTCGAAGCCCTTGAGCAGCACCATCCGCACATCCGGCATGCCGTCGGCGTCGACGGTTGCCAGCGCCACTGCGTTGGGATCGTTGGGTTCGCTTTTCGTGGCGTCCTCCAGCCATGCGGCAAAGAGCCGGAAAGGCTCCGCGGCCTCGGTGAAGTCACCGCTTGTTAACTCAGTTTCGTTCATAGTTTTCCGAATTTTTACCGTTCCGGGAGGAGTTCGCCGATTGTTGCGTATCGCGCAAGCTTTTGACAGCAGGCAATGGGGCGTTATCGCTTCGGCCAGCGTCAAGGCTGTGGTCGTGACGGCGGCCATTTCCCTTGCCGGCTGCGGTGCGGGCGGCTTCAGCCTGGAAAAGATGGATGTCGACCGCTCGATCATCACTTCCAGCGCGCCGTCCTCGCCTGCTGCTCCGGCGATCGCCGACAAGGACTCCGACCAGACCACCATCGGCAACGCCGTTTCTTCCGCCGATATCAAGGAACTTGGCGGCCAGGCCGTGCCATGGGCCAACGCCGGCACCGGTTCGCGCGGCGCCATCACCGAGTTGGTCGAGCTGAAGGACGGCGGTGTGACCTGCCGCCGCTTCAGCGCCACGCGCGAGAGCTTCGACGGTGTTGCGCTCTACAAGGGCGAGTTGTGCCTCGCCGAAGCCGGGGGTTGGCGCATGCAGGAATTCAAGGCGCTCTGATTCCGGTGCTCTGAGTTTCAGGCGCTAATTGCCCTTGCGCCACTGGAATTTCTTCCTATGCGAGCGCATATAGGGGGGCGACTACAAATCCATTCTCTCTTGCAGGCAGGAAGCATGCGCGACCCCTATGAGGTGCTGGGCGTTGCCAAGAACGCATCGGCCAAGGACATAAAATCGGCTTACCGGAAGCTCGCCAAGAAGTATCATCCGGACCAGAATCCGAATGATCCCAAGGCGAAGGACCGTTTTGCCGCCGCCAACCAGGCCTACGAGATCGTCGGCGATGAGAAGACGCGCGCTGCCTACGATCGCGGCGAGATAGACGCCGAGGGCAAGCCGAAATTCCAGGGTTTTGAAGGCGCGGCCGGCGGCGACCCGTTCGCCGGTTTCCGCCGTCAGCAGGGCCCGGGCGGTGCGCATTTCGAATTCCGCACCGGGCGCCCGGGCGGCGATCCGTTCGACGGCAACAGCGACATCTTCAGCCAGATATTCGGCGAAGCCTTTTCCGGCGCCCGCGGCGCCGGCCGGGCAGACCGCCGCCAGCCGGTCCAGGCGGCCGATCTCAACGTCACCATGGATATCAGCGTCGAGGAGGCAGCCACTGCCGATAAGGTGACGGCGATGTTTCCCGACGGCCGCAAGGTCGCGGTCAAGCTGCCGGCCTATGTCGAGGACGGCCAGACGATCCGCCTGAAGGGCCAGGGCGAGCAGGGTCCGGGCCAGCCGGGCGACGCGCTGGTCAAGATCCATATTCGCCGCCATCCGCGTTACCGCATCGAGGGGCGCGACCTACATGTCGATCTGCCCGTCGATCTGGCCGATGCCGTGCTCGGCGCCAAGGTGGCGGTCGAGACGCCGACCGGCAAGCTCGCGGTCAACGTTCCGGCATGGTCGAGCTCGGACAAGGTGCTGCGCCTGAAGGGCAGGGGTCTGCCGGAAAAGGCCGGCGGCCATGGCGATCTGTATGCCCATGTGCGGCTGATGCTGCCGGAGAGCGGCGATGCCGAGCTCGAGGCCCTGATGCGCCGCAGAAAAGGGTGATTGAGGGAATTTTGTTCCTGTTGCAGTGTCTTTTGAGCGCTTGAAGGGGCTTTGTGCCTGTGCGATAGGCTCTCCACAAAGCAGATTTTCTTGCGGAGAGCTTGCACATGGCGGGTGGACAGGGCCTGATGGCCGGTAAGCGGGGCCTGATCCTGGGTGTCGCCAACAATCGGTCGATCGCTTTCGGCATCGCCAAGGCTTGCGTCGATCACGGCGCCGAAATCGCGCTGACCTATCAGGGCGAGGCCTTCAAGAAGCGCGTGGAGCCGCTCGCGGCTGAGCTCAACGCGCATGTCGCCGGCCATTGCGACGTCACCGACCCGGAAAGCCTCGACGCCGTCTTCGCCGATATCGCCAGGCACTGGGGCAAGCTCGACTTCCTCGTCCACGCCATCGCCTTCTCCGACAAGGACGAGCTCACCGGCCGCTATGTCGAGACGACCCGCGACAATTTCCTCCGCACCATGGATATCTCGGTGTTTTCCTTCACCACCATCGCCAAGCGCGCCGAGCCGCTGATGACCGATGGCGGCTCGCTGTTGACGCTGACCTATTACGGCGCCGAGAAGGTGATGCCGCATTACAACGTCATGGGCGTCGCCAAGGCGGCGCTGGAAGCAAGCGTGCGCTATCTCGCAGTCGATCTCGGTGCCAAGAAGATCCGTGTCAACGCGATCTCCGCCGGTCCGATCAAGACGCTGGCCGCCTCCGGCATCGGTGATTTCCGCTATATCCTGAAGTGGAACGAGTACAATTCGCCGCTGAAGCAGACGGTCACCCAGGAAGAAGTCGGCGATTCCGGCGTCTATTTCCTGTCGGACCTGTCGCGCGGCGTGACCGGCGAGGTCCATCATGTCGATTCCGGCTACCATGTCGTCGGCATGAAGGCGGTCGACGCGCCGGATATCTCGACCGTCAAGGACTGATCCTTACCTTCGCCTATCCTTCGTCCCAGGCCCTGGCCCGACCTTGGAAGACCTGATGTATCCGCTCGCCTACATCGCGCGCCACGGCCAGACTGAGTGGAATGCCGAGCACCGCCTGCAGGGCCAGGCCGACACCGACCTCAATGCGTTCGGCCGCAAGCAGGCGACGCGCAATGGACTACGACTGGCGGAACTCGTCAGAAATCCTGCGGATTTCGACTTTATCGCCAGCCCGATGCGGCGCACGCGTGAGACGATGGAACTGATGCGCGAAGCTATGGGGCTCGATCCCTCCGGCTACCGCACCGATCCGCGCCTGGTCGAGATAAGTTTCGGCGACTGGCAGGGCTTCACTTTCGCCGAACTGGAGAAGCGTGCCCCCGGTTCAACCGACGGCCGCCGCCACGCCAAGTGGGACTTCCAGCCGCCGGGCGAGGGCGCGGAAAGCTACGAGATGCTGCTCGAGCGGATAAAACCGTGGTTCGACGCGCTGCGCCAGCCGACCGTCTGCGTCACCCATGGCGGCGTCATGCGCTGCTTCTTCCGCTTGGTCACCGGCATTTCCAAGCAGGAGGCCGCCAGCCTCGAAATCCCCCAGGACCGTCTGCTGCGGCTGGAGGGCCGGAGCTTGGCGTGGCTTTAACAAATCGAGCCCTGGCAAATTCAGGTCAGGCCGAGTCGAGAAAGCTGATTCCGAGAACGGGCCTACGCTGGCCGTAGCCTTCGTAGCGCGGAGGCCCTCATTAGAGCTTCGGGCGGCGAAGGCCGGAGCGTACTTTCAGTACGTGAGCACCGGAAGCGCCGGAAGCCGCCTTCGCAGGCCGGCATCACCTGAATTTAGTTCTGGTCGCTGTCGGGCAACTGCATATCCGTCACGACATTCTCGCCATTGGTCACGTCATAGGCAATGACGATGTCCATGCCGGGCTTCAGCGAGTCGAGATCGGTCTCGGCGTTGAGCTTGTAGGCCTTGCCGTCGTCAAGCGTCAGCGTCAGCGTGTCCTTGTCGACCTTCTTGATCAGGCCTTCGGTCTGGCCGGCGAACGCGGCGGCGGTGGAAATCAGCAACATGGCGCAGGCGGCGCCAATCAGGGTACGCATCGTCGTCCTCTTTAGGTCATTGCGCCGGCTGGTAGCGGCGGATCCTCAACGGCGGATGGGAAGAGAGCAGAAACCAACCGAATGTGTCAAAACTAAATCCGCCACATCACAGTTTGATGCATCCGATCACCGTTTGACCACTGTGGAAAACGCCAATAGAAGGCAGCCTTAACCGGGTTCCCTCGCCGGGGCAGGGCGTATTCTCATGTCGCACAACACATTCGGCCATCTCTTTCGCGTCACCACCTGGGGTGAAAGCCATGGCGCCGCGCTCGGCTGCGTTGTTGACGGCTGTCCGCCCGGCATCCGCTTCAAGCGCGAGGACATCCAGGCCGAACTCGACCGCCGCCGCCCTGGGCAGTCGCGCTTCGTCACCCAGCGCCGCGAGCCGGACGAGGTCAAAATCCTGTCCGGCTTCATCCTCGACGAAGACGGCAAGACGATGATCACCACCGGCACACCGGTGTCGATGCTGATCGAGAATGTCGACCAGCGCTCCAAGGATTATGGCGAGATCGCCCGCCAGTACCGGCCGGGCCATGCCGACTATACCTACGACGTCAAATACGGGCTGCGCGACCACCGTGGCGGCGGCCGCTCCTCGGCGCGTGAGACGGCAGCGCGGGTGGCGGCCGGCGCCCTGGCGCGCAGGATAGTGCCCGGCATGACGGTGCGCGGCGCGCTGGTCTCGATGGGCGAAAAGTCGATCGACCGCGCCAACTGGAACTGGAATTTCGTCGGCGACGCCGAGAACCCGTTCTTCACCCCGGATCCCGCCTCGGTCCCGGTCTTCACCGCCTATCTCGACGGCATCCGCAAGGCTGGCTCTTCGGTCGGCGCGGTGATCGAGATCGTCGCCGACGGCGTGCCGCCCGGCCTCGGCGCGCCGATCTATGCCAAGCTCGACCAGGACATCGCGTCCGGCCTGATGTCGATCAACGCCGTTAAGGGCGTCGAGATCGGCAATGGTTTCGAGGCGGCCTGCATCACCGGCGAACAGAACGCCGATGAGATGCGCATGGGCAATGACGGCAAGCCGGTGTTCCTGTCCAACAATGCCGGCGGCATCCTCGGCGGCATCTCGACCGGCCAGGCGATCGTCGCCCGCTTCGCCGTCAAGCCGACCTCATCGATCCTGACCCCACGCCAGTCGATCGACAAGGACGGCAAGGACGTCGAGGTGATGACCAAAGGCCGCCACGACCCGTGCGTCGGCATCCGCGCCGTGCCGATCGGCGAGGCGATGGTTGCCTGCGCGATTGCCGATCATTATCTGCGGCACAGAGGACAAACAGGGAGGGGAGCAGGGGAGTAAGGCAGTAGGGGAGCATGCTAACGCCTGCCCGGTGGCCAAAACTTTTTCCTTTCCCCTACTCCCTTGCGAGCGAAGCGAGCACCGATGCCATACGACCAGAAGAAGATCGTCGAAGCGATCCGTGCCTTCGAGCGCGGCGAGATCGTCGTCGTCATGGACGATGACGGGCGCGAGAACGAGGGCGACCTGATCGTCGCCGCCGTCCATTGCACGCCGGAGAAGATGGCCTTCATCGTCCGCCACACCTCCGGCATCGTCTGCACGCCGATGCTGCGCGAGGACGCGAGACGGCTGAACCTCGCGCCGATGGTGGCGGATAATGATTCCGCCCATACCACCGCCTTCACCGTCAGCGTCGATTTCAAGCACGGCACCACGACCGGCATTTCCGCCGACGACCGCACGCTCACCGTGCGCAACCTTGCCAACGGCAATGTCGGCCCCTCGGATTTCGTGCGCCCCGGCCACATCTTCCCGCTGATCGCGCGCGAAGGCGGCGTCTTGATGCGCTCCGGCCATACGGAAGCCGCGGTCGATCTCTGCAAGCTCGCCGGCCTGCCGCCGGTCGGCGTTATCTCGGAACTGGTCAATGACGACGGCACGGTCAAGCGCGGGCCGCAAGTGCAGGCCTTCGCCGAGGAACATGGGCTGAAGCAGGTCTCGGTCGCCGACCTCATCGCCTATCGGCAGCGCAAGGAGACGCTGGTCGAACGCGTCGCCTGCTCGGACATCGATACGCCCGGTGGCAAGGCGCAGGCCTTCACCTACACGCTGCCCTGGGATTCCATGCACCATCTCGCGGTCGTCTTCGGCGACATCCGCGATGGCGAAGAGGTGCCGGTACGGCTGCATTCGGAAGATGTCGTCACCGACGTCTTCGGCACCAGCCACCGGCTCGACGGCATCATGAAGGCGATGGGCGAGCGCAGGCGCGGCGTCATCGTCTATCTGCGCGAAGGCTCGGTCGGTGTCGCCCATCAGGAGCGCAAGCGGCCCGCGAGTGGCGACGGCGAGGACCACGAGGAAGCCCGCCACCGCGAGAACGAATGGCGCGAGATCGGGCTCGGCGCCCAGATCCTCAAGGACCTGGGCATCTCCTCGATCAACCTGATCGCCTCGCGCGAGCGCCACTATGTCGGGCTTGAGGGGTTTGGCATTCACATCGCCAAGACGGAAATTCTGTAGGCCTCGAAGGGTTGACGAGGTCCTACAGCGGTCCGCCGGCCTGGCTGGCTGACCGAAAGCCTGCGCGACGGAGGCGATGTCGCAGGCCGTCGGATAACTGCCAACGTCTGCGACGATGATCGGACGGCCGAATAGCCGTCACTCCGCCGCAACCACCGCCTCGCCCCTGTCCGCCTCGCAATCCTCCGTCGCCAGCCGGCATTGGCCGGCCAGCACCGTGACCAGCGCGATTGCTCCGGCCGCGACCGAAACCCAGAACCCGTTCTGCGGTCCGAAAGTGTCGACCATCCAGCCGGCGGCGAAGGAGCCCAGCGCCATGCCGATGCCGATCCCGGTCGTCACCCAGGTGACACCTTCGGTGAGCATCGCCGGCGGCACGTGGCGCTCGATCAGGCCGAAGGCGGTGATGAAGGTCGGCGAGATCGCGACGCCGCTGACGAACACCGCGAGCGCGAGCGTCGGCACCGTGTCGGCGAAGAGCAGTGGCAAGGTGGTGAGTGCGATCACGGTGACCGCGAGTGCCAATTGCCGTTGCAGCGGCGCCTTGAGGCTGAGCGCGCCGACGATGATGCCGAGCACGAAGGATCCCAGCGCATAGACGCCGATGACGAGGCTTGCCGCCTCAGGTTGGCCAAGCTCTTTGGTGATGGCGACTGTGGTGACTTCCGTCGTGGCGAAGGTCGCGCCGACGAAGATCAGCGCGAAAGTGATGATCTGCACCGGCCGCAGGCGGATCGCCGACCCGGCCGCGCCATGTTCGGCCGGGCGGACCGGCGGCTCGGACGAGCGCTGCAGCAGGAATGCCGCCGAGCCGAGCGCAAGCAGCAACGTGCTGACCACCATGCCTGCTTCGGGAAACAGCGCCGCGCTCAGGCCCACCGACAGCGAGGCGCCGGCGACATAGACCAGTTCGTCGGCGGCCGATTCGAAGGCAAACGCCGTGTTGAGCTCCGGCCGGTTGCGGAAGATCTCGGTCCAGCGCGCCCTGACCAGGGCCGGGATGCTGGGCATGGCGGCGGCAAGCAACGCCGACAGGAACAACGTCCAGACCGGCCAATGCCGGTTGGCCGCGACGACCAATGTCGCGAAGGAAAGCACCGAAACGAGCGTCATCGGCGCGGCGATCGCCGTCTGGCCGCGCCGATCCACCAGCCGCGACACCTGCGGCGACAGGAAGGCGTTCACCAGCGCGTATGTGGCCGAGACGGCGCCGGCCAGCCAATATTCGCCATGTGTTTGTGACAGCATTGCCACGATGCCGATCGGCGCCATGGCGATCGGTAAGCGCGCGATGAAGGCCGCCGCGGCAAAGCCTTTCGTGCCGGGAGCCCGAAAGATGTCCGAATAAGGGTTTCGCATGGTCCTGCTCCTCGACAAGGGTGAATGCCGCAACTACATACGCAGCGTATGAAAGTCAGATAATTCATACGCCGCGTATGTCAATTGGCATACGAAGCGTATGAGAATAGGTCCAGGGCCATGCACAAACCGCGCAAGGAGATGATCGCCGAGACGCGCGCCAAGCTGATCGCGGCCGCCCGCCATGCCTTTGGCACGATCGGCTATGCTGAGGCCTCGATGGACGATTTCACCGCTTCGGCCGGCCTGACGCGCGGGGCGCTCTACCACCATTTCGGCGACAAGAAGGGGCTGCTGCAGGCGGTGATCGCCGAGATCGACGGTGAGATGGCCTTGCGGGTGAACGAGGTGGCTTCGAAAGCGCCCACCCGCTGGCAGCATTTCGTCGACGAATGCACCACCTATATCGAGATGGCGCTGGAGCCGGAAATCCAGCGCATCATGTTCCGCGACGGCCCGGCGGTGCTCGGCGATCCGGCACTGTGGCCGAACGCCAATGCTTGCACCGCCTCGATGACCGAGCATCTGACCAGGCTGCAGGAAGAGGGCGTGGTCGTTCCGGAGCTTGATCCCGAGACGACCTCACGGCTGATCAATGGCGCCAGCAGCCAGGCCGCGCAGCGCATCGCCAATTCGAACGATCCGGAAGCCACCTCGAAGAAGGCGATCGCGGCCTTCAAGCAATTGCTCGAAGGCTTGCGCAAGAAGCCATGACGGTTCGCTTGGGTAACCAAGCCACCGGGTTGTGCACCGGTTTCAGGCCGGCGCAACCCTGCCGTGATTGACAATCGCCGGGGCAAGCGCATCCTCCTCCGCCATCTCTTACAGCGCCGCGCGTTCTTTGAACGCGCAAAGGACGCTGTAAAACTTTAATTCGGCGCATGATCCTTTCCGAAAATCGATTCCGATTTTCGGGTCATGCGCGGGGTGTGGGAGTCGGGGCCATGTGGGACTTCAGCATTGGCCGGTCTGTGTCGATCATGATGCGGACATGGCCGTTCATCATCTTTCGCATGATCGTCTATTTCGGCATCACAGGCGCCTACATCATGGCGACCGGTACCGGCGCCAGCGTCGGTTATGGCGTCGGGCACATCTCGACCAATCCCGACGGTCCGATGTCCTTTGCGCTGTGGGGCGGGGTGGTCGGCTTCGGGGTCGTCTCGATCGCCGTCTACTGGATCCGCGAATACATCCTCTATGTGCTGAAGGCGGGTCATATCGCCGTCATGGTGCATCTGATCGACGGTCATGACGTTCCCGACGGCCAGGGCCAGATCGCCTATGCGAAGGAAGTGGTCACCCAGCGCTTCGCCGAGGCCAACATCCTTTTCGTCGTCGACCAGCTGGTCAAGGGCGCCATCCGCGCCATCACCGGCCTGATCGGCGGCATCGCCGCCTTCCTGCCCATTCCGGGACTGGGCGGCGTGGTCAGCTTCATCAACACGGTGATCCGCCTGTCGCTGACCTATGTCGACGAGATCATCCTCGGCTATAACATCCGCATCAGTTCGAACTCGCCATTCGAGACGGCAAGACAAGGCGTGGTGCTCTACGCGCAGAACGGCAAGCACATGGTCAAGAACGCCGTCTGGCTGGCGGTGATCATGTGGGGCGTGTCCTTCGTCATCTTCCTGTTGATGCTGGCACCCGCGGCCGCCATTCTGTGGGTAATGCCGGGCCAGCTTGCCGGCTGGGCTTTCGTGCTCGCCATCGTCTTTGCCTGGGCCTTCAAGGCAGCCTTCATCGAGCCCTTCGCCATCGCCTCCCTGATGCAGGTCTATTTCGAAGCCATCGAAGGGCAGGAGCCCAATCCCGAATGGGACCGCCGGCTCGCCGAGACCTCGTCCAAATTCAGGGAACTGCGCGACAAGGCGCTGGGCTCTTTCGGCGCCGGCTCGCGCTGGGATACCCCGAGAGCCGCCTGATCATGGCTCTGATGGGCCGCCAAGCTTTGCGATTGCCGATTTGAGCGGCGCCTCGCCGGCGCCGCGAAACGTCTCGCTCATGACCAGTTCGGGCAGCGGCAGGCGCTTGCCCCAACCATGCGCCTCGAGGTCCGGCTTCGGCGCGAAAGCCGAGACGCGGCCGACGCAGAGATAGGCGATCGGCGTGACATGCTCCGGGATCGACAGAAGTTGCTTCAGCGACTCGGTTTCGATAATGCTCACCCAGCCGACGCCGACACCTTCGGCCCGCGCCGCCAGCCAGAAATTCTGCACCGCGCAGACGGTGCTGTAGAGATCCATCTCCGGATTGTGCCAACGCCCGAGAGGCGAGTCCTTCGAGCGCTTCCGGTCGCAGGTGATGCACAGATTGAGCGCGCTTTCGCAGATGCCTTCGAGCTTCAGCTTGCGATAGAGCGCCTGCCGCTCCGCCTCGATCGCCGGCAGTTCCTGCTCGCGCGCGGCGAGAAAAAGGTCAAGCACCTCCCGCCGTCTCGCGGGGTCGCGGATGACGATGAAATTCCAGGGCTGCATATAGCCGACAGACGGCGCATGATGCGCGGCGGTGATGAGCCGGGCCAGCACATTGTCATCGAGATCGTCGGGGACAAAATGGCTGCGCACGTCGCGCCTGGTGAACATGGCCCGGTAGACCGCGTCGCGCGCCAATTGGTCAAAGTCGCCGCCACTCGCGGCGATCGCTGCTGCTGTCATCGCTTTTCCCCTTGCGATAAACAGTCCCCCGCCTGACCAAGCGGAAGACCATGTCTGCCGGGCCGGTCTTCTGGCTCGGGATCGTCCCGCATCCGGCGCCTTCCCGTCTTCGACAGTGGCGTTTGCCGGCGCGGTCCCCCTTACAGTGTTGGGCACGCCACGGAGTTCAACCGTGTTCCCGATTCTCCCGCGTCGCGGGCACCAGGCAGCGAGGAGACCTTACAGCGAAGCCCGGCACCCGCCAATGGCATTAGCGACACGGCAAGACGCGATTTTCCCCAGCCATTCGGCCTGCCAAACATGGTCATTGCGGTCATAGGTCCCTAGATTAGGCGCCATGGCCACCCGTCTCTACACGCATCCGATCTTCCTCGAACACCTCACGCCGCCCGGTCACCCCGAGCGGCCAGACCGCCTGCGCGCCATCGAGCGCGTGCTCGACGACGAGGCGTTTTCGGCGCTCGACCGCGTCAAGGCGCCGGAAGGCGACGAGAAAACGATCCTCTATGCGCACCCGGAGGATTTCGTCGAGCGTGTCCGCGCCGCGATCCCTGAGAGCGGCATCGTCTCGATCGACGCCGACACAAGCGCCAGCCCGAAAAGCTGGCAGGCCGTGATCACCGCGATCGGCGGTGCCAACGCGGCGGTAGACGACGTCTTCGAGGGCCGTGCGGCAAACGTCTTCGTCGCCGCTCGTCCGCCCGGCCATCACGCCGAAAAGACCACCGCGATGGGCTTTTGCCTGTTCAACACGGCGGCGATCGCCGCCCGCTACGCCCAGAACAAGCATCAGGCAGAACGCGTTGCCATCGTCGATTGGGACGTCCATCACGGCAACGGCACCCAGGACATCTTCTGGGACGACCCGTCGGTCCTCTATTGCTCGACGCACCAGATGCCGCTTTATCCGGGCACCGGCGCGAAGAGCGAGACCGGCGCCGGCAACATCGTCAATGCGCCGCTGGCGCCGCAGACCGGCAGCGATCTCTTCCGCGACGCCTTCCTGTCGCGCGTGCTGCCGTCGATCGACGCGTTCGCGCCGGACCTGATCATCATTTCCGCCGGCTTCGACGCGCACCATCGCGACCCGTTGGCCGAGATCAACCTGACCGAGGACGATTTCGACTGGGCGACCGGGCAATTGATGGAACGCGCCGGCCGCCACAGCGGCAACAGGCTCGTCAGCCTGCTGGAAGGCGGCTACGATCTGCAGGGACTGGCATTTTCAGTCGCCGCTCATGTCGGGCGGCTGATGAAGGGATAGAGTATGGCATTGGAAGGCAATGAGGACGTCAAGGCGATGAGCTTCGAACAGGCGCTCGATGCGCTGGAGAAGATCGTCGATGATCTTGAGCGCGGCGACGTCCCGCTCGACCAGTCGATCAAGATCTATGAGCGCGGCGAGGCGCTGAAGGCGCATTGCGACAGGCTGCTGAAAGCGGCCGAGGACAAGGTCGAGAAGATCAGGCTTTCGCGCGACGGCAAGCCGGTAGGAACGGAGCCGCTGGACGCCGACTGATTTGGAATAGGGTGGGCAGAGAGAGCAGGTAAGGAGTTCAAGCCATGTGCCGCAACATCAAGACCTTGGCCAATTTCGAGCCGCCGGCGACCAATGACGAAGTGCATGACGCAGCGCTTCAATTCGTGCGCAAGCTGGCCGGCTCGACGAAGCCGTCCAAGCGCAACGAGCACGCTTTTTATCATGCAGTGGAAGCGATCGCGGCCGCTGCGCGCGAATTGATCGATTCGCTCGAAACCAATCAGGAACCGCGCAATCGCGAGGAAGAGGCTGCCAAGGCGAAGGCCAGGTCGGCGCTGCGTTTCGCCTGAGGGAACCGACATGAGCTTCTTTCCGGGAAACGACCCCGAACCCGGCGATGCCTTCGCCTGCGACCAGATCGAGCTGATGGTCGTTCCGAACGCCAAGGACATTGGCGGCTTCGAGGTGCGCCGCGCTCTGCCGACGGCAAAACGCCGCCTGGTCGGGCCGTTCATCTTCTTCGACCGCATGGGCCCGGCGATCCTGCGCGCGGGCCATGCGCTCGACGTGCGTCCACATCCGCATATCGGGCTGTCCACCGTCACCTACCTGTTCGACGGCAGGATCAGGCATCGGGATTCGCTCGGCACCGAAATGGTGATCGCGCCGGGCGACGTGAATCTGATGACAGCCGGGCGCGGCATCGTTCATTCCGAGCGCACGCCACAGGAACTGCGCGGCGCGCCGATGTCGGTCTCCGGCCTGCAGACCTGGCTGGCTTTGCCCGACGGCAAGGAGGAGATTGCCCCGGTGTTCGCGAACACGTCCGTGGCCCGCCTGCCGCAGATCGATGCCGAGGGTGTCAGCGGCCGCGTCGTCATTGGCGCGTTCTCAGGCCTGCGCTCGCCCGTGGCGACCGCCTCGGACACGCTTTACGCCGATCTCAGGCTGGCCGCCGGCGCCAGCGTGAAGATTCCGGCCGATGCCGAAGAGCGCGCCATCTATACGCTGGAGGGCAACGTCTCGATCGCCGGCGATGTTTTCCCGGCCGAACGGCTCCTGGTGTTCAAGCCGGGCGAGGAGATCGTTGTCTCTTCCGAGCGGGGTGCGCATTTCATGCTGTTCGGCGGCGCTTCGCTGGGCTCCAAGCGCTATATCTGGTGGAATTTCGTCTCGTCCTCCAAGGAACGCATCGAGCAGGCCAAGCAGGAATGGAAGACAGGTCGCTTCGATATCGTTCCCGGCGATGAGGAGGAGTTCATTCCGCTGCCCGAGAACTAAGGTGTGTTGATATTCAGGTGAAGCCGGCCTGCAAATGCCGGTTTCCTGCGCTTCCGGTGCTCACGTACTTTGAGTACGCTCCGCTCCGGTTCTCGGAATCCATCATTTTCGGCGCGGCCTGACCTGAATCTCAATACACCTTGCAGCGTAGCACGCGTCACTGACGCACATTTACATTCGCCCGCCGGCGGACTATTCCCGCGCATGATTATGGCGCGATCTGCTGGTAGCGCCGTGTTCGATCGATAAGGCAGGACGCGCCCGAGTGAAGCCAGACACGCCGCTGCTCGACAAGGTCCGCATTCCGGCGGATTTGCGGACGCTTGATGAGAGCGCGCTGCCGCAGCTTGCCGCGGAACTCCGCGCAGAGCTCATCGACGCCGTGTCGCAGACCGGTGGCCATCTCGGCGCCGGCCTCGGCGTCGTCGAACTGACCGTCGCGCTGCACTATGTGTTCAACACGCCGCAGGACCGGCTGATCTGGGATGTCGGCCACCAGGCCTATCCGCACAAGATCCTGACCGGCCGCCGCGACCGCATCCGCACGCTGCGCCAGGAAGGCGGCCTCTCCGGTTTCACCCGGCGCGCCGAGAGCGAATACGACCCGTTCGGCGCCGCCCATTCCTCGACCTCGATTTCAGCCGGTCTCGGCATGGCCATGGGGCGCGACTTGTCGGGTGGCCGCAACAATGTCATTTCCGTTATCGGCGACGGCTCGATGTCAGCCGGCATGGCCTTCGAGGCGCTGAACAATGCCGGCGCGCTCGATGCCCGGCTGATCGTCATCCTCAACGACAACGACATGTCGATCGCGCCGCCGACCGGCGCCATGAGCGCCTATCTGGCGAGGCTTGCCTCCGGCAAGGCCTATCTGGGCTTACGCGATTTCGGCAAGAAGCTGACATCCTACCTAGGCAAGCGCGCCGACCGCGCCATCACCCGTGCCGTCGAGCATGCGCGCGGCTATGTTACCGGCGGCACCTTGTTCGAGGAGCTTGGCTTCTACCATATCGGCCCCATTGACGGTCACAATCTCGAACATCTGATCCCGGTGCTGAAGAACGTCCGCGACAATGGCAAAGGCCCGGTGCTGATCCATGTCGTGACCCAGAAGGGCAAGGGCTACGCGCCGGCGGAGGCCGCGGCCGACAAGTATCACGGCGTCAACAAATTCGACGTCATCACCGGCGCGCAGGCCAAGGCGCCGGCCAACGCGCCCGCCTACACCAAGGTCTTCGCCGAGAGCCTGATCCAGGAAGCGCGTGAGGACGACCGCATCGTCGCCATCACCGCCGCCATGCCGAGCGGCACTGGCCTCGATCTCTTCGGCGAGGTGTTTCCGCAGCGAACCTTCGATGTCGGCATTGCCGAACAGCATGCGGTGACCTTCGCCGCGGGGCTCGCCACCGAAGGCTACAAGCCTTTCGCGGCCATCTATTCGACCTTCCTGCAGCGCGCCTACGACCAGGTCGTCCATGACGTGGCGATCCAGAAACTGCCGGTACGTTTTCCCATCGACCGCGCCGGTTTCGTCGGTGCCGACGGCGCCACCCACTGCGGCGCTTTCGATACGACCTTCCTGGCC
The DNA here is from genome assembly GCF_020165075.1 of Mesorhizobium sp. CA4. Taxonomy (NCBI): domain Bacteria; kingdom Pseudomonadati; phylum Pseudomonadota; class Alphaproteobacteria; order Hyphomicrobiales; family Phyllobacteriaceae; genus Mesorhizobium; species Mesorhizobium sp. CA4. The sequence continues at coordinate 49,631 of NZ_JAIUHK010000008.1, forward strand.
ACGCTGCCGGGCTTCGTTGTCATGGCCGCCGCCGACGAGGCGGAACTGCGCCATATGGTGCGCACCGCGGCCGCTTATGATGACGGCCCGATCGCCTTCCGCTATCCGCGCGGCAACGGCGTCGGCGTCGACATGCCGGAGCGCGGCTCGCTGCTCGAGATCGGCAGGGGCCGCATCCTCAAGGAAGGGACCAAGGTCGCGCTGCTTTCCTTCGGCACGCGGTTGCAAGATTGCCTTTTGGCGGCCGAGGAACTTGGCGCTGCGGGCCTTTCCACCACCGTCGCCGACGCCCGCTTCGCCAAGCCGCTGGACGAGGATCTGATCCGGCGGCTCGCCCGTTCGCATGAGGTGCTGGTGACCGTGGAAGAGGGCGCCATTGGCGGCTTCGCCAGCCAGGTGCTGCACTTCCTCGCCCATGAAGGCCTGCTGGAAAGCGGCCTCAAGGTGCGCCCGCTGGTGCTGCCGGACGTGTTCACAGACCATGCCAAGCCGGAAAAGATGTATGCCGATGCCGGGCTGGATTCGGCCGGCATCGTGCGCACTGTCTTCGCCGCGCTCGGCCGCGGCATGCAGGCGCAGCGCGCCTGAATCAGAACGTCAAGACGCAGAATCGATTTGCCGGCTTCCTGAACTAAGTTTTTGTTAAGGCTCCTGTTTTGCGGTTCGCTTACCCTGTCTCTTGGCCGTTTTTCAACGGCGCCCTGCTAAGACCTTGGTCCGAGGCAGGGGATAAGAACAATGAAGTCGTTCCTTTGCGGCATGGCCTTGTTGGCTGCAATGGCCGCGCCGGCGGCAGCCGAAACGCGTTACGACCGCAACCTTGAAAAAGCGGTGCTGGATATCGTCGCCGGCAAGATGGGCAACATCCGCGGCGGCTTCTCTTACAAGCAGGTTCCTCAACTCGTCGTGCTACCGGAAGCGGTGCGCGCCGCGCCCACTGCAGTTGAACCGCAGCGCAAGGAAGCCTCCGGCAATGAGGGCCTGATGCCCGCCGTCGAGCGCCAGGTTTCGCGCACTATTTTTTAGAACCACATATCACGTACGCATCGGCCGTCGCGCGGCAGGTCGTCGAAACTATTCAGGCCGTCGAAATGGTCGATCGGCAGGTCGGCGACCTCCTCGGGCGGCGCAAGCCTGACATTGACCGCGATACGCGTGCGGCCGCTTTCGCCGGAGCGCAGGCCGCGCCAGGCGACCACGCAGGCGCAGGTCGGACAGAACAGGATTTCTAGCGCGGGCTCCGCCACCTCGGCGCGTGTGTACGACTTCAGCGGTCCGGCGACGCGGATGCGCTCATCGACATAGTCATAGGCCCAGAGCGCACCGTAGCGGCGGCAAAGCGTGCAATTGCATGCGGTGATTCCACCGGGATCGCCCTCCAGCGTCCAATGAACCGCGCCGCAATGACAGGTACCTTTCAGCATTGCCACCTCCACCGGCTGAGGAACCGCCTGATCCTGTCGGCATTCTGTAGCCTATTGCCCGATATTCAAACCCATTGCGTTCGCGCCCGGCTTTCGCCAATGAAGGCCGATGAGTTCCCCTTTGCCAGCCAGCCGGCGCCAGCGGCTCGACGAATTGCTCGTTGGGCGTGGCCTGTTTGCCAGCCGTTCGCGCGCCCGTGACGCGATCGAGCGCGGCACGGTGACGGTTGACGGCGCCGTTGCCCGCAAGCCCGGCCAACCTGTCGCGCCGGACTGCCTGGTCGCCATCGACGATCCGGCTCAGGCCTATGTGTCGCGCGCCGCGCTGAAGCTGATCGCCGGCCTCGACCGTTTCGGCCTCGATCCTTCCGGCAGCGAGGCGATCGATATTGGCGCCTCGACCGGCGGCTTCACCCAGGTGCTGCTCGAGCGCCGCGCGGCCCATGTCACGGCGATTGATGTCGGCCACGGCCAGTTCCACCCTGACATTGCCGGTGACCCGCGCGTCACGGTGATCGAAGGGCTGAACGCGCGCGATCTGACGGCAGTCGATCTCGGCGGCCGCGTTCCCGGTTTCCTTGTCTGCGACGTCAGCTTCATCTCGCTGAAGCTTGCGCTGCCGCCGGCGCTGGAATTGGCGGGCGAGGGCGCCAAGGTAATCCTTCTGGTCAAGCCGCAATTCGAGGCGGGCCGCGAGGCCATCGGCAAGGGCGGCCTGCTCAAGGATCCGGGCGATGCCGAGCGCATTGCCGCAAATTTGCGCGACTGGCTGGCCGGCGTTCCCGGCTGGCGCGTGCTGGGACTTCAGCCATCGCCGATCGAAGGCGGCGACGGCAACCGCGAGTTCCTGCTCGCGGCCATGAAGGACGGGCGATGAGCACACGCTTCACCATCGCGAGGCTCGGTTCGCAGGGCGACGGCATCGCCAATGCCGAAGGCGGGGAGGTCTTCATCCCGTTCACGCTGCCGGGCGAAACGGTCACGGCCGCGCGCCAGAAGGACCGCGCCGCGCTGATGTCTGTATTGGAAGCCTCGCCGCTCAGGATCGGCCCGGCCTGCCGCCATTTCACCGAATGCGGCGGCTGCGCGCTGCAGCATTACGAGGCCGCAGCCTACCAGCAATGGAAGCGTGAGAAGGTCGTGCAGGCGCTGAAGGCCAAGGGCATTGTATGCGACATCGCTGCGCTGGTGCCTTGCGCGCCGCACAGCCGCCGCCGCGTCACCTTCAGCGCGAGGCGCACCGAGGCCGGCATGCTGCTTGGCTTCATGCGCGCGCTGTCTTCCGAGATCATCCCGATCGAGGAATGCCCGATCTCGCTGCCGGCGATCGTCTCGGCGCTCGACAAATTGCGCGCCCTCGCCGGATTGGTCTGCGCCACCCCGAAGACGTTTCATATGACGGTGACCGTCACCGCTTCAGGCCTCGACATAGCCGTGCACGATGCCGGCAAGCTTGGCGACCATCAGCGCCGTATCGCGTCGAATTTCATCATGGCCGAAGGTCTGGCGCGGCTTTCCGTCGACGGCGAGATCGTCGTCGAGCCGAGGAAGCCAGTGGTGCAGTTCGGATCGGTCGCGGTCGCCGTGCCGCCCGGCGCCTTCCTGCAGGCGACCGAAGCCGCCGAGCAGGCGATGGCGGACCTTGTCGGCCGGCATTTGTCGCGCGCCAGGAAGGTCGCCGACCTGTTTGCCGGCTGCGGCAGCTTCGCGCTCAGGCTCGCGGCGAAGTCAGAGGTTCATGCTGTGGAGGGCGATGCGCCGGCGCTCGCCGCGCTCGACCGCGCCTTCCGCTTCGCCGGCGGCCTGAAGCGGGTGACCAGCGAACGCCGCGACCTGTTCCGCCGGCCGCTGATCTTCAAGGAGTTGAACCTCTTCGACGGCCTCGTCTTCGATCCGCCGCGCGCCGGCGCCGAGGATCAGTCGAAGCAGATCGCCCGCTCCGACGTGCCGCTGGTCGCCGCGGTGTCCTGCAATCCGGTGACGCTGGCGCGCGATCTGCGCATCCTGATCGATGGCGGCTACACGCTGAAGAGCGTCACGCCGATCGACCAGTTCCTGTGGTCGCCGCATGTCGAGGCCGTGGCGCTTTTGGAGAAGCCGAAGCGGCGGCGGTAGCCCACGGCCGAGGGCTCGCATGAAAATTGTGAAGCCTCTGTTCTTTCGACGAAATTGTGCCCTAAAGCCGCCTTCATGCGGGCTCTTAATTCTGCTGTTAGGGAAACATTCCTGCCTCTCCGGCGTTATCGCGTTGGACCAATGGCGGACCCAATGGCGGACAAGGATGGCGGATTGCAATGCGCTCGCTTCGGAAAGTCATCGGTCTTGTCGTCGTTCTCATCGCGTTCGCCGTCGCGTCCACGACGGGCGCGCTCGCCCAACAGCAGAAACGTCTCGCATTCGTCATCGGCAACGCCGCCTATCCGTCGGATGCGCTGGTCACCTCCGCGAATGACGCCGGCCTGATCGCGCAGACCCTGCAAGCAGCAGGGTTCGATGTGGTCGGCGCGCGCGACGTCGACCAGGAATCATTGCGTGGCGCGCTGCGCGATTTCCTTGGAAAGGTTTCCGCCGCCGGTCCGGACGCGACCGTTTTCGTATACCTCGCCGGCCGCGGCGTGCAGTTCGAAGGTGAGAACTATTTCTTGCCGGTCGACGCTCAGATCGCCAATCCGGCCGACGTGCCGCTGCAAGCCATGCGGCTCTCCGATATCACCAGGTCCCTGGCGGGACTGCCGGCGAAGGTCAATATCGTCGTTCTCGACGCGGCTCGGCCGAATGCGCTTCCGAAAATGAGCCAGCCGCTGGCCAGCGGTCTCGCGCTGGTCGACCCCGACCCCAACATGCTGATTGCGTTCAATGCGGCGCCTGGAACGGTTGCGCCGGAAGGCAAAGGCCCATACGGCGCCTATGCTCAGGCGCTCGCCGAGATGATGCGCGAAGGCGGCTTGTCGCTTGACGATGTTTTCGACCGCACGCGGCTACGCGTCAACGAGGTGACGCAAGGCGCCGAAATCCCGTGGGACGCCTCGAAGATCAACACGCCTTTCGTCTTCTTCGAACGCGCTCCGGACGCGCCGCCGCCGAAGGTTTCGGAGGCCGAAGAACGGGCCAACCGGACTAGGCCGATCCGCGACTTCAATGCGCATGACGCCTATGTCGCGGCACTCGATCGCGACACCATGCGCGGCTACGAGGAATTCCTCGTCGCCTATCCGCACGATCCGATGGCCAAGCGTGTGCGCGCCATCATCGCTGCGCGGCGCGAGGCGATCACCTGGCGCGAAACATGGCTGCGGGATACGCCGGAGGCCTATTGGTCCTACCTCGAGCGCTATCCGCACGGGCTGCATGCCTGGGACGCGCGCCGCCGGCTGGAGCATTTCGACGCCGAGCTCGAGCCACCGACGAGCTTCACTGTCATCGTCTACGACGTGCCGCCGCCGCCGCCGGAGGAAATCGTCTATGTCGATCGTCCGGTGCTCTATTTCGACGATCCCGATTTCGATTTTGAGCCGCCGCCCCCGATCGACGTGATATTCCTGCCGCCTCCGCCGCCGGATTTCGTCGTGCTGCCGCCGCCCCCACCGCCGGTCGATGTCTACGTCCTGCCGACGCCGGTCTTCGTCCCCGTGCCGGTCTGGGTCAGGCCGCCGCGTGACATCGTGCCGCCGCCGAACGACATCATCTTCAACAACATTCACAACACGACCGTCATCAACAACACGACGATCAACAACGAGCCGGCCAATCAGGCTGGACAGCCGAGCGCCAATGCACCGAGCGGTCTCACCCCCGGGCAGAAGATGGCGGCTGGCGCGGGCGCGGCCGCACTGGCGGCCAAGGTGGCGCTGCCGCCGGTGCTGCAGAAAAGGGCGGTGCTGTTCAGGCAAAACCAGGGCGGCCAGCCGCCGAAGCCGGGCCAGGCTGCCACGCAGGGCCAGCAGCCTGGTGCGACGCCGCCATCGCTGAAGCCGGGCCAGGCTGTCACGCAGGGCCAGCAGCCGGGTGCGACGCCGCAGGCGAGGACGATGGGTAAGCACTCGACCGATCACGCCCTGCCGGGAGCTGACGGCAAAGCGCTGCCGCTTGTCAACGGCAAGCCGGTGCTCAACGGCCAGAACGCGCCCAACAGGAAGGTGCTGGGCAAGCAAGGCACGGCGAGTGGCAACGAGCAGGCTACCGGGAATGCCGGCGCCCCCGTTACGGGCAACGGCCAGCAGAACGGAGTTGTCGACGATCAGGGCAAGAAGGGTAAGTTCCGCAAGCTGCCGACCGTCAATGGCGCACCGGGCGAGAGCGGACAGAACGTCCAGCAGAGGTTCAGGAAGAACAATCCGAATGCGTTGTCCGGCCAGAACGAGGGCAGGCCGAGGAAGCTGACACGCAAAGATTTGTCGGCAGGCCAGACAGCTGTCGGCCCGAGCGATCAAGGCTCGGACAACGGAGGCGGTAGAGGTAAGAAGCTCCGCAAGCTGCCGACCGTCAATGGCGCGCCGGGCGAGAACGGGCAGAACGCTCAGCAGAGGTTCGGGAAGAACAATCCGAATGCGTTGTCCGGCCAGAACGAAGGCAGGCCGAGGAAGCTGACACGCAAAGATTTGTCGGCAGGCCAGACAACTGTCGGCCCGAGCGATCAAGGCTCGGTCGTCGGAGGCGATAGAGGCAAGAAGTTCCGCAAGCTGCCGACCGTCAACGGCGCGCCGGCCGACAACCGGCCGAGCGTTCAGGAGCGGCTCAGGAGAAACAATCCGAGCGTGTTCTCCGACCAGAATCAGGGCGCGGCCAACGGAAACAGGAAGTTCCGCAGGCTGCCGAACGGCGAAGAGGGCTCCGCCGGCGCAGGCACCAACGTCCGGCGCAACTTCAAGCAGGAAAGGCCGGACGTGCAGGTGCTCAGGCCGCAAAGGCCAGAGTTCCAGGCGCAGCCAAGGCCTCAGATGCAAGAGAGACGCCTGCAGCAGTTGAGGCCTGAGCCTCAGATGCAAGAAAGACGCTTGCAGCAGCAGCGGCCTCAGCCTCAGATGCAGGAACGGCGCCTGCCGCAGCAGCCCAAGGAGCAGCCGCCGCAGGGAAACAAGAAGCCGACCTGTGGGCGTCCTGGCGAGCCGCCCTGCCAGCAGTAGGCCAGCAAGGCTTGCCTGGCGGCAATGGCCCGTCCGTAGGCCGGATTATTTTACGGCCCACGATTTGCGAGGTTGAGAATGTGACGGCCAAATCTGTCAAAAGCAGACCGGACCGCTCTGGTCGCGCCGGGAGCGATTGTGGGAAAAAGGTGAAAGGGTCGAGCTCGGCGACTCCACCGTAGCCTTCCCTCCGGAATTGCATCCCAGGGATATAGAGCGGCTCGCCGTTTCCGTGAAACGGCAAAACGCTCTGGCTTTAGTCTAGAGCATGATCCCGAAAAGTGGGAACCGGTTTTCGGAGAAGATCATGCTCCAACAAAGAGTTAGATCAGGATGGCGATTCAACGAAACGTCATCCTGATCTACGAGCTTGGAGACAGCCGTTTCGCCGTGCCGCCGCGCTGGTTGAGCGAAACCCAGACATTCGGGTTCTGCTGCGATTGGCGTTTCAGGAAATAATAGCCGGTGGCGTTCCAGGGCCGGATTTCGTCGACCAGATTGTCCAGCACGAAATCGCCCTTGTCGGTCTTCACCGTCAGGATGGTGTGGCCCTCATTGTGAAGATCGCGCACCACCGTCATCAGCAGCGCCTGCCGGGGAAATCCCGCGTCCTGGAGAAGCTTGCGCTTGTAGAGCGCGTAGATCTTGCAATCGCCCTTGCCATCGGTCGGATAGTCCCAATGGTCCATCATCGTGCCCCAGTGGTCGTAATTGCTGACCGGCTTGATGGAACGGTTCGCCGTCCGATTTATCCGCTTGAGGATGCTCATGTTCTGCGCGGTCAGCCTAATGCTCGCGGGGGGCAGGGTGGGCACCTTGCACTCCTTCGGCCGGCGATGACAGAAATCGAGCCAGCCATATGGAACGCTGGTGCTGCTACCGACGGCGGCGGAGCTTGCAGCAGGTCGTGTCGACGTTGGCTTGAACGGCGACGACTGCGCCGCTGCAGGGCCGACTTGCAGCGACGCGGCGCCAACCAACGAAACGAGGCCAAGGAGGAGGGAAGAGGCCAGGACGCCAGGGGAACGCTGCATTGCCGACACCACCGCAACCAGAAGACTGGCGAGAAGCTAATGCGCAAACGCCTGCCCCGCCAATTAAACAATTACTAATGTCCTAACACGATTGTGTTCACTTCAAGGTGGAGGATGCATTCAAGCCGGAATCAATCGCCTGGCGCGGGGACTGCTCGGATGGTCGTTCGGGCAGCGAACGAAAGGCCTCAAACCCTGGTGCCGCCCACCGTCATCTGGTTCATCCGCAGATGCGGCTGGCCGACGCCGACAGGCACGCCCTGTCCGGCCTTGCCGCACATGCCGATGCCGGTGTCGAGCTGCATGTCGTTGCCGATCATGCTGACGCGGTGCATGGCGTCAGGACCGTTGCCGATCAGCATCGCGCCCTTGATCGGCTGCGTCACCTTGCCGTCCTCGATCATGTAGGCTTCGGTGCAGCCGAACACGAACTTGCCGGAGGTGATGTCAACCTGGCCGCCGCCGAAGGAAACGGCATAGATGCCGTTCTTGACCGAGGCGATGATCTCTTCCGGCTGCATGTCGCCGGAGGTCATGTAGGTGTTGGTCATGCGCGGCATCGGCTGGTGCGCATAACCCTCGCGGCGGCCGTTGCCGGTCGCCTTCATGCCCATCAGCCGGGCGTTCTGGCGGTCCTGCATATAGCCGACCAGTATGCCGTCATCGATCAGCACGTTGCGCGCCGAAGGCGTGCCTTCGTCGTCGACGGTGAGCGATCCGCGCCGCTCGGGGATCGTGCCGTCATCGACCACGGTGACGCCCTTTGCTGCGACCTGCTGGCCCATCAGGCCGGCGAAGGCCGATGTCTTCTTGCGGTTGAAATCGCCTTCGAGCCCGTGTCCGACCGCCTCGTGCAGCATCACGCCCGGCCAGCCGCTGGAGAGCACGATGTCGAACGTGCCCGCCGGCGCAGGGACGGCCTCGAGATTGACCAGCGCCTGCCTCAGCGCCTCGCTGGCTGCATGCTTCCAGCTTTCCTCGCTGACGAATTCGCCAAAACTCTTGCGGCCGCCCATGCCATAGGAGCCGCTCTCCTGCCGGTCGCCGCTGCCGACCACGACCGAAACGTTGATCCGGACCAGCGGGCGGATGTCGCGCACGATCTGGCCGTCGCCGCGCATGATCTCGACATGCTGCCAGGAGGCGGCGAGCGAGGCCGTCACCTGGCGCACGCGCGGATCCTTGGCCCGCAGCCAGCCGTCGATCTCCTGCAGCAGCTTTGCCTTGGCCTCGAAAGACGGCGAGGGGATAGGGTTCTCGTCGCCATAGAGATGGCGGTTGGTGCGGGCGGGCGCTCCGGCCAATGTGCCGGAATAGCCGCCCTTGACCGCCGAGACGGCATCGGCCGCGCGCAGCAGCGAGGCCTCGGAGAGATCGCTGGAATGCGCGTAGCCGCTGGCCTCGCCGGCCACGGCGCGCAGGCCAAAACCCTGGTCGGTGTTGAAATTGGCCGTCTTCAGCCGGCCATTGTCGAACATCAGCGCTTCGCTTTCGCTGTATTCCAGGAACAGCTCGCCGTCGTCGGCGCCCTTGATGGTCTCGGTGACGATCTCTTTGACGCGATCGTCGGAAATATCGAATTGGCCGATCAGGCTGTTCATGGCAAATCCATTCGTGGAAACAAAATCGTTGCACCGGATGTAGGCGCAAAGCCGCCATTGCACAATCGCCAACAGGATCAAGCCGACGATTGCGCCGCCGTCACTCGCCGCTCAGGAAGTTCTTGATGTTGGCGGCCATCGCGTTCCAGTTGGAAAACTGTTCCTCGAGATTGGCTTTGGTGATGCCGCCGGCGAAAGAGACATCCATCTTGAAATTCGAGCCGTCGCCCGAATAGGCCTTCACCCAGCGGTATTTTGCGTTCCAGGCGTTGGCTTGGTCGGCGGTCAGCGGGTCGGTGTAGCCGGTCGAGAACTGCAGCGACTTGCAGTTCTCGTGGTCTTCGCAGCCATAGAAATAGATCACGTATTTGACGCCCTCGACCCGCCCGGAAATCATCGGGTCGCCATTATCGTCCCTGCCCATCCTGGCCGAGCCGAAACCCTTGGCGACATCGAGGATCGCCGCCGGTTCCGGGCTCTGGAGGATTTCGGCATCCTCGGCCCGCGCGGCCGAAACCGCAGCGACCAGCGCCAGACCGGTAACGAAAGCGGATAAATTCGCGCGCATTGAGCCTCCTGGCCACCAAACGCGCATTCGCCACCTGACCTCAGGATCAGGAGCGGCGCGTAGCAAGAAGATCAAGGTAGGGCGGCGAAACCTTCCGCAAAGCCCTTGAGGTCGACGGGAATGCCGATGCCTTCCTCGGGCGTCTGGAAGACGATGAAGGTGGCCGAGGTGCCGCTCTTCAACGTGTCGAGCAGCGGCTTTTCGAGGATCACCTCGGCGTAGCAGCCGTCCTGGAAGCAGCGCACGAAATAAGCGCGGCCGATATCCTTGCCGTCGACATTGAGGCCGAGGCCGTTGGGAAGCAGCACGCCGAGCGGAGCCAGCACGCGCAGGATCTCGGCCTTGTTGTCGGCGGTGCGTAGCACCACGACCGAAAGGCCCATTTCAGGACGGTCCTCGGCGACGACGTTCTGCATCATCACGCATTGTTCGGACGTCGCGCCCGCCGGCGTGTCGCAGATGATCGACCACGCGCCATGCGTCGACTTTACCGTGCCGCTCGGGGGCGTGGCATTGTTCGGCGAGGCGGCGGCGCCAACGGCTATGCCGACGCCGAGCAAGGCAAGGGCAAGAACGACCTTCGCCAAGGTTCTCGAAAGCCAGGAAGTCATGACGGCTCCATTGCGAATCACGGCACTTTAAGCCGCGCCGGGGCCAAGTAAAGGATGAGACCGTCGCCGGCCCGCCCCGATACCGGCAATTCCATGCTTTTCCAAAGCAAATTCGCCCGAATTGCGACCGTTGCGCATATGGCGCGGCGGGCGCAGAAGATGTCCCTCGGCCTACGCGCAAAAATGCCGCACGGTTTCCTCCGCTCCTTTCTTGCGGAGGGAAATAGAGTATGGTTTGAACCACCCTAGGGACAGACCGGGATTCCCGATCCTGGCAGCGTCCGTTATTGGTGCGACCAGATCGCGGGAAGTGGGAGACGAGAGGGCGATGAGGAAATTCCTGGCAAGCGCTGAATTCTTGGCAGGTGCGGCCGCTTCGGCCGTGCTCTTCTCCAGTGCGGCGGCCCGCGCCGACCAGCCGCGGGAATGGGAAGTGACCTTCCAGGCTCCGGCGACCGACATGATGCGGCAGATCGAGCGGTTCGGGAACTACACAATGTGGTTCATCGTCCCGATCACCATCCTCGTGCTGGTGCTTCTGCTGGTCTGCATCGTCAGGTTCCGCGCCAGCGCCAACCCGGTGCCGTCCCGGACCAGCCACAACACGCTGATCGAGGTGATCTGGACAGTTGGGCCCGTGATCGTGCTTCTGCTGATCGCCATTCCCTCCTTCCAGTTGCTCACCGCTCAATACACCCCGCCGGAAGAAGCCAAGCTCACCGTCAAGGCGACCGGCAACCAGTGGAACTGGGACTACGAGTACCAGGTCGACAAGACCTTCTCCTTCAACTCGGCGCTTCTCCAGGACGCCGACCGCGCCAAGGCCGGCAAGGAAGATCGCGCCCTCTATCCGCGCCTGCTCGCGGTCGACAATGAGCTGGTTGTGCCGGTCAACACCATGACCCGCGTGCTGATCACCGCGGCCGACGTCATCCACTCCTTCGCCGTGCCGTCCTTCGGCATCAAGATGGACGCCGTTCCCGGCCGCACCAACGAGACCTGGTTCAAGGCGGAGAAAGAAGGCCTCTACTACGGGCAATGCTCGCAGCTCTGCGGCAAGGACCATGCCTTCATGCCGATCGCCGTGCGCGTCGTATCCGATGCGCAGTTCAAGACCTGGCTGGAGACGGCCAAGACCGACGTGCCTGCTGCCAACAAGGCGCTGATGGCCGAGATCGATGGTACCAACAAGGTAGCGGCCGCCGGCAACTGATGCCGCGGGTTAGCAAGATTTAGGGAACGGAGCGGAACATGGCAGAGGCTGCAGCTCACGATCACGGCGACCACAGGCCGCATGGCTGGGTCCGCTGGGTCTACTCGACCAACCACAAGGACATCGGCACGCTCTACCTGATCTTCGCGATCATAGCCGGCGTCATCGGCGCCGCGCTCTCGGTCGCCATCCGCATGGAGCTGCAGGAGCCGGGCATCCAGATCTTCAGCGGCCTGGCGCAGATGGTCTACGGCATGCAGGGCGACGCCGCCATCGACGGCGGCAAGAGCATGTATAATGCCTTCGGCGCCGCGCACGGCCTGATCATGATCTTCTTCATGGTCATGCCTGCGCTGATCGGCGGCTTCGCCAACTGGATGGTGCCGATCATGATCGGCGCGCCGGACATGGCCTTCCCGCGCATGAATAACATCTCCTTCTGGCTGCTGCCGCCGGCATTCATCCTGCTGCTCTCCTCAATGTTCGTGCCAAGCGCGCCGGGCGCTTTCGGCGTCGGTGGCGGCTGGACGATCTATCCGCCGCTCTCGACCTCCGGCCAGCCGGGACCGGCGATGGACCTGGCGATCCTGGCGATCCATATCGCCGGCGCGTCGTCGATCCTCGGCGCCATCAACTTCATCACCACCATCTTCAACATGCGCGCTCCCGGCATGACGCTGCACAAGATGCCGCTGTTTGCCTGGGCGGTGCTGATCACCGCCTTCCTGCTCCTGCTCTCGCTGCCGGTTCTGGCGGGCGCCATCACCATGCTGCTCACCGATCGCAATTTCGGCACCGCTTTCTTCGTGCCGGATCAGGGCGGTGACCCGATCCTCTTCCAGCACCTGTTCTGGTTCTTCGGCCATCCCGAAGTCTACATCCTGATCCTGCCGGGCTTCGGCATCGTCAGCCATATCGTCTCGACCTTCTCGAAGAAGCCGGTGTTCGGCTATCTCGGCATGGCCTACGCCATGGTCGCGATCGGCGCTGTCGGCTTCATCGTCTGGGCCCATCACATGTACACGACCGGCCTGTCGCTCGACACCCAGCGTTACTTCGTGTTCGCCACCATGGTCATCGCGGTGCCGACCGGCGTGAAGATCTTCTCCTGGATCGCCACCATGTGGGGCGGCTCGATCTCCTTCAAGCCGCCGATGCTGTGGGCGCTGGGCTTCATCTTCCTGTTCACCATCGGTGGCGTCACCGGCGTCCAGCTGGCCAATGCCGGCCTCGACCGCTCCCTGCACGACACCTATTTCGTGATCGCCCACTTCCACTACGTGCTGTCGCTGGGCGCCGTGTTCGCCATCTTCGCCGGCTGGTACTACTGGTTCCCCAAGATGACCGGCTACATGTACTCGCCGGTGATCGCCAATACCCACTTCTGGGTCACCTTCGTCGGCGTCAACTTGATCTTCTTCCCGCAGCACTTCCTCGGCCTTGCCGGCATGCCGCGCCGCACCGTCGACTATCCGGACGCATTCGCCGGCTGGAACATGGTGTCGTCCTACGGCTCCTACATCGCGGCCGTCGGCGTTGCGATCTTCCTCTACGGCGTGTTCGAAGCCTTCCAGAAGAAGCGCGTCGCCGGCGCCAACCCGTGGGGCGAGGGTGCCACCACGCTCGAATGGCAGCTGCCTTCGCCGCCGCCGTTCCACCAGTGGGAACAGCTGCCGAAGATCAAGTAGGCGCCCCTACGCATACGAGGCCGCCGGCTTGCACGGCGGTCTTGGCCAACGGAATGATGGACTTTAAGTACGCATGGCCCTTGCCGAAGACAGATTGATGGAGGAAGCGGGTTTTCGCATGTCGGAAGCGACCGCAGGCGATTTCTTCGCCCTCCTGAAGCCGCGCGTCATGTCGCTGGTCGTCTTCACGGCGTTTGTCGGCATGATCGCGGCGCCCGTCGCCATCAATCCGCTCATGGCGGTGATCGCCATCCTCGCAATCGCCATTGGCGCCGGTGCTTCCGGCGCGCTCAACATGTGGTACGACGCCGACATCGACGCCGTGATGACCAGGACCGCCGGCCGCCCGGTTCCGTCCGGCCGCGTCACCCCAGGCGAGGCGCTGAGCTTCGGCCTAGTGCTCTCGGTGCTGTCGGTGATGACGCTCGGCGTGCTGGTTAACTGGCTGTCGGCATCGCTTCTCGCCTTCACCATCTTCTTCTACGCCGTCATTTACACCATGTGGCTGAAGCGCTGGACGCCGCAGAACATTGTCATCGGCGGCGCCGCCGGCGCCATCCCGCCGGTGATCGGCTGGGCCGCCGTGACCGGCTCGGTCAGCCTCGAAAGCGTGATCCTGTTCCTGATCATTTTCCTGTGGACGCCGCCGCATTTCTGGGCGCTGGCTCTCTTCAAGTCCGACGACTACGCCCGCGCCGGCATCCCGATGATGCCGAATGTCGCCGGCCATGCCTCGACCCGTAGGCAGATCTTTGCCTATGCGCTGATCCTGGCGCCGGTCGGCGTGCTGCCATGGGCGCTTGGTTACACCACGGCCGGCTATGGCGTCGTCTCGGCGGTCCTCGGCGCGGGCTTCGTCTGGTATGCCTGGAAAGTGCTTGCCATGACTGACGACGACCGCGCGATGAAGCCGGCCAAGGCGCTGTTCGGCTATTCGCTGCTCTATCTCTTCGCCATCTTCGCCGCCTATCTCGTCGATTGCGTCGTCGGGCGCGCGCTCATGATGGGGGGGGTATGACCGTGGCCGAAAAGAACCTCGAACTGGTCACGTTGACAGAGCGTCAGCGCAAGGCGCGCCGCAACCGCTCCATCGCCATCGGCGTCGCGCTGGCGGCGCTCGTCATCATCTTCTATGCCGCCACCATCGTGCGCTTCGGTCACCATGGCGCGAGCCTCACCGGCTCGGGTCTGCTTGGGGGCGGCTGATGAGCGGCGACTTGAGCAAGCCCCGCAAGGTCAACAACGGCATCGTCGCCGCTGTGTGCCTCGCCTTCTTCGCCGGTATGATCGGCATGGCCTATGCGGCGGTGCCGCTCTACAAGATGTTCTGCCAGGTCACCGGCTATGGCGGCACCACGCAACGCGCCGAGAAGCAATATGCCGGCCGTGTGCTCGAACGCGACATCACCATCCGCTTCGATGCCAACACCAACGGCATTCCCTGGCAGTTCGAGCCGGTCGCCCGTTCGGTGACGATCAAGATCGGCGAGACGACCCAGGCGCATTACAGCGCAACCAACAGGTTCGATCGCCCCATCACCGGCCGCGCTTCGTTCAACGTGCAGCCTGAAATGGCCGGCGCGTATTTCAACAAGGTGGAGTGTTTCTGCTTCACCGACACGACGCTGAGGCCCGGCGAGACGCTGGACATGCCGGTCGTGTTCTACGTCGATCCAGACATCGTCAATGTGCCGGAACTCAAGGACTTGAAGACGATCACCCTATCCTACACGATGTTCCCGGTCGAAAAGAAACAGCCGGTCGCCTCGTCGGCGCCGGCCGCTGGCAGCAGCAACAAAGTTCCAGATTCCGAAGCAAGCCTCGGGGGTTGATATGGCAGACGCGCACGCAAAACCACACCACGACTACCATCTCGTCAACCCGAGCCCCTGGCCTTTCCTGGGCTCGGTCGGTGCGCTGGTCACCGCTGTCGGCGGCGTCTGCCTGATGCAGTATCTGAAGGGCGGCAGCTTCCCGGTCTTCGGCCACAACATCGCCAATCCGTGGCTGTTCTTCATCGGCATGATCATCGTGCTTTACACGATGTTCGCCTGGTGGTCGGACACCATCAAGGAAGCGCATGAGGGCTACCACACGCGCGTCGTGTCGCTGCATCTGCGCTACGGCATGATCATGTTCATCGCCTCCGAGGTGATGTTCTTCGTCGCCTGGTTCTGGGCCTTCTTCGATGCAAGTCTCTTCCCTGGCGAGGCGAACCAGTATGCCCGTACCGCTTTCACCGGCGGTGTCTGGCCGCCGAAGGGGCTTGAAGTCCTCGATCCCTTCCACCTGCCGCTCTACAACACCATCATCCTGCTTCTGTCGGGCACGACGGTGACCTGGGCGCACCACGCGCTTCTGCATGGCGACCGCAAGGGCCTGATCAACGGCCTGGTGCTGACCGTCGGCCTCGGCATGCTGTTCACCATGGTGCAGGCCTACGAGTACATGCACGCTCCGTTCGGCTTCAGGGATTCGATCTACGGCGCCACCTTCTTCATGGCCACCGGCTTCCACGGCTTCCATGTCATCATCGGCACCATTTTCCTGCTCGTTTGCCTGATCCGCGCGTGGCGCGGCGACTTCACCCCGAAGCAGCATTTCGGCTTCGAGGCGGCCGCCTGGTACTGGCACTTCGTCGACGTGGTCTGGCTGTTCCTGTTCAGCGCCATCTATGTCTGGGCCTCGAACGGCGCGCTGATCGAAGGCCATTAAACCGACAGGTTTCGGAATCCCAAAGGCGGCTGCGGCGACGTGGCCGCCTTATTCTTTGGGGCGAAAAGGTCTACGGTGAGAACATGAGCGAAGATAAAGCGATCTGGCCACCCATCGATCCGATCTCGGCCGGCCTGCACGGCCGCTGCCCGCGCTGCGGCGAAGGCAAGCTGTTCTCGGGTTTCCTCACCGTCGGCAAGCGCTGCTACAATTGCGGGCTCGATTATTCCTTCGCCGATGCCGGAGACGGACCGGCGGTGTTCGTCATCCTGATCATCGGCTTCATCGTCGTCGGCCTGGCGCTATGGATGGAGGTGACGCTCAGCCCGCCGCTCTGGCTGCACTTCATTTTGTGGATACCGCTGGCGCTGGTTCTCTGCCTGACGGCGCTGCGCCTCATCAAGGGCGTGCTGATCACCTTGCAATATTCCAAGAAGGCCGCTGAAGGCAGGCTGGAATCCCAACAATGAATGAGACGACAGGCTCGGTGGCCGACCGTTCGCGGCCGCGCTTGGCGTTGCTCACCGGTCTCGGTCTTGTGCTGTTCGCCGTCCTGATCGGGCTCGGCACCTGGCAGGTCCAGCGCTTGCACTGGAAGGAGGACCTGCTCGCAACCATCGATAAGCGCACGCATTCCGCGCCGTTGCCGATGGCCGACGTCGAGAGGGAGTTCGCCGCTTCCCACGATGTCGATTACACTCCGGTGACGGTGACCGGCACGTTCCTCCACCAGGGCGAGCGGCACTTCTTTTCGACCTGGCAAGGCGACAGCGGCTTCAACGTTTACACGCCCTTGCAGCTGGAGGATGGCCGCTTCGTGCTCGTCAACCGCGGCTTCGTTCCCTACGATCTCAAGGATCCGGCCAAGCGCCAACGGGGCGAAATTGCCGGCAAGGTGACGGTGACCGGGCTCGCCCGCAATCCGCTGCCTGCAAAGCCGTCGATGATGCTTCCCGACAATGACACCGCCAAGAACATCTTCTATTGGAAGGATCGCGACGTCATGGCGGCGACCGCCGGCTTGCCTGCCGGTTTCGTGCTGGTGCCGTTTTTCATTGATGCCGACAAGACGCCGAATCCCGGCGGCCTGCCGGTCGGTGGCGTCACCATCATCGACCTGCCGAACAACCACCTGCAATATGCCGTCACCTGGTACGGGCTGGCCGCCGCCCTGGCAGCCGTGCTGATTCTAAGACTGCGCCGCCCGGCGAAGGAGCAGTGAGCGCCGCCGCTCTTGACAGGGCAGGGGTGCGCACCTCATTTCGCCTACAACAAAGAGATAGAGCATGATGTGGTCCGAAACCGCTTCACACTTTTCGGCATCATGCTCTTGATTCCGACTGAACCGGCTTCGCATTCATGACCGAGAAAAAACCACCGCTGACGATCAGGCTGTGCCAGCCACGCGGCTTCTGCGCCGGCGTCGACCGCGCCATCCAGATCGTCGTGCTGGCGCTGAAGAAATACGGCGCGCCGGTCTATGTCCGCCACGAAATCGTGCACAACCGCTACGTCGTCGAAGGGCTGCAGAGCCTCGGCGCCGTCTTCATCGAGGAACTGTCCGAGATTCCGCCGGAGCATCGCCAGTCGCCCGTGGTCTTTTCCGCGCATGGCGTGCCGAAATCGGTGCCGGCGGATGCCGAGGCGCGCAATCTTTTCTATCTCGACGCCACATGCCCGCTCGTCTCCAAGGTGCACAAACAGGCGATGCGCCACCAGCGGCTCGGCCGCCACGTGCTCCTGATCGGCCACGCCGGGCACCCGGAGGTGATCGGCACGATGGGCCAATTGCCGGAAGGCGCGGTTACGCTGATCGAGACTGAGGCCGACGCCGCGCGCTTCGTGCCCGTCGACGCTTCGGCATTGGGCTTCGTCACCCAGACGACCTTGTCGGTCGAGGACACCGCCGGCATTATCCGGGCGCTCCAGGAGAGGTTTCCCGAACTACACGCGGCCGCGGCCGAATCCATCTGCTACGCCACGACCAACCGCCAGGAAGCGGTGAAGGAGACGGCGGCGGGCGCCGATCTTTTCCTTATCGTCGGCGCTCCCAATTCGTCCAATTCGCGCCGCCTTGTCGAAGTGGCGGAGCGCGCCGGCGCCACGATGTCGCTTCTCGTGCAGCGCGCCGCCGAAATTCCGTGGGATGAGATCGCCGGGATCAGGACGCTCGGCCTGTCGGCCGGCGCATCGGCGCCGGAAATCATCGTCGATGAGATCATCGACGCGTTCCGGCAGCGCTTCGAAGTCACCATCGATCTGGCCATCACGGCCACGGAAACGGAGGATTTTCCGGTGATGCGGGTGCTGCGCGATGTCGAACTGACGGCGGCCGACATGGCCTTCGTCAATGGAGCGGCGTGAAACCGGATGGCCGTCTACACCGACGTCAACGAAGGCGAGCTGACCGCATTCCTCAAGGCCTATCCGGTGGGCGAGCTGCTTTCCTACAAGGGCATCGCCGAAGGTACCGAGAATTCCAATTTCCTGGTCCATGCCTCGACCGGCTCCTACATCCTGACCCTCTACGAGAAGCGCGTCGACAAGGCCGACCTGCCGTTCTTTCTCGGCCTGATGGGCCATCTCGCCAGGAAGGGCATTTCCTGCCCGCTGCCGGTCACCGCGCATGACGGCACCGTCATCGGTACGCTCGCCGGCCGGCCCGCCGTCATCATCACCTTCCTCGAAGGCCTATCGCTCAGGCGCCCGACCGCCGCGCATTGTGGCGAGGTCGGCAAGGCGCTCGCCGGCCTGCATCTTGCCGGCCAGGATTTTCAGATGCGAAGGCCGAACGCGCTGGCCATCGACGGCTGGCGCAAGCTCTGGGCGGCCTCGCGCGAGCGGGCCGACGAGGTCGAGCCCGGCTTGGCGGCCGAGGTCGATGCCGATTTCGTCGATTTCGAGCGCAACTGGCCCACCGGCCTGCCGAAGGGCATCATTCATGCCGATCTGTTCCCGGACAATGTCTTCTTCCTCGGCGAGAAACTGTCGGGGCTGATCGACTTCTATTTCGCCTGCGACGATCTCTATGCCTATGATGTCGCCACCTGCCTCAACGCCTGGTGCTTCGAGAAGGATTTTTCCTTCAATCTGACCAAGGGCACGGCGCTGCTGGCCGGCTATCAGTCGGTGCGGCCGCTCTCGGGCGACGAGAAGGCGGCGCTGCCGATGCTGGCGCGCGGCTCGGCGCTGCGCTTCATGCTGACCCGCCTCTATGACTGGCTGACCGTTCCGGATGGCGGGCTGGTGATGAAGCGCGATCCGACCGAATATATCCGCCGCATGCGCTTCCATCGCGCCATCAAGTCGCCATCCGAATACGGGCTGACATGAACAAACAGATCGAGATCTTCACCGACGGCGCCTGCTCGGGCAATCCCGGGCCCGGCGGCTGGGGCGCGGTGCTGCGCTACAACGGCGTCACCAAGGAGTTGTCGGGCGGCGAGGCCGAGACCACCAACAACCGCATGGAGCTGCTCGCCGCCATCACGGCGCTCAATGCGCTGAAGGAGCCTTGCGCGGTCGACCTCTACACCGACAGCAAATACGTCATGGACGGCATCTCCAAATGGATCCATGGCTGGAAGAAGAACGGCTGGAAGACCGGCGACAGGAAGCCGGTCAAGAATGGCGAGCTCTGGCAGGCGCTCGACGAGGCCAACCGGCGCCACAAGGTCACGTGGCATTGGGTGAAAGGCCATGCCGGCCACCCGGAGAACGAGCGTGCCGACGAACTGGCCAGGCAAGGCATGGCGCCGTTCAAGAAAGGCCCGGTGAAGCCTGTCGTGGCGGCGCAGCCCCTAGCGCAGCCGAAGCGGCCGGCGGTTGCGAAGGCGCGACGTTCGACTCAAAGCTAATTAGGCCTGCCGGCCTGCCGGTCGATGGCGGGAGGAGGTGCGATCACAGCATTTGATCGGCTACCGGATCAGCAGTGCCATTGATTCCTGCAAGGGGGTATTATTTTCTACCATAGAGCAAGGATAGCTGCCATGGCAAACGTGGAAAAAATCAGCGTGGCGGTCACGACGCAGCAGGCGGCCGTCATGCGTGAGGCCGTGGAAACCGGCGAATACGCGACCACGAGCGAAATCGTGCGCGAAGCGGTGCGCGACTGGTTGGCTAAGCGAGAACTGCGCCAAGAGGACCTGCACCGTCTGCAACGGCTCTGGGATGAGGGCAAGGCGAGCGGGAGACCGGAGCCTTTGGACTTTGACGCCCTCAGAAACGAAGCTCGGCAGAGGCTAAAGGACGCCGCGCCGAATGGCCGTTAAGGTAGTCTGGTCACCGCGGCCAGAGCCGATTTAATCGACATCTATGTAGCCATCGGCAGCGAAAGCATGAGGGCCGCCGATCGCTACTATGACTGGATAGAGGACCGGGCGCGGCAGTTGGCGGACCAGCCACGTATGGGCGTAAGACGGCCTGACATTCGGGCCGCGGCGCACATGTTGGTGGCGCCGCCGTTTGTGTTGTTCTATGAAACTATACCGGACACCGATAATGGCCCAATAGAGTTGGTGGAGATCGTTCGCGTCGTGGACGGGCGCAGAGACCTGAACCGTCTGTTCTGATTTAAGCTCATCTGCCGGTGCCGGAATCGTCAGCGGATCAGCAGCGCCGTCGAGAACATGCCGAGCGCGAACACCGTGTGCGCCAGGAGGTTGAGCGCGCGCACCTTCGTCGGGTTGGGGAGCTTGGATGCCGCCCAGCCGGCGCCCATGCCAGGCGCCAGCAGGAACCAGCCCGCCCCGACCGTGACGATGCCGAGGATGAAGGCCGGCAGGAATGTCGGCGTCGCCAACCAGCCCGCGCCGGCGAGCACGACAAGGATCACGCCGTAGAGAATGCCGACGAGGTAGTGGAACGCCCAGCCGAGCGCCTTTTCATGCGTATAGGGCGCCGCCTTGCCGATATCGTCGTGAAAGACCCTCTCCGGCAGATGCCGCACCCAGCGTCCCACCATGGCCCAGTTGGGCAATGGCTGGCCGATTGCCTTATTGAGGATGATCGCCCAGATGTCCATGAACACCGTGGCGCCGATGCCGATCGCCACTGCGCGCCAGATGGTGTCGAGCATCAGAGCTGCTCGAGGATCTTGGCGGCGCCGGACTCGTCGACGCCCGGTTTGGTCTCGACATTGAGCGCCATGACCTTGCCGTCGTCGACGATCATCGAAAAGCGCTTCGAGCGCAGCCCCATGCCGGCGGCGGAAAGATCGTTGTCCAGCCCCACCGATTTGGCGAAATCACCGCTGCCGTCGGCGAGATAGAGGATCTTGCCTTCGCCGCCGGTGAACCGCGCCCAGGCGCCCATGACATGCACGTCGTTGACCGAGACGACGGCGATCGTGTCGACGCCGCGCGAAAGAATGGCGTCATGGTTCTCCAGATAGCCCGGCAGGTGGTTGTTGCTGCAAGTCGGCGTGAAGGCGCCGGGAACGCCGAACAGCACCACCTTCTTGCCGGCGAATATCTCATCGCCGGTGATCGGCTTGGCGCCGTCGGCGGTCATCACTTTGAAGGTTACTTCGGGCAGTTTTTCGCCAACCGAAATGGTCATGGGGAGCCTCGCTTGGGGGATGGGAAGGACCGATGTTTTCGATATCGGACTGCGCGGGCTCCGGCAACCTCTTCACAACCCTGGATCAAGGGAAAGGCAGCAACCCGTCGACCGAGCCCTCGGCGCTGGTCAGCGTGTAATATAGCCCGCCATCGGTCGGCGTCGCCGACGGCCGGTCGAGGATCGGCACGGTGAAGACGAGCTTGCCGTCCCTTTGGCTGCGCACCGGCGCGCCGAACATGTAGTCGCGCTCGCCGGCGATGAAGAAGTCGACGGATTGCGGATCGCCGGGCGACTGCGCCTGGACGACAAGAGTTTCGTGATCGCCGGGCAGCACGCTGACTCCGAAATCGGATCGGGCCGGGGAAGGCAGCGTCGCGAGCGCGGTTTTCACCAGTGCGACGTCGGTCGCGTTGTCCGGATCGGAGTCGGGATCGACACTGAGCCGGGTCTGCACTGGAATGCAGATCGTCTCGCAGATGCCAAGGAAGACATGGGCGTCGATGGTCGCCGGTTGGCCGGGCGAAGACACCGTGTAGGTCACCGGCAGCGACACCGGACGATCGTAGCCGGCCCATTTGCCGTAGCCGTCGTCATGCCGCTGCGGCGGCGGGAACGACAATTGGGCGTCGGCGATGTTGGTGCTGCCGGAGATGTCGAGCTGCGGCGGCACGCCGGCATCGCCCGGATCGCGCCAATAGGTCTTCCAGCCGGGCTTCAAGGCGATATCGAGCACGCCGTGGATCTTGCCGGCCTGGTCGGGCTTGCCGGTGGTCACCAGCCGAACCTTGCCGCCTTCACTGTTGTACCAGTTCGAGGAGGAGGCTTCGGCGGGGAGGCTTGCAGCCCACCCGAAAACGGCACCGATAACCAGTATTTTCATATATCGCATAGCGGTGATTTGACCGTCCGTTCTTGGCCGCGCAATGACTTCGTCAGCTTCCCGGTATCATATTTGCGTGACATCGGGGACCCGCACCATCTTTTCGGCGCTGCCGAAACGCGTTACGCTCAAGCCATGGACTTGCTGCGCCACAAGAAGGCGGCCGCCGGACGCGGCTTCCTCGACGACCAGTTCCTGATTGCCATGCCGGGCATGAAGGACGACCGTTTCGCGCGCTCCGTCATCTACGTCTGCGCCCATAGCGACGAGGGCGCGATGGGCCTGATCATCAACCAGACGCAGCAGATGCTGTTTCCGGACCTGCTTGTGCAGCTCGGCATCATGAACGAGCAGGAAGCGATCCGCCTACCGGCGCATACGCGCGATTTCGTCGTGCGCAATGGCGGGCCGGTCGACCGCAGCCGCGGCTTCGTTCTGCATTCCGGCGACTATCGCGTGGAGTCCTCGCTCAACGTCTCCGACGATATCTGCCTGACGGCAACCGTCGACATATTGCGCGCCATCTCCACCGGCCGTGGCCCGCGCTATGCGCTGATGGCGCTTGGCTATTCCGGCTGGGGCGCCGGCCAGCTCGAAACGGAGATCGCCGAGAATGGCTGGCTCACCTGTCCGGCAACGCCCGAGCTTCTCTTCGACACCGACATCGAGCGCAAATACGACCGCATCCTCGCCTCGATCGGCATCGACCTCGCCCATCTGAGCGCCGCCGCCGGGCACGCTTAGCCTGCCGTGCCGAGCAGACGCCGTTTCCAAACTCGCTCATGCGAGTCATATGGTGGTGATTTCGAGAACCGGACCGGAGCGTGCTTAACGCACGTGAGCACCGGAAGCGCAGAAAGCGCCGCCAGATGGCCGCAGGAGTAGAGTTTCCAAACGGCCTCTAAGCCTGGGTCAGCGGATACTGCTCCCTCAGCGTCTTCAGCACCTGATCGCCGGGCATCGGCGCGCCGAACATGAAGCTCTGGACATATTCGCAGCCCATCTGGCGCAGCTCCAGCGCGTCGCTCTCGTCGGAGATGCCTTCCGCGACAACCGAAAGCCCGAGCTCATGCGCCATGTTGACCATGGATTTGAGCAGCACGGCGCGCTTCGGCGTGGCGTCGTCGACGAAGCTCTTGTCGATCTTGATCGTGTCGAAGGGGAAGCGCGTCAGATAGGAGAGTGAGGAATAGCCGGTGCCGAAATCGTCGAGCGACAGCCCGATGCCGAGCTG
This sequence comes from Mesorhizobium sp. CA4, assembly GCF_020165075.1. Lineage (NCBI taxonomy): Bacteria > Pseudomonadati > Pseudomonadota > Alphaproteobacteria > Hyphomicrobiales > Phyllobacteriaceae > Mesorhizobium > Mesorhizobium sp. CA4. The sequence continues at coordinate 73,284 of NZ_JAIUHK010000008.1, forward strand.
CTTCAGCTTGGTCAGCACATGCGCGGTCTGCTCGGGATTGTCCATCACCAGGGATTCGGTGAGCTCGAGCCGGAAGCAGCGCGGCTTCAGATTGGCGCGCGCGATCACGGAGCGCACGTCGCTGACCAGGTCGCGGCGGATGAGCTGGCGGCTGGAGAGGTTGACCGAGACCGACAGCGGCGCGTCGCCGATCTGCTTTTGCCAACCCGCCAGGTCCTCGGCCGCCTGCTGCATGGCGAACAGGCCGAGCTGCACGATCAGCCCGCAATTCTCGGCGACCGGGATGAAGTCCCCCGGCGGGATCATGCCGCGGCGCGGATGGTCCCATCGCAGCAGCGCCTCGAAGCCGGCGACGCTGCCGTCTTCCAGCCGCACGATCGGCTGGTAGGCAAGCGTGAACTCGCGCCGCTCGATGGCGCGGCGAAGGTCGGATTCGAACTGCAGCCGGTCGGTGCCGACGGTGCGGAAGGCCGGCCGGAACGGCTCGATCCGGTCACCGCCGAAGCGCTTGGCCTGGTGCATGGCAAGCTCGGCGTCCTTGACCATATCCTCGGCCGAAGTCTGCGCCGTCGTCCAGGTGATCAGGCCGATCGAACCGGTCAGCACGATCTCGCGCTTGGCGAAGGTGATCGGATTGTTGATCGCATGCTTGATGGCATCGGCGATCGCCGCGATGCGGGCCGGGTCCTGCTCCGAAAGCAGCATCAGCGCGAACTGGTCGCCGGCAAAGCGCGACAGCGAATCCTTCGGCTTGAGCAGCCGGTGCAGCCGGCGCGCAACAGTGAGCAGAATGGTGTCGCCTGCGGAAATGCCCAGACCGTCATTGACCTGCTTGAAGCGATCGATATCGATGATGAAGACCGTCGGGCGCACCTTCTCCTCGGTGCGGGCGATCGAGATGATCGCCTCCAGCCGGTTCATGAACAATTCGCGGTTCGGCAGGCCGGTCAAATTGTCGTGCACGGCATCGTGCAGCAGCCTTTCCTCGGACTTCTTCTGTTCGGTAACGTCGACCATGGTGCCGACGCAGCGGATCACCTCGCCGTCGGAGCCGATAACCGGGCGGGCGCGCAGCGAGAACCAATGGTAGTGGCCGTCGGCGCCGCGCAGGCGGAAATTCTGCGCCACCTTGCCGCGGCGATGCTCCAGCACCACGTCGAGCGTGGTGCGGAACGTGTCGCGGTCGTCGGCATGCAGCACCGGCAGCCAGTTGCGGGCAGCACCCCCAAGGCTGTTCGGCGCAAGGCCGAGCTGCAGGCTGATGTCCGGCTTGGTCACCACGCGGTCGCGCAGCACGTCCCAGTCCCAGACGATGTCGCCCGAGCCCGCCACGGCCAGTGCCTGCCGCTCGAGGTCGGAGAACAGGCCCTGGTGCAGCGCGCCGCCGGCAAAGGCGTGCTGCATGACCGTGAAGCCGATCAAGAGGATGATCAGGATCAGCCCGCCGCCCAGCGCCGGCTGGGCGATGTCGTTGTCCAGCATGCCCGTGATCGCCATCCACGACCCGCATAGCCATAGGAGCACCATCACCCAGCTCGGCACCAGCATGATGGCGCGGTCATAGCCGCGAATGCCAAGGAAGATGATGAGGCCGAGACCGGTGAGCGCGGTGGCGGCAAAGGAGAGGCGGGCGATGCCGGCGGCGACCGCCGGATCGACGATGGCGACGCCGGCGATCAGAAGCAGACCCAGGATCCAGACCAGCGCGCCATAGCTGAAATGGCCGTGCCACCGGTTGAGGTTGAGATAGGCGAACAGGAACACCACGAAGGTTGCGGCTAGAGCCACCTCCGTGCCGGCCCGCCATATCTGCTCGTTGCCGGGCGATATCTCGATGATCTTGTTGAGGAAGCCGAAGTCGACGCAGATATAGGCCAGCACCGCCCAGGCGAGCGCCGCGGTGGCCGGGAACATCGAGGTTCCCTTGACCACGAACAGGATGGTCAGGAACAGCGCCAGAAGGCCTGAAATGCCGATGACGATGCCGCGGAACAGCGTGTAGGAATTGACCGAGTCCTTGTAGGAATCCGGCTCCCAGAGATAGACCTGCGGCAGCTTTGGCGAGGCGAGCTCGGCGATGAACGTGACCACCGTTCCGGGGTTCAGCGTCACCCGGAACACGTCGGCGTCAGGGCTTGTCTGGCGGTCGAGCGCGAAGCCTTCGCTGGGCGTGATCGCGGCGATGCGCGTCGAGCCGAGGTCGGGCCAGAAGAGACCGGAATTCACCAGGCGGAAATGCGGCGCGACGATCAGCCGGTCGAGCTGCTGGTCGGTGGAGTTGGCGAGCGCGAAGACGGCCCAGTCGCCGCTCGAGCGCGCGTCATTGGCCTCCACCTCGATGCGCCGCACGATGCCGTCGGGCCCGGGCGCGGTCGAGACCTGGAAATTCTCGCCCTGGTTCCGGTAGATCTCCACCGCGCCGGAGAGGTCCAGCGCCTTGTCGTCGCGCGCGATCTTGATCGGCTCGACGGCGAAGGCCGGCATGGCCGAAAAAAGCGTGACGACGACCGTCATGATGAGGGCGAACAGCGACGCTAATCGCGGAGAATTCGTCACAATCAGCCCTTCGTTCCTTCGCCCGGGGGATCGTCCGCGATTCGGGCGTAGAGGTAGTGATCCTGCCAGATGCCATTGATCCTGAGATAGGATCGCAGAAGTCCTTCGCGCCGGAATCCGGCTTTTTCAAGCACGCGGATCGACCGGGCGTTTTCGGGAATACAGGCAGCTTCGATCCGGTGCAACCTGAGCGTATCGAAGGCGAAGCGCGACACCAGCTTGACCGCCTCGGTCATCAGGCCGCGGCCGCCGAAGCGTTCGCCGATCCAGTAGCCGATATGGCCGCTCTGCGCGACGCCGTGGCGGATGTTGCCGAGCGTGATGCCGCCGGCAAGCTTGCCGCTCGATTTTTCGAAGATGAAGAAGGCGATGGCCGTGCCTTGCGCGTAGTCCTCGCGGTAGCGGCTGATGCGCAGCCGCCAGGCAGTGCGGTCAAGCTCATCCGGCTGCCAGCGCGGCTCCCAAGGTTCGAGGAAAGCACGGCTTTCGCCCCGCACCGCCGACCATTCGCGGTAGTCGTTGGTCAAGGGCACGCGCAGCGTGACCTTGTCGCCCTTCAGTGCCGGCAGGTCGCGGCGAAAGAAAGGAAGCGCGAACACGGTTTTGGTCGAAGATCAGACGGCGAGCCGGCGGGCCGTCGTCTGCGGGCCCGCAAGCGATTCGAGGATCGCCTCGTAGGGCGCAAGCGTGCCCACAGGGCCGACCGCGGTGAGCGTGGGCTTGGTCGAAAACAGCCGCGAGGAGAGGTCGGTCAGCCGCTCGATGGTCAGCGCCGAAAGCCGCTCCATCAATTCCTCCTTGGCGATCGGTCGCCCGAACAGAAGCAGCTGCCTTGCGATCTGCGAGGCGCGGCTGGCCGGGCTCTCGGCCGACATGATGAGGCCGGCGCGATATTGCGCGCGCGCCCGGTCGAGCTCGTCCTGCTGGATGCTCTCGCCGGCCTTCTGCAATTCGTCGATGATCACCGGCACCAGCTTGGCGATGTCGCTCTGCCCGGTCGCGGCATGCACGCCGAAGATGCCGGTGTCGGAAAAACCCCAATGGAAAGCATAGACCGAATAGCAGAGGCCGCGCTTCTCGCGCACCTCCTGGAACAGCCTCGACGACATGCCGCCGCCCAGGATCATCGACAGCACCTGCGAGGCGTAGAAATCGCGCACATGATAGGCGCGGCCCTCGAAGCCCAGCACGATCTGCGCATCCATCAGGTCGCGGTCCTCGCGGAAGTCGCCGCCGACATATTGCGCATATTGCGGGATATTGCCCGCCGCCTTGGAACGAAAGCCGCCGAGCTGTTTTTCGACCTCGCGCACGAAATTGTCATGCTTGACGTCGCCGGCGGCCACGATGACCATCCGCTCTGCGTCATATTGTCGTTCGATGAAGTTGTGCAGCTGTTTGGAGGTGAAGGATTTGACCGTCTCCGGCGTGCCCAGGATCGAGCGGCCGATGGTCTGATGGCGGAAGGCCGTTTCGGTAAAGCGGTCGAAGACGATGTCGTCGGGCGTGTCGTGCGCGGCGCCGATCTCCTGCAGGATCACATGCTGCTCGCGCTCAAGCTCGTCGGGATCGAATTCGGACTCCTGCAGGATGTCGGCCAGGATATCGACCGCCAGCGGCACGTCGTCCGAAAGCACTCTGGCGTAGTATGAAGTCGTCTCGACGCTGGTGGCAGCATTGATCTCGCCGCCGACATTCTCGATTTCCGAGGCGATCTCGAAGGCGCTGCGGCGCTTGGTGCCCTTGAACGCCATGTGCTCGAGCAGATGGGCCATGCCATGCTCGTCGTCCCGCTCATTGCGGGCGCCTGATTTGACCCAGGCCCCTAGGGCAACCGATTCGATGCTTGGAAGGGTTTCGGTGGCGACTGTCAGGCCGTTCGACAGACGGCTTACCTCAACACCCATATGGCAAGTGCTCCTTAACGCGCCGCCCGCGAGTGGCGGCTCACGTAATCTTCCACCATTTTCAAGTCGGATGGAAGTATCGTGTATTTTTCGTCGGCTGTCATCAAGCCGCCTAGCCATGCGGGCAGGGTAGGGGCGATGCCGCTCGCAGCCTCCACCGCCGCCGGGAATTTCGCCGGATGCGCGGTGCCGAGCACCACGATGGGCACCGGACCGGAGGCATGGGCGACCGCGACATGAACGGCCGCCGCCGTATGCGGATCGAGCAGGTAGTTGCTGTTCTCCAGCGTCGTGCGGATGGTGGCGGCGACCTCGTCGACAGTAGCGCGGCCGGCGTCGAACTCGGCGCGGATGCGCTTGAACTCGCCCTCCTCGATGGTGAAGGCGCCTGATTGCTTCAGCCCGTTCATGTAGCGCCTGACCGTCTCGGTGTTGCGGCCCGAAGCCTCGAACAGCAGGCGCTCGAAATTCGACGATACCTGGATATCCATCGACGGCGAGGTCGTGGCGAACACGCCCTTGGTGCGGTATTCGCCGCTCGCCAGCGTGCGCGCTAGGATGTCGTTGTCGTTGGTGGCGATGATCAGCCGCTCGATCGGCAGCCCCATGCGCTTGGCGGCGTAGCCGGCGAAGATATCGCCGAAATTGCCGGTCGGCACAGTGAAGGAGACCGGCCGGTCGGGCGCGCCGAGCGACAGGGCCGATGAGAAATAATAGACGATCTGGGCCATGATGCGGGCCCAGTTGATCGAATTGACGCCCGAAAGCGACACCCGGTCGCGAAAGCCGTGGTCGTTGAACATGTCCTTCACAAGGCCCTGGCAGTCGTCGAAATTGCCCTCGACCGACAGCGCATGGACGTTGGGGGCGCTCGACGTCGTCATCTGGCGCTGCTGCACCGGCGAGACCTTGCCGTGCGGGAAAAGGATGAAGATGTCGGTGCGGTCGCGGCCGGCGAAGGCGTCGATCGCAGCACCTCCGGTGTCGCCCGAGGTCGCGCCGACGATGGTGGCGCGCTGGCTGCGTTCGGCAAGCACGTGGTCCATCAGCCGCGCCAGCAACTGCATGGCCACATCCTTGAAGGCCAGCGTCGGCCCGTGGAAGAGCTCGAGGATGAAGGTGTTTTTCCCGGTCTGCACCAGCGGGCAGACGGCCTCATGCCGGAAAGTCGCATAGGCTTCTCGCACCAGCCGCTCGAAGACCGGCGCCGCGATCTCGCCGCCGAGGAACGGCGTCAAGACGCGGATGGCAAGGTCCGGATAGGCAAGCCCGCGCATGGCGCGGATGTCGGCGGCCGAAAACTGCGGCCATTCGCGCGGCACGTAAAGCCCGCCGTCGCGCGCGAGGCCAGCCAGCACCGCGTCCGAAAATCCAAGCGCGGGCGCATCCCCGCGGGTACTCACATATTGCATCGTCAAAGGCCCATTGCTGCCGGTCGCGTCATCCACGGCAATTGTTAATTTTCCGAGCCGGCTCAGTCGCATTTTTGCCGCGCGGTTGCTATACGTCACCGGCTTTGTGAGAGGGAAGTGCAGTTTCATGGCGTTTTATTCGGTCAACCGTCGATTTGTCGCGGGTCTGGCGCTTACCGGCTTTATGCTTGCCGCCGCCGGCTGCCAATCGGGCGACAGTGGCATTCTTAACTTTGGTTTGACCAAGAAGGATCCGACCGCGCCGCCGCCGCCGCAGGATCCCAAGATACTCGCCAGCCAGTTGCGCGCCTATTGCCCGAAAGTGTCGCTGCGCGACGGCACCGCCTATTTCAACAGCTATGCCAAGGGCGCAACGGCGAAGCCCAAGAAAAAGAAGCTTGACCCCGCGGCGCAAGCCGAGGCCGAGGCAGCAGCCGCGGCCGCCCAGACCGGCCCCAACGGCCAGCCCGTCGATCCCGCTCACGATCCGTCCAAGATCATCTACCAGGCCTCGATCACCGATGTGACGCGCGATTGCACCCATGCCAATGGTCAGATGTCGATGAAGATAGCCGTCGCCGGCAAGGTCGTGCCGGGGCCGATGTTCGCGCCCGGCACCATCACCATGCCGATCCGCATCGCGGTTCAGCACGGCGACGAGGTGCTTTATTCGCAGCTGCATCCCTACCAGGTGCAGGTTACCGACCCGTCGGCCGCTACCCAGTTCGTCTTCGTCGACAACAACGTCGTGGTGCCGGAGCCGACCGCACGCGACTACCAGGCCTATGCCGGCTATGACGAGAATACGCCGGCCGCCTCGGCGGATAAGTCGAAAGGCAAGAGGAAGAAGCGCGCTCCGGCGACGAACTGAGCAAGGGCAGGAAACAACGGCGTCTCGCTGGCCAACGGAACACGCGCTGTTCGTCATCTACTCAGGTAATCCGGCTGCCCGTAGTGCGCTGCCAAGAGCCTGCGCGAGCGCGGGCGCGCAATTCACGCCTGCAAACTGGCGGCTGTAGCGAAAGCCGGGCTGAAGCTCGATCACGCGGGCGGCAGCCGCCCTCGCTTCGTCCAATCGGCCAAGCTTGGCCAGCGCGGCGGCCAATTGCACATAGGTGATGCTGTGCGCCGGATTGGCTTGGACGGACTTGTAGGCAGCACGGCAAGCCTCTTCGTAACGGCCGCGCAGCAAATGGCTCATCGCCTGCGCATCAAATGCAGCCCAGGCCCATGAATCGAACGGGCTCAGCCGCACGCCCTGCTCGCTCCACTCTATCGCGCGCTCCGCTTCACCGCTCCATCCAAGCATGACGCTGCCGAGGATGTAGGTCAGCGCCGATGACGGGCTGATGGCAAGCGCAGCTTCCAATGCCGCGAACGCACCGGCGCGATCATGCGCATCCATTCCGATGGAAAAGCCCGCCCATGTGAGGGCGAGCGCATCATCCTGCCCGTGAACGATGGCCGATCGCGCGTGGCGGATCGAAGACGCACGGTTGATCTCCTGCAGGCCGGCGCGGAGGAACAGGCAATGATGGCACATCGCGGCATTGCCATGCGCCAGCGCATAGGCCGGTTCGAGCGCGAGCGCACGCTCGAGCAGCACCAGCGCCCTAGTCACCTGCTCCGGCATGCCTGAATCCACGTCGGGCTGGGCCTGCAGCACGAGATCGTAGGCATCGAGACTGTCGGGGCGCTTGCGCCTGACTCGTTCGATTTCGGCTTTCCGCACGCTTGGCGCAATCGCTCCTACTGCTGCCAGTGCGATCTCGTCTTGGAGCGCGAAGATGTCTTCGGAGCTGCGATCGTAGCGCTCGGCCCAGACATGAGCGCCAGTCGAAGCATCGATCATCTGCGCGGTGACACGCACGCTGCCGCCAGCCTTGCGCACACTGCCTTCGAGGACATAGCGAACGCCAAGCTCGCGGCCGACCTGCTTCACGTCGACGGCGCGACCCTTGTAGCTGAAGGTCGAGTTTCGCGCGATGACGAACAGCCACTTGATGCGCGCCAGACCTGTGATGATATCGTCGACCATCCCATCGGCAAAATATTCCTGCTGCGGGTCGCCGCTCAAATTCGAGAACGGCAGGACCGCGACGGAGGGCTTCTCAGGCAAGCTCGGCGCCGACGCGGCGCGGGCGGCGGCCGAGGTATCGGGAACATTGGTGACAAGGGCCGGTCCGACATAGCGATAGCCGCGGCGCGGCAGCGTCTCGATCCAACTCGCGACATTCGCCGCGTCGGCCAGAGTCCGGCGCAAGGCTGCGATCTGAACCGTCAGATTGTTGTCGGCAACCGCCGATCCGCCCCAGCCAGCCTCGATCAGCGCGTCCTTCGATACGGGTTGGCCCGCATTCTGGATCAGCAGCCGCAGCAGCGCCACGGAGCGCCGCCCGAGCATGGTTGGCTCGGCCCCGTAAAAGAGAATGCCCACCTCAGGATCGAGGCGGAACGGGCCGAACTGGTAGGCGTCGCCCCTGGCTGTCATTCGAGTCTTTTAGCAAATTTTTGGCAACGGATTCACGACTTTCCGGTGTGAACGGCCGATGTTGCGCGAACGCTTGCCAGAAACAAGCACCCTGTCAGAGGAGGATCATATGAGCGCTGATGCCGTCATCCGCATGCCCGACGAGAAGAAGGGCGTCATGTTGCGTGGCCATCCAATGGCTTTCCTCGTTACCGATGAAAATACCAGGCATACGAGCATGTTCGACTGGACGATCCCGCCGGAATTCGCCACCGGGCGGCATGTTCACCGGGTGCAGGAGGAGACCTTTTACCTGCTCGAGGGCGAGTGTGAATGGCATGTCGGCGACAGGACGATCCAGGCAACGCCCGGCACTTTTCTGTTCATCCCGCCGGGAATGCCGCACAACATCACGAATGTCGGCGAGAAGCCGGCGCGCGTGCTGATGACCGTCTCTCCGCCCGGTCACGAGCATTATTTCGAAGAGCTTGCCGAACTCACGGCGCAGGGCGCGCCGGATCCGAAAGCGCTCGCCGATCTGCGAAACCGCTACGACACCGACCAGCTGTCGACGCTGACGACGCGCTCGTAGCCGGGTCCCTTGGGTTTCTAGGCGTCTTCCGACCACTCCGACAGTGCCGCGATCGTGCTGTTGAGCTCCGCCCAGCGCCGGATGACCGTTTCGGCGCCGGCCTCGGTCAGCGCATCGGCGTGGCCCGGGTAGCTGTGCCCTGCGCCGGTGAAGCCGATGACGCGCATGCCGGCCGCCCTGGCGCCGGCAATGCCATGCACGGAATCTTCGATAACGAAGGTGTTCTTCGGGTTGGCGCCGAGTTTTTCGGCAGCGTAGAGGAACACGTCCGGCGCCGGCTTGGTCTTCTTGCTGGGGATATCAAGTCCTGAAAAGATACGGCCGGCGAAGAACGGCAGCAGCCGCACCTTCTCCAGCATGAATTCGACCCGCTCGGTGCGCGAATTGGAGCAGACGGCGCGTGGCGCGGTTACGGCCGCCACCGCCTCGCGAGCACCGTCGATGATGCGCACGTCTGCGCGCAGCTTGCGGTCGACGAGTTCTTCCTCGCGGTCGATCAGCGAGGCCTGGAGCGGAATCCGCGACTTCTCCTCGACCCGCAGCATGATGTCCTTGAAGGTCAGGCCGGCATAGGTCTCGGCAAGCTCCTCGGCCGAAATCTCGAATCCGGCCGACGTCAGAAGCTCGGCATCGACGCGCGCGGCGATGATTTCGGAATCGACGAGCACGCCGTCGCAATCGAAGATGACAAGGTCTGGCTGGGGCATGGCAATCCGAAGCGTGGGAGGAAATGACCTGGCTGGCTCAAGCGGCGCGGCATACACCAATGGGCCGGCCTTCGCAAACCGCCGTGGGTCAGGCGGCGAGCCTTCACCGAATGTTTACGCTGATCGGTAACCATAACGGAGAGTAAAACCGTAACGCGTACTTTTGGGTGTTTCGATGTCTGTCGTGCGTCTTCTCGACGAGCTTTCCCACGCTCCCCAGCAGTCCGAATGGCTGGACACCATCCTGAAGGGCGATTGCGTCGCCGCCCTCGACCGGCTGCCGGAAAAGTCGATCGACGTCATCTTCGCCGACCCGCCCTACAATCTGCAGCTCGACGGCGACCTGCACCGGCCCGACCAGTCCAAGGTCGACGCCGTCGACGACGACTGGGACCGGTTCGAGAGTTTCGAGGCCTATGATGCCTTCACCCGCGCCTGGCTGCTCGCGGCGCGCCGCGTGCTGAAGCCCAGCGGCACCATCTGGGTCATCGGCTCCTACCACAACATCTTCCGCGTCGGCGCCCGCATGCAGGATCTCGGCTTCTGGATCCTCAACGACATCGTCTGGCGCAAGACCAACCCAATGCCGAATTTCCGCGGCCGCCGCTTCCAGAACGCGCATGAGACGATGATCTGGGCCTCGCGTGACCAGAAGGCCAAGGGCTACACCTTCAATTACGAGGCCTTGAAGGCGTCGAATGACGATCTGCAGATGCGCTCCGACTGGCTGTTCCCGATCTGCACCGGCGGCGAGCGGCTGAAGGACGAGAACGGCAACAAACTGCATCCGACGCAGAAGCCGGAAGCCTTGCTTGCCCGCATCATGATGGCCTCGACCAAGCCGGGCGACGTGGTGCTCGATCCCTTCTTCGGCTCCGGCACCACCGGCGCCGTCGCCAAGCGCCTTGGTCGCCACTTTGTCGGGATCGAGCGCGAGCAGGCCTATATCGTTGCCGCCAACGAGCGCATCGCCGCGGTGCGGCCGCTGGAAAACGCCGATCTCACCGTGCTTTCGGGCAAGCGCGCCGAACCGCGCGTCGCCTTCATCAGCCTGATCGACAACGGCCTGGTGGTGCCGGGCGCCACACTCTACGACGCCAAGAAGCGCTGGGCGGCGAAAGTGCGCGCCGACGGCACGCTGGCCATCGGCGACAGCGCCGGCTCGATCCACAAGATCGGCGCCGAGGTGCAGGGGCTTGACGCCTGCAATGGCTGGACCTTCTGGCACTATGAACGCAGCGGCGGCCTCACCCCGATCGACGAGTTGCGCCGCATCGCGCGCCTCGGCATGGAGCGGGCAGGGGCCTGATCCGCCTGAACCTGAATCAAAACGTCAACGGATCGCCGCAAGCGATTCAGATCAGGCTGTAATCCCGAGCCGTTCAAGGTCCGCTTTAAGCGTCTGGGCGTCGGTAAACAGCACCGCCTGCCAGCCGGCGGCCTTGGCGCCGTCGACATTCTTCTGGCTGTCGTCGATGAACAGCGAAGCCGCCGGATCGAGCCCGAACGAAGCGACGTGATGGTCGTAGATGGCGCGGTCCGGCTTGATCAGGCCAATATCGCCGGAGACCGTGATGCCGCGCGGCTTTTCAAGGAACGGAAAACGGGCGCGAGCCTCGCGGAATGTGTCCGACGCCCAGTTGGTGAGCAGGGTCACGTCGCGGCCGTCATCGATCAGGCCCTCGAGAAGCGCGACGCTGTCGTCATAGGCATGCGGCACCATATCATGCCAGTGGCGGCGGAAGTTGCGGATGTTCTCGGCATGGGCGGGATGCTCGGCGATCAGCAACGACTCGGCTTCTTCCCAGGTCCGGCCACGGTCCTGCTCGATGTTCCAGGCGCTGGTGCAGACATTGTCGAAGAACCACTTCCGCTCCCCGGCGTCCGGGATAAGCCGGCTGAACGGGATGTCCGGATCGTAGTGGACCAGCACCTTGCCGATGTCGAAGACGATGTGGCGTATCTCGGTCATTGCAGGCCTTTCAGCGGGTAGGTTGTTTCTTAGTCGCGCCCGGTATCGCCGCCTCGATCACCTTTTTCATGACGGTAGGCAGCGCTTCCCCGGAAATTTCATGGGCCAGCGACCAGAAGTGCCCCGCCGGCGCATCGCGCTTGATGTGGGCATGGAAGATTTCGAGTTCGAGAGAGAAATGGGTGAAGACATGGCCGATCTGCCCGGCGCGCCGCCAATCGGCGGCAAAAGGCGCAGCCTCGGCCGTCGTGGCGCCATCGATCCGCGCCGTCCAGCCGGTGGTCGGCACCTCCGTCATGCCGCCGAGCAATCCCTTCTCCGGCCGTTTGCGCAGAAGGATGGCGCCGTCGTCGCGCTCGGCGACGAAGGCAGCACCCTTGCGCAGCGGCTTGTCGTCCTTCGGCAGGCGGACCGGGAAGCGTTCCGGATCGCCGGTGAGGATGGCGCTGCAATCCTCGCGCACTGGGCAGAGCATGCAGCGCGGCCGCTTCGGCGTGCAGATTGTCGCGCCGAGATCCATCATCGCCTGGGCGAAATCGCCGGGCCGCGTCCGCGGCACCAGCTTTTCGACCAGCGCGCGGATTTGAGGCTTCGCTTCGCTGAGCGGCGTTTCGATTGAATAGAGCCGGGTCATCACCCGCTCGACATTGCCGTCGACGACCGCCGCCGGCTGGTCGAAGGCGATCGCCGCGATCGCCGCCGCGGTGTAGGCACCGATGCCGGGCAGTTCGCGCAAGCCCGCCTCGGTGTCGGGAAAGCGGCCGCCCCGCAGCGCCACGAGGTCGGCGCAGGCTTTCAGGTTGCGCGCCCTGGAATAATAGCCAAGCCCGGCCCAGGCCTTCATCACGTCCTCGGCTGACGCCGCCGCCAGCGCCTCGACCGTCGGCCATTTCTCGACGAAGTTGCGGAAATAGGCTTGCACCGCCTCGACCGTGGTCTGCTGCAGCATTACCTCGGACATCCAGACGCGATAGGGATCGGCCCGCACGCCGCGCGCAAACGCGCCCGGGGCGACGCGCCAGGGCAAGTCGCGATGGTGGGCGTCATACCAGGCAAGCAGGCGGGACGCGATATCCGTATCGCCGGACGCGGCCTGCTGTGATGCCTTGCGGGTCTGGTTCAGTGGTGCCATTGATCAGATTAGTTGGGGATTGGAGAACGCACATGGCAGGGAAAAGGCCCTTCGGCAATCCCGTTCCGGTGAGCGATCTCGCGACCGAGATCCTCGATCCGGTGCTGAAGAAGCGCGCCGGCATCTCGATCGGGCTGGTGCAGTCCTGGGAAGAGATCGCCGGGCCTCGGCTCGCCAGCCATTCGCGGCCGGAGAAGATACACTGGCCGCGCCGCCTGCATGAAGACGACCCGTTCGAGCCGGCGACGCTGATCATCGCCTGCGAAGGCATGGCCGCGCTGCACCTGCAGCACGAGGCCGGCGAGGTCATCAACCGCGTCAACGCCTTTCTGGGCTTCAACGCGGTCGGCCGCATCAAAATCCTGCAAAAACCGGTGCTTTCGCAAAAGGCGCGGCCGAAGCCGGCGCCGCGGCCTTTGAGCGAGGCCGAGAAATCGAAGCTTTCGCATCTGGTCGGCAAGATCGAGGATGACGGCTTGCGCGCTTCGCTGGAGCGACTCGGCGCCACAATTATGGGTGAAAGGAAGCCCAAAGGGTCGTAAGAAGCGTCATGAATGCGTCGCCAATCTCGCGCATTCGTGATGCGTATGATCGAGTTTCGCGATTGGATTGGGGATCGCAATGCCTTAATTCGCGCCAACTCTCGCCTTTTCTAGCCCTTGCATTGCAAAATCCAACCGATATCAGGTGATTCGCATGAACCGTGCCCCGTTTGGCAAAAGTCTGTCACGCAGAAACCTTCTGACCACGCTGGCCGCTGTTCCTGCGGTCGCGCTGCTTGCCGCATGCAGCGACTCCGGCGAGGAGGCGAAGGCGGCCGATGTGAAGCCTGCCAACCCGTCTACGCCTGCCAAGCCGGCCGCCACGCCGGCGGCGGCCCAGGCGCCCGAGGCGCAAGGCACCGTCGACATGGCGGAATTGCTCAAGCCCGGCGCGCTGCCCGACAAGCAGCTCGGCAAGGACGACGCCAAGGTCACCATCGTCGAATACGCATCGATGACCTGCCCGCATTGCGCGCATTTCAACGACACCACCTTCCCGCAGTTGAAGTCGAAATACATCGACACCGGCAAGGTCCGTTACATCCTGCGCGAATTCCCCTTCGACCCGAGCGCCGAGGCCGGCTTCATGCTGGCGCGCTGCTCCAAGGACAACTACTTCGCCATGGTCGACGTGCTGTTCAAGCAGCAACCGAGCTGGGTCGGCGTCAGCAACACCAAGGAAGCACTGCTGCAGATCTCCAAGCTGGCCGGTTTTACACAGGAGTCCTTCGAGGCCTGCTTGACGGACCAGAAACTTCTGGACGATGTGAGAGCAGTCCAGAAACGCGGAGCGGACGAGTTCAAGGTCGACTCGACGCCGACCTTCTTCATCAACGGAAAGACCTACAAAGGGGCGATGTCGATTGAGGAAATGTCGGCCATCATCGACCCTCTGCTCTGACATCCAGGCCGCGCCGAAGCGGTCCGGCTTCGGCGCGCACGCCTGTAGTGTTGGGCGGCGCGAATGAAGTTTTCGCGCCTTCGCCTCCTCGGTTTCAAGTCCTTCGTCGAGCCCGGCGAGTTCGTCATCGAACGCGGGTTGACCGGCATTGTCGGGCCGAATGGCTGCGGCAAGTCGAATCTCGTCGAAGCGCTGCGCTGGGTGATGGGCGAAAGCTCCTACAAGAACATGCGCGCGTCCGGCATGGACGACGTGATCTTCTCCGGTTCCGGCGCGCGGCCGGCGCGCAACACCGCCGAAGTCACGCTTTTCCTCGACAATACGGACCGCACCGCGCCAGCCGCCTTCAACGATGCCGATGAATTGCAAGTGTCGCGCCGCATCGAGCGCGAAGCGGGCTCGCTCTACCGCATCAACGGCAAGGAAGCCCGCGCCAAGGACGTGCAGCTTCTGTTCGCCGACCAGTCGACCGGCGCGCGCTCGCCTTCCATGGTCGGCCAGGGCCGCATCGGCGAGCTCATCCAGGCGAAACCCCAAGCCCGCCGCGCGCTGCTTGAAGAAGCCGCCGGCATCTCCGGCCTGCACACGCGCCGCCATGAGGCGGAACTGAGGCTGAAAGGCGCCGAACAGAACCTCGAGCGGCTGGACGACGTCGTCGGCGAGTTGGAAGGCCAGATCGACAGCCTGAAGCGCCAGGCGCGCCAGGCTTCGCGCTTCAAGAACCTGTCGGCCGACATCCGCAAGGCGGAAGCGACGCTTCTGCATCTGCGCTGGACCTTGGCCAAGACCCAGGAAGGCGAGGCGCGCTCGGCGCTCGCCGTCGCCACAACGCTGGTCGGCGACCGCGCCGCGGCCCAGATGGCGGCAGCCAGGGAGCAGGGCATCGCCGCGCACCGGCTGCCGGACCTGCGCGACGCCGAAGCAGCCGCGGCCGCCGCCTTCCAGCGCCTGTCTATCGCCAAGACGCAGATCGAGGAAGAGGCCGGCCGCATCCGCTCGCGCCAGGCCGAGCTCGAACGCCGGCTGCAGCAGCTCGACGCCGACATCGCCCGTGAGGAGCGGATGGTGCGCGACAATGCCGATATCCTCGAGCGCCTGCGCTCCGAGGAGGCTGAGCTCAACTCGGACAATGCGGGCGCCGCCGAGCGCGAGGCGACCACGCGTGCCGCCTTCGAGCAGGCCGGCGCGACGCTGTCGCAGAGCGAGGCAAAACTTGCCGCGCTGACCGCCGAACGCGCCGAGGCCGCCGCCTCGCGCCACCAGATCGAGCGCAGTTTGCGCGAGACCGCCGAGCGCCGCGACCGCTTCGCCCGTCAGCTGGCCGAGGTCGACCGCGAGCTTTCCGATATCGCCGCACGCATTTCCGGCTTGCCCGATCCGGCCGAAAAGCGGCTTCTGGTCGAGGATGCGCTTGCCCGGCTGGAAGAGAGCGAGGCCGGCGCCACCGCCGCCGAGCAGGCCGTCGCCGAGGCGCGCGCAGCCGAAAACGCCGCCCGCCCGCCGCTGCAGGACGCCAGGGCGGAACTGGCGCGCATCGAGACCGAGGCGCGCACGCTGGCGAAGATCCTCAACGCCACCAGCGGCGGCGCTCTTTTCCCTTCTGTGCTTGAGCAGATCAGCGTCGAGCGCGGCTATGAGACGGCGCTGGGTGCGGCGTTGGGCGAGGACCTCGATGTCCCGCTCGACCGCAGCGCACCGGTGCATTGGGGCGAAAGCGCGATCCAGCCGGGCGACGCGTCACTGCCCGAAGGCGTGAAAAGCCTTGCCAGCGTCGTGCGCGCACCGGCGCAACTCGCCCGCCGTTTGGCGCAGATCGGCATCGTCGATACCTCGGACGGGCGCCGCCTCCAGGCGCAGCTTTCGCCCGGCCAGCGGCTGGTCAGCCGCGACGGCGCGCTCTGGCGCTGGGACGGCTTGACCGCGAGCGCCGATGCCCCGACCGCCGCCGCGCTGCGGCTGGCGCAGAAGAACCGTCTGGCCGAGCTCGATGCCGAAGCCGTGCAGGCGACGCGCGTCGTGCGCGAGGCCGAGGAAGCGCTGGCGCGCGCCGAGCAGACGATGCGCCAGGCAAGCGAGGCCGAACGCAATGCGCGCCAGGCCGGCCGCGACGCCCAACATACGCTGGATGCCGCCCGCAACGTCCTGGCCGAGGCCGAGAAGGCCGGCGGCGAGCTGGTGAGCCGGCGCGCTGCCCTGGACGAAGCCCGTGCCCGCATCGTCGACAGCCACGAGGAGACGCAGGCCGCCTTCGTCGAGGCCGAGGAGATGCTGAAGGACGCGCCTGATCTGGGCGATCTCCAGCTGCAGCTCGAACAGGCTTCCGCCAACGTCTCGCGCGACCGCGCCACGCTTGCCGATGCGCGTGCCGTGCATGAAGGGCTGCGGCGCGAGGCCGAGGCGCGCATGCGCCGGCTGGATGCCATCGGCGCCGAGCGCAAGAACTGGCTGGAGCGCGCCGAAAATGCCTCGACACAGATCGCCGCGCTTGGCGAGCGCAAGGCGGAGGCCGAAGCCGAACGCGAGCGGC
This sequence comes from Mesorhizobium sp. CA4, assembly GCF_020165075.1. NCBI lineage: Bacteria > Pseudomonadati > Pseudomonadota > Alphaproteobacteria > Hyphomicrobiales > Phyllobacteriaceae > Mesorhizobium > Mesorhizobium sp. CA4. The sequence continues at coordinate 90,002 of NZ_JAIUHK010000008.1, forward strand.
TGGCGGATGCGCCCGACGAAATCGACGCCAAGCGCCGCGCGCTCCTGACGCAGCTTTCCGAGGCCGAGGCGTTGCGCCAGGCGGCGGGCGACCGCTTGCAGGAGGCGGAGAACAAGCAGGCCGAGCTCGACAAGGCGGCGACCGCCGCCATCCAGTCGCTCGCCGAGGCGCGCGAGACCCGCGTGCGCGCTGAGGAGCGGCTCACCGCCGCCGACGAGCGGCGCGCCGAGATCGAGGCGCGCATCCAGGAAGCGCTGAACACGCCGCCGCATCTGGTCATCAAGCACACCGGCCTCGAAGCCGACGATCCGATGCCCGACATGGCCGAGATCGAACGCCAGCTTGACCGGCTGAAGATTGAGCGCGAGCGGCTCGGCGCCGTCAACCTGCGCGCCGAGGAAGAGCAGAAGGAGCTGTCCGACAGGCTCGAGACCATCGTCTCCGAGCGCGAAGACATCATCGAGGCGATCCGCAAGTTGAGGCAGGCGATCCAGAGTCTCAACCGCGAAGGGCGCGAACGGCTGCTGTCGGCCTTCGAGATCGTCAACGGCCATTTCCAGCGGCTGTTCTCGCACCTGTTCGGCGGCGGCACGGCCGAATTGCAGCTGATCGAGTCGGAAGATCCCCTGGAAGCGGGGCTGGAAATCCTCGCCCGCCCGCCCGGCAAGAAGCCACAGACTATGACGCTGCTTTCCGGCGGCGAGCAGGCGCTGACGGCGATGTCGCTGATCTTCGCCGTGTTCCTCACCAACCCCGCGCCGATCTGCGTGCTCGACGAGGTCGACGCGCCGCTCGACGACCACAATGTCGAGCGCTTCTGCAATTTGATGGACGAGATGTCGAAGACCACCGAGACGCGCTTCGTCATCATCACCCACAACCCCATCACCATGGCGCGCATGGACCGGCTGTTCGGCGTCACCATGGCCGAACAGGGCGTCAGCCAGCTGGTCTCCGTCGACCTGCAGGCCGCCGAGGCAATGCGCGAGGCGAGCTGAGAACTTGGACTGATCGGGCTAGGAACCGATCTACTTCTCCGGAGCGGTGGCCGGCGCCGTATAGCGCCTCCGCACCGCATCGATCACCAGCTTGCGGCTTTCGTCGGCCGACAATGTCTTGTTCTTCTCCGCCTCTGCCGTTTCTCGGGCGAGGTCCTTGTCCCTGATCTGCTGACGAAACCATTTGGAATAGTCGCCGGCGCGCAGATGGTATTCCCACGTCCTGTCATCGATTCCTTCCGCCATTTGCGCGAAGATTATGAGATTATGGGCTCTGAGGTTCATCGCCTTCTTCGGCCCGGTGAAATAGAAGCTGCCCGCCTCGTCGAGCTCGCCCTCGGCATATTTGCGGCTGTGGCGCTTCAACGACTGCTCGGGCTCGATCGCCTTGACCGTGAATGGTTTCTTGCCGTTGTGCGGCCGCCAGAACAGCACCCGGTCCCCCTTGGGCATTGGAATGTCCTTTGGCGCCTGGATACCTGTTTCCTTGCAGAAGGTCTTGATGACGCCCTTCGCCTTGGGCCCAAGCGCGATTACCGCCGTCACCAGGCCGAGCGCATCGGTCGAGATTGCTTCGGGATGGACAGTGATCAGCACGGTGCCGGGCAGCTCGATCGAAAGCACCGATCGCGTATCCCCGCGTCGCTTGGGCATCAAATGATGCGCCTCATCGATGATCAGCCAGTGCGGCCTTGCCGTGCGATAGCGGACATTGCCGAGGCCGGGCAGCAATTCGGCGAAGAAGTCGGGCCGCTCATCGACCTTCAACGCCAGGCCGTTGACCACGACATTGGTCTGCGGTTTCTCGATCAGTTCCAGCAACTGTTCCTTGTTCGGCGCGGTCGAGCCGTTGCCGAGCGGCACCGCGCCTTTCAGCCCGTCATAGTCGCCCTCAGGGTCGAAAATGCAGAATTGCAAACCCTTTTCGACCAGCCGCTCGGTGAGCGCCGTCGCCAAAGTCGATTTGCCGATGCCCGAGCTCCCGGCGATCAGCACCGTTTCTATCGGCGAGAGATAGATCTCTTTCCCGCGCGAGGTCCCGAGCAGAACGCCGCGCAAGCGTTTCTTGGCCAGCAGGTAATCGTGCTTGATCAGCTTGCGGATCAGTTCCTCAACGCCCTTGCCGCGTGCCTCCTTGGTGACGAGGTCGGCGGTTTCCTTGACGGCGGGCAGCGCGTTGGCCACCGCGACGCTGCAGCCGGACGACCTGAGGAAGGCATGGTCGTTTTCGGCGTCGCCAACGGCCACGACGTTATGCGGCGACAGCTTCAGGTCGTCGAGCGCCGCCGCCAGCCCGGTCGCCTTGTTAATGCCGGAAGGCAGGATCATCACCGCGCCCTTGTTGAAAATGATCTCCAGCTCCAGCCCAAGCTGCTTGATGACGTCGAGCACGGTGGCCTGGTGCGGCTCCCAGGTGGCGACGATCGAGCGGCCGACGGACAGCGGCTTCACGCCGCGCTTCTTGAGCCTGTCGACGAAATCTGCGGAAGGCGAGGGCGAGATCGTACGCTCTTCCTCGCTGGCCGGCGTGTAGATCAGCGCGCCGTTTTCGGCGACCACCTTGTCGAACAGGGAAAGTTCGGGAAACACGTCCTTGAGATCGGGCAGTTCCCGCCCGGTGACGAGGATCAGCTTGCGCCCGGACTTCTTCAGCTTCTCCAGCGCCGAGACCGTGCTGGCCGCGACCAGGCCGTCATGCGCCAGCGTGCCGTCATAGTCGGTGGCCAATGCCATGAAATACATCGGTTGAACGTCTCCGAAGGCTGTTTGCCCACCCGCCAGGAGAACCCGGCCGCGTGGACCACAACGCCCGGCGGCACAAAAGGTTTAGGTCGAGCACTGGATTTGTCAGGCCGGTGCCAGGCCGTCATCGCAGCGGGGGACTCGCCCATGCAAACGAAACGGTCGCACACCCGGAGCCCGATCTGCCACTTGCCGCGCCACAACGTCTTCGCTACTGCCATTCCATGGCAACGCACAGGCTTATCAACACCACGTGGCACAATGTCCTCGGTATGGTTGCGCCGGCGCTCACAATTGCATCCGGCGATGTGGTGACGACGGAAACGCTCGACGCTCGGGGCTTCGATAAGAACGATGTGCAACGGGCACGGGGACCAAACCCAATGAACGGCCCGATCTTCGTGACTGGGGCCGAACCTGGCGACGCCCTCCGCGTGGACATCCTGCGCATGGACCCGATCCGCTCCACCGGGTGGACGATCTCGTCACTGGCCCAAACGTCGTCGATCCGGAGGCTGCTCGCGGGTTGCCGGCACGGGACAAAGTCACCTGGCGGATCGACCCGGAATCGCGAACTGTGGCGTTGCAGGAGCCGCCGCCGGGCCTTGAAAGCTTCATTTTGCCGGTCGAGCCTATGATTGGCTGCTTTGGCGTGGCGCCATCGATGGGCCAGGCTTTCTCTACTGCGACCAGCGCAGAAAATGGCGGCAACATGGATTACCGCGGGTTTCGGCCTGGTGCGACCGTCTGGTTCCCCGTTGCCGTGGAGGGTGCGCTCTTCTTCGCCGGCGATTGCCATGCGGCGCAGGGCGATGGCGAGATTGTCGGAACCGGGATCGAAACCTGTTTTCAAATCGAGCTTCGCTTAACCGTTGAAAAGGATAGGCGGCTAGTATGGCCTCGCGGTGAGAACGAGACTCATATTTTCTCTATTGGCAACGCGCGCCCGCTTGATCAGGCCCTGCAGCACGCGACCACGGATATGCTTAACTGGCTGACCGGCGACCACGGCTTGTCCGCCGAAGCCGCATCCCATCTGATGGGACAGGTTGTCCGATATCACGTCGGAAACGTTTTTGACCCTGCCTACACGATGGTTTGCCTTATCGAAAAGCGATGGCTTCCGAAGCCGGCCTCCGTAGGCTGACCGGGCGATCGCAGGAAAGAGCGGTTTTCTGTTCGGAATAGGGTCGAAAATGGCCGGATCTGCTTGATGGCAGTTGGCTGGGGCGCCAGGATTCGAACCTGGGAATGTCGGTACCAAAAACCGATGCCTTACCGCTTGGCGACGCCCCAGCAGGCGGGGCATGCCGCGCTGCGCGCGGCCTTATAGGACGAGGCGGAGCAAAGCTCAATGCCGGAAAATCAACTAGAGTCTTTCATGTTTTGACGGAAGCGTATCCGGCGTTCGAAGTAGTTCTTGCATTCGGTTGCCTCGATGGTTGCGACGAGGTGGCCGATGTGGCGCCAAGTGTCCTCGACGGTGCGTTTCTGAGCCTGGCGCATCCAGTGCTTGATCTTGGCGAAGGCCTGCTCGATCGGATTGAGGGTCCGGTGAGTAGGGCGGCAGGTACCAGAGCCTGGCGCCAGCGGCCTTGATCATCTGCCTGATGGCAGCGGACTTATGGCTTCCCAGATTGTCCATGACGACGATATCGCCGGGTTTCAGCACGGTGATGAGCTGCTGTTCGACATAGGCGGAAGCATTGGCCGTTGATCGGTCCGTCGAAGACGCAAGGTGCCGCGAGCCGATCACAGCGCAGCGCGCCGAGGAAAGTCAGCGTGCGCCAGTGGCCATGTGGAGCCAGGCCGCGCAGCCGCTTGCCCTTCGGCCCCCAGCCGCGCAGGGGAGCCATGTTGGTCTTGATCCAGGTCTCATCGATGAAGACCAGGCACTGCGGATCGAGGCCGGCCTGCCAGGATCGCCATCGCTGGCGCCTGCGGGCAATATCGGCGCGTGCCTGCTCAAGGGCGAACAGCGTTTTTTTAAAGCTCAGGCCTTCGCGGCGCAGGAACTGCCACACTGCGTTGTGCGAGACCTTGAGCCCACGAGCGGCCAACTCGTCCTTCAGCCGATGCAGAGTCAATTCACAGGTCTGATTGATCCGCTCCACGATGAAGGCACGGTGCGGCTCCAGCACCCTCTTGCGATGCCCGCCCATTTTGCCAGGCGCTATCGAGCCGGTCGCCTGATGACGCTGCAACAACTTCACCGCCGCCGAAACCGAAATGCCGAACCGCTTGGCGGCCGACCGGCGGCTCTCGCCGCTCAAAACTGCCGCTACAACCCGCTCGCGAAGATCATCGGAAAGAGGTCGAACCATCTGATGCTGGCCTCCAATCCAGCCAGCATCTTGAATCACAAATCCAACCGAGCGGGAATCCCTTCCGATTCTGTCGAGCGGTGAAACGCTCTAAAGCGATAGCGACGCGGGGCCACGGCAGCGGTTCAGCCTACGCTCTCCGGGAAACAGGCGATGCATCCCTGCCTACGCCTGGGCCACACGCACGCGGCAATCCTCCAGGACGGCCGCAAGCGTATCTTCGAAGGAATGCTCGGGCGCCCAGCCAAGCAAGGTCCGGGCACGGGTCGCATCGCCAACGATGCATGGCAGATCGCTCGGTCGCAACCGCAGGGGATCCTGCTCCGTGACGATCCTGGCGCTGCTTTGCGCGAGCAGCAGATCGAGGATGTCTCCCATCCGCCAGGAAACGCCGGATGCAATGTTGAAAATGGTGTTCGGGGCAAGGTCGCGGCTGGTCAAGACCGCGCGGGCATAGGCATTGGCGATGTCGCGCACATCCAGGAAATCGCGCCTCGCATCGAGATTGCCGACGCGGATGACCGGCTGAGCCAGGCCTGCTTCGATCCGTGCGATCTGCATGGCGAAGGCCGGGACCGCAAAGGCTTCCGTCTGGCCCGGGCCTGTATGGTTGAAGGGACGCATCCGGACGCACTTCAATCCCTGGCGTGAAAGTGCGCCGAGCGCGAGGTCGGCCGCGGCCTTGGTCACGGCGTAGTCGTCGATCGGAGCAAGCAGCGTGTTTTCGTCGAGCGGTCGTCCGGTTTTCGCGCTTTCGCCATAGACCAGGCCGGATCCGATATGGATCAGCCAGCAGTCCGGAGCCTTGTCGAGGATGGCATTGGCCAGGTTGAGTGCGCCGTCCACATGAATGCGCCACGTGTTTCGGGGGTCGGCCTGGGCGGCACCCAGTGCCGCGACCGCCGCCAGGTGAACGACATGGGTGGGCCGGTGACGGGCCACGGCGTCCTGCACGGCAGTCGCGTCTGTCACGTCCAACTCCTCGACCTGGCCGAAAGCGGGATGCGGACCACCGTCCTTTGAGGTCGCGGCAACGGCAATTTCGTGGCCGCAAATCCTGCGCAGCGCGTCGAGCACATAGGGACCGACGAAACCGTTGGCGCCGGTTATCAAAACCCGCATGCCGGCCTCACGAACCACGACGTATCGTCCGCATGTCGATGCGTGGCGAAAGACGGTGCGTCAAGTCATCGACCCGTAAATGCAAGGGCTTCCTTTCAACGCCTGGGTGCCGCGTGGCGCGCCAGATCGGCGTCCACCATTTCACGAATCATCTCTTCCAGGGAGATCGTCGCTTCCCATCCGAGTTTCGCCTTTGCCTTGGCCGGATTGCCGAGCAGGATTTCGACTTCCGCCGGCCTGAACAAGTCAGGATCGATGACGAGATGATCGTCCATCTTCAGCCTCACATGCTCGAAGGCGATTCTGCACATGTCGCGCACCGTCGTTGTTCTGCCCGTGGCGACGACATAGTCGTCGGGCTGATCCTGCTGCAGCATCAGCCACATGGCGCGGACATAGTCCTTGGCGTGGCCCCAGTCGCGCTTGGCGTCGATGTTGCCCAGGCGCAGTTCCCTTGCCAGGCCCCTCTTGATGCGCGCGACGGCGTCCGTGACTTTGCGGGTCACGAATTCGATGCCGCGCAGCGGCGATTCGTGATTGAACAGGATGCCGCTCGATGCGTGCAGGCCGAAGCTCTCGCGGTAGTTGATGTGATCCAGTGACCATAGGCCTTTGCCACCGCATAGGGGGAACGGGGATGGAAAGGCGTGGTCTCCGACTGCATCGGCTCCTGGATAAGGCCATACATCTCCGATGACGAAGCCTGATAAAAACGCGCCTCGGGAATTTCGAGACGCAGCGCCTCGAGAACATTCGTGACGCCGATGCCGGTGACGTTGCCCGTCAGGATCGGCTGCTGCCAGGAGGATTTGACGAAAGACTGTGCGGCAAGATTATAGACCTCGTCCGGCCTTATGTTGCGCATGGCTCGGGCCAGGCCCGACAGGTCCGTGAGGTCGCCATCCACGATCCGCACTTCGTTCTCGATCCCTAGCCATTTCAGGCGCGCGGTGTTGACCTCGGCTGTGCTCGACCGTCGCGCCAGCCCGTATACTGTGTACCCCTTCGAAAGCAGGAGCTGTGCCAGATAGGCGCCATCCTGCCCCGTAATGCCGGTTATCAACGCTGTCTTCGTCATCGATGCTCTCGGGGGTCGAGCGGCCGCGACTCCCAGTTGTAGAGCGGGCCGCGCTCCCGGGCTGTGGCAACCGCCGTCGCCACTTTCGTTATACGGCCTCTCAATCATCTGCCAGTGTGGCGTCCCGCGCCCGTTTCAGCGCCATTGCCACAATTTCACTCGCCCTGTCATGACTGCCGGCCTCGGCATAGCAGCGAAATTCGGGAGCGTTGCCGGAAGGCCGCAGATGGATGATCTCGCCGCTGGTCATCCGTGCCCTGAGACCGTCGGTCTCATCGACATCCGCGAGGGTGCCGAAGGGGGCAAGAAATTGCCGCAACGCGTCGCGGTCGGCTAGCTTGCGCATCAAGCCGCGCGATTTCTCGACAGGGAAGTTCTCGAGGCGCTCGCTGGCGCAGACCGGAAGGTTCCAGGTTTCGCGCAGGCCGGACAGCGATTTGCCCGTCGACGCCATCGTGCCCAGCACCGCCAGGATGGGCAAAAATGAGTCCCGCGTCGGCAGCGCGGACAAGGTCCTGCCATTCACCTGGCAATCCGATCCCAGAAGAACCCCGCCATTGGCCTCGAAGCCGACCACGATGCCGCCTGCCTGCCGCGCGGCGTCCATTCCCTCTATGACGAAGGGAGACCCGACCTTCGTTCTCCTGACGCTGAATCCGAAAGCCTCGGAGATGCCTGAATTGGAGGTGACCGGCGTCACCACGATTTCGGCCTTGAGGAAGAGCGCCGTAGCCAGCCCGATCAGGTCGCCGCGGAACATCTCACCCTTGTCGTCGATGACGAGAGGACGATCGGCGTCGGCATCGGCGGAGAGCACGGCGTCGAATTTGAATTCGCGCACCCAGTCCTTCACCTTCGCCATCGTTTCCCGGCTCACGGCCTCCGTGTCGACGGGCACGAAAACCTCCGTTTTGCCGACGGCGATCACATCCGCGCCAAAGGATCCCAGGACCTCAACCAGCAACTCCCCCGCCACAGTGCTGTGCTGGTAGACACCGAGCTTCATTCCGGCAAGGGCGCCAGGGGGCAGTATGTCGTCGACACGATCTCGAAAGGCCGCGAGCGCCTGTTCATGGCCGGTTTGCCAGTCCGCCTGGGCCGGCGGCCAGGGATACCGGTCCGACAGCTCCGCGACATGAGCGGTGATCGCGGCCTCGTCCTGCTTGTCGATCTCCCCCTTCGGCCCATAGAACTTGATGCCGTTGCGGTCGGCGGGAATATGCGAGCCCGTCACCATGAGCGCCGCGGCGCCATGCAGGCGCGCATAGAAGGCAAGCGCGGGTGTGGGGATGGGGCCGCAATCGACCGGCTGGAAGCCGCTTGCGGCCAGCGCCGCCATGCAATCTTCGGCTATCGTTAGACTGCTGTCGCGCAGGTCGCGCCCGACGAAGACCTCGCCTTGCCGAAAGCCGGTCGACCGCAAGCGCCGGGCAAAACCCTCGGTATAGAGTCCGCTCGGCCGCCCGACCAATTCGGAAGCCAGACCCCGAACACCGCTTGAGCCGAATTTCATCAGTCTGCTTTTTTGAAGGTTGCCGCCGTTCTATGGAATGAGCCCGGCTGCCCCCCGGCTGTCAACAGCAAAACAACCCGAAATTGCGACTCCCTAATGTCCCCAAACGGCCAGTTCGTTGCCGGCCGGATCGGTGAAGTGGAACCGCCTGCCGCCCGGGAAGGAAAAGATCGGCTTGACGATGGTGCCGCCGGCACTCTCGATCGCGTCCAGCGTTTCCTCGAGATTTTCGGAGTAGATGACCGGAAGCGGCTTGGCCGGCGCTTCGTCGGCATCTGCCTGGAAGCCGCCGTCGAGGCCTTCGGCAAAGGCGGAATAGGTCGGGCCGTAGTCGGTGAACGACCATGAAAACGCTGCGCTGTAGAAGGATTTGACGCTGTCCAGTGTGCAGCCCGTCGCCGACAGTTCAAGATAGTCGAGTTTTCCGTTGAGTTTCATCACGCTACTCCACTAAGTTCTTGTTATGTTCTATATCGCGCGATACCCTCCGGCAAGTCTTTTTGACGCAGCGTTTGCTTAATCGATTGTAGTCGCGACAGGCACCCGGCCGGTGCTTGCCTTTCGCACTGCAGCATCCTATCGCTCGGATCGCGAAGGCGGGGAACCGGACCCTGGTCCGGCTGTTTCTATCTTCCACGAACTGGAGGGCAAGCATGACCAAGTGGGTTTACACCTTCGGCGATGGCGCCGCCGAGGGCCGTGCCGGTGACCGCAACCTTCTCGGCGGCAAGGGTGCCAATCTGGCCGAGATGTGCAGCCTCGGGCTGCCGGTGCCGCCTGGTTTCACCATCACCACTGAGGTCTGCAACGCCTATTACGCCAACGGCCGCACCTATCCCGAAGCGCTCGAGGCGGATGTCGTCGCTGCTCTCGACCATATCGGCCGGATCACCGGCCGCCGCTTCGGCGATCCGTCGAAGTTGCTTCTGGTCTCGGTCCGCTCCGGCGCCCGCGCTTCCATGCCCGGCATGATGGATACGGTGCTCAATCTCGGTCTCAATGACGAGACGGTCGAGGCTCTGGCCGCCGATTCCGGCGATGCGCGTTTTGCTTATGACAGCTATCGCCGCTTCATCCAGATGTATTCCGACGTCGTCATGGGCCTCGACCACGAAGTATTCGAGGAAATCCTGGAGGACCAGAAGGCCAGCCTCGGCCATGAGCTCGACACCGAGCTGACGGCCGAAGAATGGCAAGGCGTGATTTCGCTCTACAAGGCCAAGGTCGAGGAAGAGCTCGGCAAGCCGTTCCCGCAGGATCCGCACGAGCAGCTCTGGGGCGCGATCGGCGCCGTGTTCTCGAGCTGGATGAACAGCCGCGCCATCACCTATCGGCGCCTGCACGACATCCCGGAAAGCTGGGGCACGGCGGTCAATGTCCAGGCCATGGTGTTCGGCAACATGGGCGACACGTCCGCAACCGGCGTCGCCTTCACCCGCAATCCCTCGACCGGCGACAGGCAGCTCTACGGCGAGTTCCTGGTCAACGCCCAGGGCGAGGACGTGGTTGCCGGTATCCGCACGCCGCAGAACATCACCGAGGCGGCGCGTATCGCCGCCGGCTCCGACAAGCCGTCGCTGCAGAAGCTTATGCCCGACGCATTCCAGGCTTTCGTCGACATCTCCGACCGGCTGGAAAAGCACTACCGCGACATGCAGGATCTCGAATTCACCATCGAACGCGGCAAGTTATGGATGCTGCAAACCCGCTCCGGGAAGCGCACCGCCAAGGCGGCGCTGAAGATCGCCGTCGAAATGGCGAAGGACGGGCTGATCACCAAGGAGGAGGCGGTCGCCCGCATCGACCCGGCCTCGCTGGACCAGCTGCTCCATCCGACCATCGACCCGAAGGCGGCGCGCGACGTCATCGGCATGGGACTGCCGGCCTCGCCGGGCGCCGCCACCGGCGAGATCGTCTTTTCATCCGCCGATGCCGAGGACGCCAAGGCGCAAGGGCGCAAGGCGATCCTGGTGCGCATCGAGACCAGTCCGGAAGACATCCACGGTATGCATGCCGCCGAAGGCATCCTCACCACGCGCGGCGGCATGACCAGCCACGCAGCGGTGGTGGCGCGCGGCATGGGCAAGCCCTGCGTGTCCGGCGCCGGCTCGCTGCGCGTCGACTACAGGGCCGGCACGCTCATCTCGATGGGCCAGACCTTCCGCAAGGGCGACATCATCACCATCGACGGCGGCAACGGCCAGGTGCTGAAGGGCGCGGTCGCCATGCTGCAGCCGGAGCTGTCCGGCGATTTCGCCGCCATCATGGAGTGGGCGGATGCCGCGCGCCGCATGAAGGTGCGCACCAACGCCGAAACGCCGCTCGACGCGCGCATGGCGCGCTCTTTCGGCGCCGAGGGCATCGGCCTCTGCCGCACCGAGCACATGTTCTTCGAGGGCGACCGCATCGTCGCCATGCGCGAGATGATCCTGGCCGACACCGAGAAGGACAGGCGCGCAGCGCTCGACAAGCTCCTGCCCATGCAGCGCTCGGACTTCCTCGAGCTGTTCGAGATCATGGCCGGCCTGCCGGTGACGATCCGCCTCCTCGACCCGCCGCTGCATGAGTTCCTGCCGAAGACCGAGGCCGAGCTCGCCGAGGTCGCGACCGCCATGAATGTTTCAGCCGACAAGCTCAGGCAGCGCACGGAGGCGCTGCACGAATTCAACCCGATGCTCGGCCATCGCGGCTGCCGGCTCGCCGTCTCCTATCCGGAGATCGCCGAGATGCAGGCGCGCGCCATCTTCGAGGCAGCGGTCCAGGCCGGCCGCAAGGCCGGGGCGCTGGTGGTGCCGGAAATCATGGTGCCGCTGGTTGGCCTCGTGAAGGAGCTGCAATACGTCAAGGCGCGCATCGATGCGGTCGCGCAAAGCGTCATGCAGGAGACCGGCACCAAGATCGATTACCTGACCGGCACGATGATCGAATTGCCGCGTGCGGCGATCCGCGCCCATGTCATTGCCGAAGCGGCCGAATTCTTCTCCTTCGGCACCAATGATCTGACGCAGACCACCTTCGGCATCTCGCGCGACGACGCGGCCTCCTTCCTCGAAACATACCGGCGGAAGGGCATCATCGAGCAAGATCCGTTCGTGTCGCTCGATATCGACGGCGTCGGCGAGCTGGTGCGGATCGCGGCCGAAAAAGGCAAGACGACGCGGCCCGCTATCAAGCTCGGCATCTGCGGCGAACATGGCGGCGATCCGGCCTCGATCCGTTTCTGCGAGGAGGTCGGCCTCGATTATGTGTCGTGCTCGCCCTACCGTGTGCCGATCGCCAGGCTCGCAGCCGCGCAGGCTGCGGTGGCTGCAGCAAAGAGCGCGGCAAAACGCGCCTGACGGGCTTCGGCTAGCGGCGTCCCGATGCCTTACGGTTTTGTATGCGATGTCACGCGAACGTGCGCGTGACGGCCCTGAATCTCGACATCGTTTCAGGGGAGGTTCCGACACCGAATTCATTGGTGACGGAAGCCCATGTTGCAGATTTCCTCGTCCGCCTGCCGCTCCATCCTGATCCTGCAGACCAAATTCATCGGCGACATCGTGCTGGCCTCGGCGCTGGCGAAGAACCTGCAACTTCAATATTCGGGCGTCAGGATCGTGTTTCTCTGCGAAGCGCATTTCGCCGGCTTCCTGACGGCGCACGGCATTGCCACCGAGGTCGTCCCCTTCAGCCGCGCCAAGATGCGCGGCTCGCCGCTCCAGCGGGGACGCGAGCTCTTCCGCATGGTACGGACTTTGCGGCAGCACCGCTTCGACGTGACCATCGACATCACAGACTCCAAGACCTCGCGGATCATTTCCGGACTGGTCAACGCCCGGGTCAGGGTCGGCTATTTTCCGACGGAGCGGCCTTTGCGCTGGCACGAACGTCAACCCGCCAATTTCAGGATGAAGCCCTTCGGATTCGGCAAAAAGCACTATCTCTATCGCTACTTGTCTCCGTTGGAGGCACTTGGCATCGCGTTGCGCGTCAGGGCTCCGGCGATTCGGCCGCCGCCCTTCGAGACGACGCGCGCCCGGGCGCTGCTTGCCAGGCACAGAATTCAGCCAAACGCCTTCATTGCCGTTCATGCCGGGGCAAGCTTCGCGGGTCGGCGCTGGCAGCCGGAGCGCTTCGCCGAAGCAATCGACAGGATCGTGCGGCAAACCGGCCTGCGGGTGGTTCTAGTCGGCGGTCCGGACGAGAGCGAGGCGACCGACAGGATCATCGCGGCGGCGAAGACGCGTGTCGTCAACCTTGCGGGCATGCTGGAGCTGGAAACTCTGCTGGCGCTGCTCAAGGAGGCGCGGCTGTTTCTCGGCAATGAAAGCGGGCCTATGCATATAGCGGCCGCGGCAGGCACGCCGGTGGTGGGCCTGTTCGGTCTGACCAACCCGGTCCGTTGGGCGCCGGTCGGCGTGCCGAGCGTCTCGCTCAGGCCTTCCATGCCTTGCGATTGCGTCGGCGGCGACCTGTGCCGCCGGACCGATCCGAGCAAGGCATGCTGTGTCTGGCGCCTGGAGGTCGATCCGGTCGTCGAGGCCGCGCTGGAACTCCTGGCACGGACGGAGATGTCCCTGGAGGCCGCAGTCTGACATCCGCGGGAAAGCCCCGCATCGGCTGCGTCGCGCCTCCTGGAGCAATTCCAGGAAAGGCCTGAAACGCCGGGCTCGGCGCCTCCGTCTTTCGTGCCTATGGGCGCGCGAGTCACTCTGGTCCACAACCTTGCCGTCTTGTATGAGAGCCACGTGAAACACACGCATGGCGGCTCCACATGTCTACGTCTCAGCCCAGCTTCGTGGACTCTGATCCGTCCGGCGCCCGGACATGGATGTCGCGGCTTCGCTCCGGCCCTTTGCGTTCGATCCTGATCCTGCAGACGAAGCACATTGGCGATCTCGTTCTTTCCACCACGTTGGCGAGCAATCTGCAGCTCGAATATCCCGGCGTCCGTATCGTCATCCTCTGCGATGGCCGCTTCGCCAGCTTCCTCACGGCCAACGACGTCGCCTCGGAGGTCGTGACCTTCCGCCGTTCCCATATGCGTGGCACGCCGCTGCGGCGCGCGCAGGAGCTTATTCTCACGCTCCTTAAGTTGCGCCGGAGCCATTTCGATATGGTCGTCGACATCACCGATACGAAGACGTCGCGGTTCATCTCGGGGCTGGTTGGTGCACCGGTTCGCGTCGGATATATCCATCCGAAAGGCCGCCGCGTTGGCTCGAGCGCCAACCTCCCAACGTCAAGGCAAAGCCGTTCGGCTATGGCGGGCAGCACTTCCTCTATCGTTATCTTTCGCCGCTGGAGGCGCTTGGCATAGAGCTGCGCGTGCGGGATCCCGACATCCAGCCGCTGCCGTTGGAGACGACGAAAGCCTTGGCGCTGCTGGACAAGTTCCACCTTCGGCCGAACGCCTTCGTCGCCGTGCATGCCGGGGCAAGCTTCCCCGGGCGCCGCTGGCAGCCCGAGCGCTTTGCCGCCGCAATCGACCGGATATCGGCCGAAACCGGTCTGGACGTCCCTCTGGTCGGCAGCCCGGACGAGAACGAGGTGGTCGAAAAGATCCTGGCGGCTGCGAAGACACGGATCGTCAACCTTGTCGGAGCGCTCCCGCTTGAGACCTTACCGGCGTTGTTCAAACAGGCGCGGCTGTTTCTCGGCAACGACAGCGGCCCCATGCACATGGCTGCCGCGGTCGGCACTCCCGTCGTCGGCCTGTTCGGCCTGCAGAGCCCCGTTCACTGGGGACCGGTCGGCGTGCCGAGCATCGCGGTGAGCCCGGCCATGCCTTGCGACTGCGTCGGCGGCGACCTGTGCGAACGGCCGGACCCCAACAAGGCGTGTTGCGTCTGGCGCCTGGAGGCCGACACGGTCGTCGATGCCGTGCTCCAACTGCTGGCGCGAACGGAGATGGCCCCGGAGGCCGTGGTGTAAGGCGAAAGCAAATTTTCGCGACTGCTGCTTTTTGCGCTGTTTGCCGTCCCGATTTTCGCCTAGATGCCGGTTTTGTAGGGACAAGTTTTTGGCGCAGCGCGGAGAATGCCCGATCGCGCCGGTTTGGAACGAATGATGGGCCTGTTTCGAAACTCCCTTTGCGCAATGGCGCTGTCGCTGTTCGCGGCGTCGGCGGGCAATGCCGCGACGCTGCTCGAGCCGACGCTGCATGTGAAGCCGCAGGGCGTTGAAGGCGGTGGCGGTCGCGTTGCCCTGACGCTCGATGCCTGCGGCGGCAAGACCGACACAAGGATACTTTCGGCGCTTGTCGACAACAGGATACCGGCGACGATCTTCGTTACCGGCATCTGGCTGAAGCGCAATGCCGAAGCCGTCGAGATCATGCGGGCGCATCCTGATCTGTTCGAATTGGAGAACCATGGCGGCCGCCACATTCCGGCAGTCGATACGCCGCAGAAGATCTACGGCATCCGCAGCGCCGGCAGCCCGGACGCCGTGCAGGCCGAGGTTGAATCCGGCGCCGCCGCCCTTGCCGGGGCAGGCGGGCCGGCGCCAAGATGGTTCCGCGGCGCCACGGCCGAATACAGCCCCTCGGCGATCGCCATGATCCGCAGGCTGGGCTTCAAGATCGCAGGCTTCTCGGTCAACGGCGACGGCGGCTCGCTGCTCGGCGCCAAGGAAACGGCGCGCCGCATCGGCGCCGCCAAGGACGGCGACGTCATCATCGCCCATATCAACCAGCCGACCCATGCCGCCGGCGAGGGCGTGGTTCAGGGCCTGCTCGCCTTGAAGCAAAAGGGCATGACCTTCGTACGCCTCGACGATGCCGAGGGTATAGGCAACGACGGCACGACGGACTGAGGTGCCGTCTGGCGGGCCAACGAAGGCTCAGCCCGGTTCGGCTTCGACCGTCACCTTGTTCGTATAGAACGCGCCGTGATTGCGGATTCGGCCATTTCGTCGAATGGCGTCTCGTAAGCCCACATCGCATTCTTGCCTGCCTCGCCGGCCGGCTGGACGCTCCAGTAGCTGGCATGGCCCTTGTACGGGCAGTGCGTCGAGTGCTCGGTGCCGGCGAGCTTGCTGAAGTCGATGTCGTCGAAGGGGATGTAGAAGGCGGCCGGATAGGGCGGTTCCGAAAGCACCTTGGCCCTGGTCGATCGGGCGATGACGGTGTCGCCCGCGCGCACGGTGACGCCGCCGCGATAGGGTTCGACCCTGATCACCTTGTCGGGATTGCGCTGAAAGCCGGGAGCTGGGTTGGCGAGCTTGTCCATGAATGGTCTCCTTGCGGAGAACTTACATGTGTCGGCCAGGCGCATCGCGCAAGCGCGCGTTCCGCTTGGTGTCATCACCATTCATTGCACGTCTGTTTTCCAGTCGTCAGGCGGCCGTCTTGAAGGCATCCATAAGGCCGGCATAGGCGGCGGCAATGCCTGCGACCGGATTGGTGCTCCGCGCTGCGGCTTCGACTTTGAGCGCGCCGCCGCTGGTCGGCAGCGTCAGCAGCAGGAACTGGCGGTTGCCGGCGTCGCCGATGCAGGCGGCGGCGACATGCTCGCCCTCCGCGCCGTTTTCGACCCGCATCTTGAACAGTAACGTTCCGCCGACGGCCTCCAGCGCGCCGCCGACGACTTCGGCAAATTCATCTTCGGAAACGGTTTTGATGTCCGGCGTCAGATCGTCCAGACTTTCGGCAAGCGTGCTTTCGAGGGCTTTTTCATCGAGCTGCGCGTCCATGCGAATCTCTCCATTCGCCAATCTCACCCAGCCCGTTAATGAAGCTTAACGGCGACGATGGCCGGATTATGGCGGTTTTCCCGGTCCTTCGATCCATCCACCGGCTTCGACTTATGGCGGCTGGACAAACCGCCGGTTCGTTTCACAATGCGTGAAACAAATGACGCGAATGCGCAAAGGGAGGAATTGATGCTTGGATTGATGCAGGAATGGCCGCTGCTTTGCCATAAGCTGCTCGACCATGCGGAACGCCAGCACGGCAGCCGGGAGGTCGTGTCGCGTTCGATCGAAGGCCCGATCGTGCGCACGACCTTTGCCGAGATTCATCACCGGTCGCTCAAGGTGGCGCAACGGCTGGAGCGCGACGGCTTCAGCCTGGGCGACCGCATCGCGACCCTCGCCTGGAACACGGCCCGCCATATCGAGGCCTGGTACGGCATCATGGGCATTGGCGCGATCTATCACACGCTCAACCCGAGGCTTTTTCCCGAGCAGATCGCCTGGATCATGAACAATGCCGAGGATAACGCGATCTTCGTCGACCTGACCTTCGTGCCGCTCCTGGAAAAGATAGCCGGCGCGGTCAGATCGCTGCGACGGGTTATCGTGCTGACCGACCACGCGCATATGCCGCAAACATCTCTGGCGAATGCCGTCGCCTACGAGGAATGGCTGGCCGAAGCCGACGGCGCCTTCACCTGGAAGACGTTCGACGAGAACACCGCCGCTGGCATGTGCTACACCTCCGGGACGACGGGCGACCCGAAGGGCGTTCTCTACAGCCACCGCTCCAATGTGCTTCATGCGATGATGGCGGCGATGCCCGACGCCATGGGCCTGTCGACGCGCGATGTCGTCCTGCCTGTCGTGCCGATGTTTCACGCCAACGCCTGGGGGCTCGGCCAGAGCGGGCCGATGATCGGCACCAAGCTGGTGATGCCGGGCTGCAAGATGGATGGCGCCTCGATCTATGAACTGCTCGACACGGAAAAGGTGACGTTCAGCGCCGCCGTGCCCACCGTCTGGATGATGCTGCTGCAATATCTGGAGGAGACCGGAAAGAAGCTGCCTTATCTGAAGAAGGTCGTGATTGGCGGGGCGTCCTGCCCGCGTGCCATCATCGCCAAGTTCCAGGACAATTACGACGTGCAGGTGGTGCATGCCTGGGGCATGACCGAGATGTCGCCGCTGGGCACGCTGTGCACCTTGAAGCCTCAACATGAGATGCGGACCGGCGAGGCGCGGCTCGATGTCCAGGGCAAGCAGGGTTTTCCGCCCTTCGGCGTCGAAATGAAAGTGACCGACGACGATGGTAACGCGCTACCCTGGGACGGCAAGACTTTCGGACATCTCAAGGTGCGCGGCCCCGCGGTAGCCCGCGCCTATTATGGCGGCGACGGCGCCGAGCAGTTCGACGCCGACGGTTGGTTCGACACCGGCGATGTCGCCCATATCGACGCCAGCGGCTATATGCAGATCACCGACCGCGCCAAGGACGTCATCAAGTCCGGCGGCGAATGGATATCGACCATCGATCTCGAGAATCTCGCCGTCGGCCATCCGGACGTGGCGGAAGCGGCGGCCATCGGAATCCCGCATTCCAAATGGGGCGAGCGGCCCCTGCTCGTCGTCGTGCGCAAGCCCGGCAGGGAGCCGAGCAAGGGCGACATTCTGACCTTCATGAGCGGCAAGGTGGCGAAGTGGTGGATGCCCGACGACGTGGCCTTCGTCGGCGAAATCCCGCACACCGCCACCGGCAAGATCCAGAAGACCAGTTTGCGCGCCCAGTTCAAGGATTACCGCCTGCCGACGGATTGACGAAAAATGTTCGATCTTCGGCTTCAAGCCCGCGCTAAAAACCTCTAAGTCTCGGTTCGGACTGGGGTAATGCGGCAGACAATGGCTACAATTCCTGAACGGCAGACGTCGAGGGCGGCCGGCTGGTCGCGGCGGATCGGCGCATTTTCGCTCGTCCTTCTGCTGACCGTCGTGGCCGGCTATCGGCTCGATCTCATCGAGACGCCGCCTTTCCTGTGGGTGCTGGCGGTCGTAGCACTGTTGGCGGCGCTTGCCCTGTTGCTGGCAGGCCTCGCCCTGTCGCGGGTCTGGAGCTTCGGCGATCGCGGCGGCCGCGATCTCTCCATCGGCGCGCTGTTGGCGCTTCTGGTGCTAGCACCCTACGGCGTCGCGGTCTATTGGGCCACGATCTATCCGCCGCTGCGTGACATCTCGACCGATCTCGACGATCCGCCGGCGTTGGACATCAGCGACCGCACCGCCGACATGAACGAGCTGTCGCCGCCGACGCCGGGCGAACAGGCCCTGCAGGCGGAGGCCTATCCGCTGGTCAGCGGGCGCAGCTACAATCTGCCTTTCGAAACCGTCGTTGACGCTGTCGAAACCGTGCTCGACCGCCGCGACTGGCAGTTGACGGCGCCTTATCCCGACATCAACGGCCAAAGCGAAGCGACGATCAACGCGCTGGCCAAGGGCTTCGTGCTGGGATTGCCGGCCGACGTCGCCATCCGCATCACCGACGACGGCGAGCAGGTCATCGTCGACATGCGCTCGGCCTCGCGCTACGGCCGCTACGACCTCGGAGACAACGCCGCCCGCATCACGGCTTTCCTTGGCGAGCTCGACCAGGAGGTCGCCGGGCAGGTCGGCGCTGCGCCAGCCGAGTAGAGCAATTCCGGGAAAAGTGTGAAGCGGTTTCCGTCCGGAATTGCGTCAAAAAGGAAGTGGGAGCGCTTCGCTGTTTTCGGTGAAACGGTAAAGCGCTCCGGACTTATGCGTCGGGTGCGAAAACGCCGTCTATGGCCGGATCGCCGTCGGTGACGACCAGTCCGCGCGCGACCAGGTCCTCGAGATGGGCAAGCACCGACAGGCCGGCTGCGCCGTGCAGCCGCGGGTCGGTGTCGCGATAGATCGCCGCGACCATTTCCGTGATCGTCCGATCTCCGGCGCGGATGCGTTCCAGGATCGCCCTTTCGCGCATCTTGCGATGCGTCTTCAGGCCGCGCATGAAGCTTTGGGGCGCGGCCACAGCTCCGCCATGGCCAGGCAAAAGCAAGCGATCGTCGCGCGCCAAAAGCTTGTCGAGTGAGCTCATATAGTCGGCCATGGCGCCGTCGGGCGGCGCGACGATCGAGGTCGACCAGGCCATGACATGGTCGGCTGAAAACAGGGTTCCGGTTCCCTCGAGCGCAAACACGGCGTGGTTTGCGGTGTGGCCGGGCGTCAGCACGGTGCGGATGGCCCAGCCGTCGCCCTCGGTCAGCGCATTGTCGGCCAGCACGACATCGGGAACGAAGTCCAGGTCGGCGCTGGCGTCGAGCGGATTGACCTCGCCGATGCGCAAAGCGCGGGCCGGCCGATGCGGGCCTTCGGCAAGCGTCGGGGCGCCGGTCAGCTCCTTCAATCGCGCCGCGAGCGGCGAATGGTCGCGATGGGTGTGGCTGACGAAGATGTGGCTGACAGGACGGCCAGCGATCGCCGCAAGCAGCGTTTCGAGATGGGCGTCGTCGTCCGGCCCTGGATCGATCACCGCCAGTGTGTCGCGGCCGACGAGATAGCTGTTGGTGCCGTGGAAAGTGAACGGGCTTGGATTTCTGGAGGTGACGCGCAGCACACCCGGCGCAACCGCAACCGCCCGGCCATAGGCGGGATCGAAGCTGGTGTCGAATTCAAGGGCCATGCCGGCGTGCTCCGTTGCGATGCGGCAAAATGATTGCCGTCCGATACGGAAGCCAATATAGGAAAATCAATGCATGTTGCCCAAAACTGCGCCGCGGTTTTGGGAGAACGACATAGATCAAGACGAATTTTTAAAGCGCGTCGCCTGGATCCGTTTCTGCGCGGTGCGGTTTAAAAGCCAGCAAATCAGCCACCCAATAAATTAGCCAGAACGGGGAAGACCATGGCAACTGCAACCACGATGCGCCCGCTTGTTTCTCTCACCCTGCCGGATCGCGGCGCTGCCCGGCTCGCGACCCAGCTCTTCCTGGCGCTTGCCGGAACCCTGCTGCTGACGCTTTCGGCCAAGACCAAAGTGGTGCTCGGCCCGGTCGACATCTCGCTGCAGACGCTGGCCGTGCTGTTGATTGCCTCTGCCTTCGGCCTGCGCCTTGCCGTCGCGACGCTCCTTCTCTACCTCGCCGAGGGCGCTTTTGGCTTGCCGGTCTTCCAGGGCACGCCGGAAAAGGGCATCGGCGTCGCCTATATGCTGGGCTCGACCGGCGGCTACCTCGCGGGCTTCGTGGTCATGGCCGCGATCGCCGGCTGGGCCGCCGATCGCGGCTGGGACCGCAATCCCTTCAAGCTGTTCAGCGCCATGCTGACGGCGGAGGTGGTCATGATGGCCATGGGCTTTGCCTGGCTGGCGATGCTCATCGGACCGGAAAAGTCCTGGCAGTTCGGCGTCCTGCCCTTCATCGTCGGCGACCTGATCAAGGTGGCTTTGGCCGCCAGTCTGGTGCCGGCCGTGTGGACATTGCTCAAGCGCGGCTGAGCCAGATTGACGCAAAAGGGCCGGCGGGCGACAAGCGCCTGCCGGCCCTTTTTCATGGCACGGTCGGATTTCGCTCGAAACCACCGCATGCCGGATGGTAGCAAG
Organism: Mesorhizobium sp. CA4; assembly: GCF_020165075.1. Lineage (NCBI taxonomy): Bacteria > Pseudomonadati > Pseudomonadota > Alphaproteobacteria > Hyphomicrobiales > Phyllobacteriaceae > Mesorhizobium > Mesorhizobium sp. CA4. The sequence continues at coordinate 111,072 of NZ_JAIUHK010000008.1, forward strand.
GGGTTAAGTAACGTCGGGAAGCAGTCGAAGCCGACATTGACAAGCAAGCGTCCGAAACCTAAGCACGGGCAACTTGGCGTCGAGGCGGGGGCCGCGGTAGTTCAAGGAGAGGCTTGTTGAAAGGAATTATCCTTGCGGGTGGCAGCGGGACACGCCTCTACCCGCTTACATTAGCGGTTTCTAAGCAGATACTGCCGATCTACGACAAGCCGATGATCTATTACCCGCTGAGCGTGCTGATGCTCGCTGGGATTCGCCAGATTCTGGTCATTTCAACTCCGCGCGACTTGCCGGTTTTCCAGGCGTTGCTGGGCGACGGTTCCGAATTCGGGCTGGAACTGTCCTATGCCGAGCAGCCGCAACCCAACGGCCTCGCCGAGGCCTTCATCATCGGCCGCGACTTCATCGGCAAGGACAGCGTGTCGATGATTCTCGGCGACAACATCTATTTCGGCGGCGGCCTGTCGCAGCTCTGCCGCGAGGCGGCGACGCGCAATGGCGGCGCCTCGGTCTTCGCCTATTATGTCGACGATCCCGAGCGTTATGGCGTGGTCTCCTTCGACAAGGCCACCGGCAAGGCGCTGACGATTGAGGAGAAGCCGCAAAAGCCGAAATCCAACTGGGCCGTGACCGGTCTCTATTTCTACGACAACGATGTGGTCGACATCGCCTCGACGATCCGGCCTTCGGCGCGCGGCGAGCTCGAGATCACGGCGGTCAACAATGTCTATCTCGAGCGTGGCAAATTGCATGTCCACCGCCTCGGCCGCGGCTATGCCTGGCTGGATACCGGCACGCATGACAGCCTGCTCGAGGCATCGTCTTTCGTGCGCACGATCGAGCATCGCCAGGGCATCAAGATTGCGTGCCCGGAAGAGATTGCGCTGGAGCAGCACTGGATCAGCGCCGACAAGGTTCTGGATCGCGCCGCGCGGCTCGGTAAGAACGAATATGCCGCCTATCTGCGCCGGCGCGTGGCCGATCTGATGGAGCATCAAGGTGCTTGAGGTCAGGCCGCTCGGCCTCGACGGCGTGCTGGAGATCGTGCCGAAGCGGCATGGCGATGCGCGCGGTTTTTTCAGCGAGACCTGGAATGCGGAGCGCTTCGCCGAAGCCGGCATCGATCTCGCCTTCGTGCAGGATAACCATTCCTATTCCGCCGCGGCCGGCGTGCTGCGCGGCCTGCATTACCAGCTGCCGCCGCGCGCGCAAGCCAAGCTGCTGCGCGTCATCCGGGGCAGCGTGCTCGATGTCGCGGTCGACATCCGCCGTTCTTCGCCCACTTTCGGCAAATGGGAAGCGCTGGAGATATCGGCCGACAAGGGCAACCAGATCCTGGTGCCGAAAGGCTTTGCGCATGGTTTCGTCACGCTCGTGCCGGATACCGAGGTGCTCTACAAGGTGACCGACACCTACTCGCCCGCGCACGACCGCTCGATCCGCTTCGACGATCCGGCGATCGGCATCAAATGGCCGGAGATCGCGGGCGGTTTCCATCTGTCGGATAAGGACCGTAACGCGCCGCTGCTGACCGCGGCGGAGGTGTTCGCGTGAGGAGGGACGGCGGCATGAATTTTCTGGTCACCGGCGGCGCCGGTTTCATCGGCTCGGCCGTATGCCGGCATCTGTGCGCCAATCCGGCCTACCGCGTCACCAATCTCGACAAGCTCACCTATGCCGGCAACCTCGCTTCGCTGAGGCCGATCGAGAACGCGCATAATTACCGTTTCGAGCAGGCCGACATCCGCGATGAGCGCGCGGTGCTGGAGATCTTGCGCCGCGACGACATCGACATCGTCATGAACTTAGCCGCCGAGAGCCATGTCGACCGCTCGATCGATGGGCCGGGCGCCTTCATCGAGACCAACATCGTCGGCACCTACCGCATCCTGAACGCCGCGCTGGAATATTGGCGCGGCCTTCCCGACGAGCGCAAAGCGGGCTTCCGCTTCCACCATGTCTCGACCGACGAGGTGTTCGGCGACCTGCCTTTCGACGGCGGCATGTTCGTGGAGGAGACGCCCTATGCGCCGTCTTCGCCCTATTCGGCCTCCAAGGCGGCCTCCGACCATCTGGTGCGGGCCTGGCACGAGACCTATGGCCTGTCGGTGGTGCTGTCCAACTGCTCCAACAATTACGGCCCCTATCATTTTCCGGAGAAGCTGATCCCGCTGGTCATCCTCAATGCGCTCGACGAGAAGCCGCTGCCGGTCTACGGCGCCGGCACCAATGTGCGGGACTGGCTGTTCGTCGAGGATCACGCGCGCGCCCTTGAGCTGGTGGCCACCAGGGGGCAGCCGGGCGAGAGCTACAATGTCGGCGGCAATTCCGAGCGCACCAATCTCGGCGTGGTCGAGGCGATCTGCGATCTTCTCGACCTCAGGCGGCCGCGCGCCGGCGGTAAGCGCTATCGCGAGCTGATCGCCTTCGTCAGCGACCGCCCCGGCCATGACCGCCGCTATGCGATCGACGCCTCCAAGATCGCGCGCGAGCTGGGCTGGACGCCGCGGGAGGATTTCGACAGTGGCCTGGCAAGGACCGTCGACTGGTATCTCGACAACAAATGGTGGTGGGGGCCGATCCGCGAGCAGCGTTACGCCGGCGAGCGGCTGGGCCACGGTTCAGTCGCAAAGAGCCAACACAGTCCGATCCAAAGCAGCCCGGCCGGGAACGCGGCCGAGAGCAGGAAGGTAACCACGTGAGGCTTGCCGTCACTGGACGCGAGGGCCAGGTCGCCGCAAGCCTGGTCGAGGCGGCGCGGAACCGCGACGATATCGAGGTCGTCGCCGTCGGCCGGCCGGCGCTCGACCTTGCGCGGCCCGACACGGTGTTCGCGGCCCTTGAAGCGGCAAGGCCCGACATCCTCGTTTCGGCCGCCGCCTACACCGCCGTCGATCAGGCCGAGGACGAGAAGGACCTGGCCTTCGCGGTGAACGCAACCGGCGCCGGCAAGGTGGCGGAAGCCGCGGCAAGGCTCGGCGTCCCCGTCATCCATCTGTCGACCGACTATGTCTTCGACGGCGCCAAGGACGGCGCCTATGTCGAGGCCGACCCGACCGCCCCGCTCGGCGTCTACGGCGCCTCCAAGCTCGCCGGCGAAGAGGCCGTGGCGGCCGCCAACCCGCGCCACGTCCTCCTGCGCACGGCCTGGGTCTACAGCCCCTTCGGCAGGAACTTCGTCAAGACCATGCTGAGGCTGGCCGCAGACCGCGACGAGATATCGGTCGTCGCCGACCAGTGGGGCAATCCGACCTCGGCGCTCGACATCGCCGAAGCGATCCTGCATGCGGCGCCGAAGCTGGGCGACGACAGGAATTTCGCCGCCTTCGGCGTCTATCACTTGGCGGGCGAGGGCGACACCAACTGGAGCGGCTTTGCCCGTCACATCCTCGACAAAAGCCGAGCGTTTGGTGGTCCGTACGCGAAAGTGCGCGATATCGCGACGGCGGATTATCCGACCAAGGCCAGGCGCCCGCAAAATTCGCGACTGTCGAGCGCGAAGTTTGAGGCTGCATTCGGGTGGCAGGCGCCGGGGTGGCGGGAGGCAACCGAGGAAGTAGTGAGCAGGCTACGGGGCGGCGCTGCGGAAGCTACAGCGGCCACTCTGAAGGGATGAAGATGATCTCAAATACGTCAACGCTGTGGTTTCGGCTTGCTCAGTTCGACATAACGCTTCGTTACCGAAACTCGACCTTCGGTCCCCTTTGGATAGCTTTGAATACAGCGATATTTGCTGCATCGGTTGGCTTTCTTTATGCAGTTCTGCTCAACCAGCCAATAAAAGAATACCTGCACCATTTGGCGACGAGCATAGTTCTTTGGCAATTCCTCTCGGCAACTGTGGTCGAAGGTGCTGACAGCGTAATTAACGCTCATGACCTAATTTTGAATACAAAAATGTCTCCGGCTTCTTGTGTATTTCGATGTGTCACAAAGAATTTTATGATACTTCTTCACAATCTGTTGGTTGTTTTGGTGACGATGTTAATAGCTTATCCGAACGTTGGATTAAATTTTCCAATGTTCGGTATTGGTGTCGCGTTGCTGATAGCTCACGCGACCTGGATATCGTCCATTGTATCGGTTGTTTCGGTGAGGTTCAGGGACGTACCGTTAATCACAGCATCGGCGATGCAGTTGCTTTTCATACTATCGCCGATCCTTTGGACAGCGAAGGTTCTACCCTCTGAATCGCTATTCCTGGTTTTCAATCCCATCACCTACATGATCGACGCCGCGCGCACGCCGATTCTAAATGGTGGCACAGACTACACAAGCGTACTGGTTTCTGCCGCGATCGCTTTGCTGGGCAGCCTCGCCGCATACGGGCTTTATCGAAGAACTCAGCACCGAATTCCCTATTGGCTCTGAACTCTGAAGCCAGCAGTAAATTGGAGTCCAATGTCACAGCCATCGATTCGACTATCTGACGTCGCGGTTCGAATCCCGATCTGGTCGGCCCCCGCTAACCGTTCGCTCAAGCAGGCGGCCCTCAGATTTACGACCGGCGGTCGTCTTTTGGCGAGTGATTCCGGTCGTTTCGAGGTGGCCGCGCTCGACGGCGTTTCGCTCGACCTTCAGCCCGGTACGCGATTGGGCCTGTGCGGGCACAATGGTGCCGGCAAGACGACGCTGCTCCGGGTGCTGGCAGGTATTTTGAAGCCGACGAGTGGGATTGCCACTATTAAGGGAGATACGGCCGTTTTAATAAAGCCGTCGATGGGTCTGTCTCCCGAACTTACCGGACGAGAGTTTGTCCGGCTTCAGAGCCTTATGGCTGGAATATCGCCAAAAGAAGTTGAGCAGAAGATTGAGTCGATCATCGATTTTTCGGAGCTCGGCGACTTCATCGACCTTCCCGTCCGCACATACTCGGCAGGCATGCAGACACGATTGTCATTTTCAGCTGTTACGGCTTACCCAACCGACATCGTGCTCCTGGATGAGGGATTGGGAACCGGCGACGAATCTTTCCAGAAGAAGGCGCGCGATCGGATGGACCGTTGGCTGAACGACGCGGCCATTATTGTTCTGGCGTCTCATTCGGATGCATTGATCCGCTCCATGTGTCACTCGGCAGTATATCTCGAAAAGGGTCGAATCGTTAGAGAGGAGATTTTCAGGTAATGCGTCGACGGCTTACTACAGCGCTTGCCGGCGCGGGATCGCGGTTGTTTGGGCACCAGGAGTTGAAGCAGTCCTATCACAAGGTCTTCGATCCGCATGTCCAACTCCAGAGCTACAAGAGTCGGTTTGCCTACCTTTGCCTCTCTGCGGCTCACCGCTTTGGACTCCTTGCAGATCTGCAGTCCTCTTATCTCGCGGGTCTCCCACTGGTTCCTGCGATCGCGCCTCCGAACCACATTTATGATCGCGATTTCCTCAATCTACGACTGAACCGTGTCTACGATTTGCCGGAGGTCAAAATTGATGAGCGCAGGCCGCAGACGATCAACGTTCTCGTTCCGGCTTTCGATTTTAAATCGATCTCCGCGGGTTTTTTTGGCGTCTTCCAGATGGCGCTTTTCCTGCGCAAGACTGGCGTGAACGTTCGTCTTGTAATGTTTGATAACTTCTATTTCAACATTTCAGAATTTAGGGAGAAAGTTCTGAAGTATCCTGGAATGGAAAATATATTTGACGAATTGGAGGTGGAGTATATCGGCGAAAGACGGTCGCCGCTTTGTATCTCAAAGTACGACTGTGCTGTCGCGACCGTCTGGTATTCTGCCTATTTTGCGGAGAAAATACAGTCTTTAACCGAAAATGATAGGTTTATATACCTTATACAAGATTACGAATCGCTATTTTATCCAGCAAATAGTTTGCATGCGATTGCCGATCGAACCTACGAAATGGATTATCACGCAATTTTTTCCAGTGAGAGCCTTATGAATTTCTTTATTGAGAATGACATTGGTGGGATCAGGCATCGAGGCATTTCTCATACATTCTTCAACAACGCATGCTCGGCCAATCTTCTACCCAAGGAATTATTCATTCAGCGTAACCGAGCTAAGAAAAAGAAAAAGATAGTCTTTTATTCTCGTCCGGTTGTGGATCGGAATATGTTTGAATTGACAGCGTTGGCTCTCTCGACTGCGTTCAGGTCAGGAATATTCGACCCTGATGAATGGGATTGTGTTGGGATGGGTCTTGGTGAAGGTGTTGTTGAATTACTTCCAGGCGTTCGGTCGCTTTCGCTGCCCAGAATGGATCTAAGCACGTATATCGAAGAAGTTGCCAGCTTCGATATCTGCCTTACCTTGATGGCTTCGCCGCATCCAAGCATGATACCGATGGATTTGGCTGGGTCGGGATGCGTCGTCGTGACGAACACTTTCAAGACGAAGACCGAGGGCTATCTGCAGAGCTTGAATGGAAACATAATTCCGGCGGCGCCGGGGCTGAATGAGATCGTTTCGGCATTGGAATTGGCAAAGTCCAGAAGCCAGGATTTGGAGGCGCGCTTTAGGTTCGCGAAAGCTATGAAATATCCTCGTAGCTGGGATCAGTCGCTCACCGCCAGGCACGTGAATTTCTTCAAGCAGCGCATCCGCGTTCCGGCAAACCAAAAGCTAGGCGGGGAGCGAAAGCCGGCTTAATGTCAGCGCCCGTCGGCACGCGCTACACGGCGAGGCCGGGTGCTAACATCGGAACGATAACGACAAAGATGGCTACATCACATAAGGCGATCAGGCTTGAGGCGGCCAGCTCCCAAAGAACCTTAATAGTAGTTGGCTGTGGGCGGGGAGGAACTAGTCTTGTTGCTGGCGCGGCCAGGATATTGGGCGTGCCAATGGGCACTGCCGCAGACTCGCTCAATCACGAAGACATCGAACTCGTCAATCTGGCGCAAGGGCGGGACCTAGATGGCAACCCGACCGGTGACGCGTCCCAAATGGTAACGGAGAAGCTTAGGAAGTTAGTTCTGGCAAGAAATGATGCAAATGAGCTTTGGGGCTGGAAAGATCCTTCAGCCGATCTCTACCTTGAGACGATATCGGACGTTCTACGCAACCCATTCGTCTTGTTCGTCAACCGCGATATGGCCGCGATTGCGCAGTCAGAGCTCAGCCAAACGCAGGGCTCGATAGAACAGGCCTTCGAGCAGGCGCTGCTTCGCTTCGGCAGATACTGGGAGTTGCTGCAAAGATTGCAGTGGCCGACTTTGCTTGTGAGTTATGAGCGGGCTGCATTGAACTCCGAGGCTCTGCTTTGCGAAGTTGCGGATTTTATAGGGCTCCCCCCACCAACAGAGAGGCAAAAGACCGCGGTCAAGGCGTTCGCCTTCGAGCGGACCTATCGGCAAATAACTCAGTCTCTTGAGTAGCTCCGGGCGACGGGGCCGGGGATTTGCAATCTGAAGTGGCGTGGACGATGTTTTGTCCGGCGCCGTTCTGATGCATCTTCATGCGCGGAGTCAGTACTACCCAATGACTGTATGCGTAGAAGCCGTGGCGCGCCATAATCGTGCGCTTCTCCCGCACGGCCCAGCCTGCCGAATACGCCGGCATCATGGCCACCGAGACCGCCGCCCGGATCGAGGAGGGGCGTATCAGTATCGTCTGCGGAGTATCCATCGGGAAACCAGGAAATTGAGCATCGTCGTGACGACAAGCGTTGCAAAGAAGGCCGCCGCTTGGCTTTGCAGCGCTCGCTCAAGAAAATGAAGGGTCGCCAACCCGGCTACAAATACCACCGCGACCGAGCCGCCGACCGCCAGCCGATCTGCGAAGCCGGTGCGCCCTCCGGGAAAGACGCGATCCGGATAGAACACCATTACGAATGCGAGACCTGCCAGCCAGGCAATGGTGTAGGAAACGCCCGACGACACGATCGTCAGGCCGGCAAAGTAGACGCCACTCGTCAGCGCGGTGTTCAGTCCTCCCGCCGCAAGAAAACGGATTGCATCCGAGCCTATCCGGTCAGCGGTCATCCGGCCCGACCGTCGCGAGGAAATCCGAATAGTCCCTGATATAGTCGCTTGCGTCATATGGATGCGAGGCCATGACGAGCAAGACCGTGTCCGGCTGGAACTTGTACTGGATGCCCCACACGCCGGGCGGCAGGTAGAGCCCGACCGAGGGATCCGCCAGCGACACTTCCTTTCTGCCGTGGCCGTCATCGACGACCACCGACAGGCGACCATGGGAGGCAATCAGGAATTGCTGGCACTGGCGGTGCGCATGCTCGCCCCTGACCTTGTCGGAACGAACGCCGTAAACGAGAAACGAGCGCAAGGGCTTGAAAGGCAGGTTCTGTCCGAACTCGAGCGGCGCCAGCTCGCCGCGAAGGTCGCTGAAGTGCGGCAGCCGCCAGAGCTCGCATCCGCCGACCCCGAGCGCCATCCTGTCGCCTGCAGCGCCGGGGGCCGCTTGCGTCATCACAGGCTCGACCTGCGGGCCGGTCTGATAGCCGACGATGATGGCCGGATTTCCGACCACCACGGCATTGGCCGGGACGTTTTTGGTCACTACGGCGCCGGCGCCGATCATCGCCTGGCGGCCAATCGTTATGCCCGGCAGGATCGTTGCATTGGCGCCGATCGACGCGCCGTCCTCGACGATCGTCTGGAGAAACTGCTCCGGATAGTGTTTCGAACGCGGGAAGCGGTCGTTGGTGAAGGTGGCATTCGGACCGACGAACACGCGATTGCCCAGCCGAACGCCGTCCCATAGCTGAACGCCGCTTTTTATCGTGACGTCATCGCCGACGGTCACGTCGTTTTCGATGAAGACATGATCGCAGATGTTGCAGTTCGCGCCGATCACGGCCCCCGGGAGGACGTGGGCAAACGCCCATATGCGCGTGCCATTGCCGACGCGCGTGCTTTCGCACATACCGCGGTCGTGAACAAAAAATGGTTTGTCGTTCATGCGGAGGTCCCGTCAACAATGCGGCTTATTATCCGCAATGGCCGCGATTTGGTGTTTTCAACCGCCCGCCAAAGATAACAGCCGAGGATGCCTTGCACCGCGAGGATCGCTGATCCAAATCCCACGATCAGCAGCACCAGCGTCGTGTATCCGGCCGCGTCGATTTTGCCCAGCAAGCGGGCGACGACGGTGATTGCCGCAAACACAAGGCTGAGAATGCAGCCGGCGATCCCCACCCACAGCGTAAGAACGATCGGAAAGTCGGAAAACGAGAAGATCGAATCCATCATATATCTGAGCCGGCGCCCAATGCCCCAGGCACTCTTCCCATGCTCCCGTTCGCGCCGGCGGTAAGGCACGAACTCCCGCCTGAACCCAACCCAGAAGAGCTGAACCACAAGCGAGCTGTTTGGCTCCTCGATTGACAGGATCGCATCGAGAGCCTGGCGGTTGCAGGCAAATATGTCGACGCCGCCGCTCGGCATGCTGGGCAAAATCAGCCTGCGGTAAACGCTCCAGAAGGCCCGGGACAGGAAACGTGTCAGAAGGGGGTCGTCGCGGCCGGTTCTGCGGCCAAACACGACGTCGGCCGCGTCCTTTTCCAGCATCGAAAAGAATTCGACAATGAGCCCGGGCGGCTCCTGCAGGTCGGCCGCCATCGCGGCCACATGTTTGCCGGACGCATGCTCGAGCCCCGTCCGAATGGCCGTGAAGGAACCGAAATTCCGGCTGTGAAATATGATCTTGTACCTGTAGCTTGCGTCCTTCAAAGCCCTGACCAGCAGGCCGCCCGACTGATCGGGCGACCCATCGATGACGAAGACAAACTCGATGTCGCCCTCGTATAGGGCGTCGAAATCGGCGACAGCCCGCAACAGGGAAGGGAGGTTCGGCTCATTGCGGTAAATGGGAAAAACAAGAGAGCGCGCAGTCACATTGCCTCCCATTCGGTCAGGGCCCCGCACACTTGCTCGACCTCATCATTCGTCATGTCCGGGTAGCACGGGACGGAACAGAGACGACTGATGCTTGCCCGGGAAATTGCGAGATTTTCGGTCCCTTTCATGGGCAGGGCAGCCCAACCAACCTGATCGCAATCGAGCACGGGATAGTGGACATCGGTATCGACGCCGCGCTCCTTCATGAAGGTGCGGAATGCGTCACGGTCGTCACACAGCAGCACCGCGAGGTGTGCGACGGCGCCGTTGCCGCCGTCCAGGAATTTGAGCCGGCGCCCGGTAACCGCCTTAAATCGGCCAAGGATGCTACGGCGTTGTTCGTTGCGGCTGTTCAACTCCGGAAGAAGCACATCCAAAATCGCGGCCTGGACCTCGTCCATGCGAGAGTTGCGCCCTCCCGGCAGGGCCACATGGTATTTGGAACTCCAGCCATATTGATGAAGCTGACGAACGCGCTCCGCCAGTCTTGGGCTGGAGGTGAGGACTGCGCCACCGTCACCCATCGCGCCGAGATTTTTGGTTGGATAGAAGCTGAAAGTGGCGATGTCTCCAAGTGATCCAGCCGTTTCATCCCTGATGCGAGCACCATGTGCTTGGGCGCAATCCTCAATGACGGGTATGTGCGACATGCCGGCATTGACAAGTCCTGCCCGGATAGCGGGAACATCGACCACGCCGCCGTAAAGATGGGTAACGACGATCGCGGCTGTGTCGGTACTCGTCGCTTCCAGCACCGATTGGACGCTTACAAGTTGGCTAGTTGGCTCGATGTCGACGTAGTGTGGAATGAGGTCGTTGTGCCAGCACGCACAACTGGCATATCCCCCGGCATTCGCCGCCACGATCACCTCGCGTCCATGCGCATCGTCAAGCCCGACGACAGAGCGTAAAGCGAGTTCAAGGGCGTCCGTTCCGTTTGCGACGAGGATGCAATCCGAGGCTCCTACAAACGTCGCAAAGTTCGCTGCGAATCGCTTCCCTGCCGCGCCATTGAGCCACCATCCGGACCGCAGCGTGCTCGCTGCTTCGCGCGCGATTTCTACCTCATAGCGCTGGTACAGGCGCTTGAGATCATTCATCGGAACGGCATTCGGCTTCGTCATCAACAACTCGACAGCGTGTCTTATTCATTCCGGCGTGTTCGCCCGCAAACATTCGGAATTCAGATGATTCTGACATCACTCAGTTAAGAATACTTGCATCGCGGAAACAGCGGAAAGCCAGGACCACAGCACAACTGTTGAGATTCCGGCTCGGACGCGATAGGCCGGCGTCATTTTGGGGAACGCCGTGAGCCAAGGGGCTGGCCAAAACCGCTTCGGCAGACCTGATCGGCACCGCGGTCAGCGACTCATAGCCATTGCGACAGGCATGGCAGCGTGCTGCGGCTTAGTGAAGCCGGATCGTCACATCGTGACATTTATTAGCTTTCCCTATTGGGCATCCGACAGTTTCTCTGAACGACTGGCAATCCAGCCTGAGTTATTGCCGTTCTTAGTCAAATCATTCGCACAATCGAATATCGCCCAAAAAACCTCTAGCCCTTCCGCCCTCTCCGCGCTAAGGCGGTAACCGGGCGACGGGGTCGGGGAATTGCAATCTGAAGTGGCGGTGGACGATGTTTTGTCCGCGGCCGTTCTGATAGTATCCCCGCGCCTGGAGTCAGTACTGCCCAATGACCGCATACGTAGAAGCCGTATCGGAACTCCGACCGAGGATGCGGCGCGCCATCATCATGGTCCAGGACCTCGTCATGGTCTTGGTCGCGGTTGCTCTCAGCCTCGTCCTGTCGCAGTCGCGGCTGTCGTTCGACGCGCTATCCGCCGGCGGGCTGGCCTGCTGGGCGCTCATCGTGCTCATCGCCCATCTGCTGTTCCGATCCAGCGGCCTTTACAACACCGTCTGGCGCTTTGCCTCCACGCCCGATTTCTTCAACATCCTTAAGGGCTGCGGCAGCCTGACGGTGGTGCTCTATCTGGCCTCGCTTGCCTTCCGCTTCTTTTTCCAGCCGGTCGCCGGCCTCAACGAGCGCCAGTTCATCGTCTTCTTCCTGGTCTCCTTCACCATCATCTCGGCGCCCAGGCTCTATTATCGCTTCCTGCGTGACGGCGCGAGCTGGCGCATCTTGCGCCGCGCCGCCAGCGATGCCCCGACCAAGCAGGCGCTGTTCATCGGCCGGCTGAGCGAGGCGGACGTGATCGTCCGCTTTACCCGCACGGCCCAGCCTGCCGAATACGCCATCGCCGGCATCATGGCCACCGAGAGCGACGCGCCGCTCGGCACGCGGATCCGGGGCGTTCCGGTCGTGGCGCTCAGGCCGCGCCTGGTCGAGGTGCTGGAAGACTATGTCAAGGGGACGCAAAGCCTCGACCTTCTGATCTTCGGCCAGGGGGTAGAGCGCGAGATCGAGGACTATGCCGAGCTGGTGCGCGTCGCCCGCCACAGCGGCATCGCCGTCGTCCAGTTTTCCGGCCTGTCGGAACTGGGGCAGGGCGGCAAGCTGGTTCTCGATGATGTCGAGATGGAAACCATCATGCGCCGCTCCGCGGTCGCCACCGACACCACGCGCATCGGCGCCTTCGTTGGCGGCAAGCGGGTGATGGTCACGGGCGGCGCCGGCTCCATCGGCCGTGTGCTCGTCAAGCGCGCGCTGGAGCTGGGCGCCGAGGCGGTGCTGGTGGCCGATAATTCCGAGTTCGGCATTTTCCAGCTCGATCAGCAGACCGACGACGCCGACCGCGACCGGCTGACCAGCCGCATCGTCGACGTCACCGACCGGCCTCACATGACGCGCCTCGTCAACGAGTTCAAACCCGCGATCATCTTTCATGCCGCGGCCCTGAAGCACGTGCCGTTGCTCGAGGAGAACTGGGAAGCGGCGATCGCGACCAATGTCTTCGGCACGCTCGCCTGCGCCGAGATCGCCGCCGAATGCGGGGTGCCGCAGTTCCTGCTGATTTCCAGCGACAAGGCCGTTGATCCGACTTCGGTGCTGGGCGTCACCAAGCGGGCGGCCGAGCAGATCGTCTCCTCGCTGCATGAGGCCGAGGCGGCGTCGCCGCCGCCGCGTGCCGGCGCGGCGAACGGCCATGCCGGCGCTCCCGATCTGCGTCGTTCGAGCACGAAATTCATCGCCGTGCGCTTCGGCAACGTCTTCGGCTCCAACGGCTCGGTGGCGACCATCTTCCAGGCGCAGATCGAGGCCGGCGGGCCGGTCACCATCACCGACCGGCGCATGACCCGCTATTTCATGACCATGGCCGAGGCCGTCGATCTCGTCATCATGTCGGCCGCCGATGCCGAGCAGCGCCGGGGCGCGGATGACTACGCCATCTACATGCTCGACATGGGCAAGCCCGTGCCGATCCTCGAAGTCGCCGAAACCATGATCCGCATGGCCGGCAAAAGCCCCTACACCGATATTCCGATCCGCTTCACCGGCATCAGGCCCGGCGAGAAGCTGCACGAGACGCTGCACGCCGAGAACGAGGAGGTGGTCAAGCTCGACACCGCCAAGATCTTTGGCCTCAGGACAGGCGTCGTCGAATGGCCGAAGATCGAGGCGGCCCTGCCGGCGCTGGTTGCCGCCACGCACGATCGCGACAAGGCCGCGGCGCTTGCCATCCTGGCCGGGTTCTACAGGGCGGAAGAAGACATTGGCGGCCTGCGCGAAGAGGCAGCGCCGAAAGCCGCCGGACAGGTCGGTTAGAGCATGTCTCCCGAAAGCGGGAACCGGTTTCGGATAAAGACATGCTTTACACCTGTGCCGCGTGCCAGCAACTGGCTATTGAAACCTGTTCAAACACCCTGCGGGCAAGCGATTCCACCGCCGTGACCAGAAAAGATCAGCGCGTCGCCGTTCTCATGGGCACGAAGGATGGCGCGGCCTATATCGGCGAACAATTGGAATCCTTGCTGGCGCAGTCCTGGCCGCTCGTCGATCTCTGGATCTCCGACGACGGTTCGTCGGACGCCACGACCGCAATCGTCGAGACGTGGCGGTCCCGTTGGAACAAGGGCTCTCTCACACTGGTGGATGGTCCGCGAAAGGGCTTCGCCGCCAATTTCCGCTCGATGATCATCGATCCGCGCATCGATGCCGACTACTACGCCTTTTGCGACCAGGACGATGTCTGGGAGGAGGATCGGCTGGAGAGCGCCATCCGCTGGATGGAGGGACAGGACATGGAAACGCCGCTCCTGTTCTGCTCGCGCACCGCGACCATTTCGCAGACCGGCGTTCCGGCCGGCTGCTCGCCGCTCTTCCGGCGTCCGCCGTCCTTCCGCAATGCGCTGGTGCAAAGCATCGCCGGCGGCAACACGATGCTCTTCAACCGCAAGGCGCGCGACCTTCTGGCGAAAGCATCGGCCAGAGCCGAATTCGTCAGCCATGACTGGTGGGCCTATCTCATCGTCACCGCCGCCGGCGGCAAGGTCCGCTACGAGCCGCGGCCGCTGGTCAGGTATCGCCAGCACGCGGCAAATCTTGTCGGTGCCAATGTCTCGTGGAGGGGAAGGCTTTCAAGGCTGGCACGTCTGTTCAAAGGCCAGTTCGCCACCTGGACCGACACCAACCTGCGCGGCCTCGCCGTCAACCGCGACCTCATCGCACGCGATGCTGCACTATGCCTTCGCCTATTCATCAGGGCGCGCAAGGGTAATGTCTTCAGGCGTTTCAGCCTGCTCGGCAAAAGCGGCGTCTACCGGCAGACATTCATGGGCACGCTTGGGCTCTACATCGCTTTCCTCTGGCGCCGGATCTGAGCCATGACGGCGAAGCGTGTGCTCGACCTTGCGGTCGCCGTTCCGATGCTGGCGCTGACGTCGCCCGTCCTGCTTGTCGCGATGCTGGCGATCCGGGCCACGTCGGCGGGCCCCGCCATCTTCTCGCAGATCCGCGTAGGCCGGGGAGGAGCCCTCTTTGCCTGCCGCAAGCTGCGCACCATGTATCTCGCAACGCCTTCCTTGCCCACGCACGAGGCGCCGGCCGGTTCGGTCACCGTCGTCGGCAAGGTGCTGCGCGCAACCAAGGTCGACGAACTGCCGCAGCTCTGGAACGTGCTCAAGGGCGAGATGAGCCTTGTCGGCCCTCGTCCATGCCTGCCGACGCAGACGGAACTGATCGAACGGCGCAAGGAACTGGGCGTGCTCACCGCACTTCCAGGCATCACAGGACTGGCGCAGATCGAGGGCATCGACATGTCCGATCCAAAACTTTGCGCTGAGACCGATGCGGCCTACATCAAGGCCGCCTCGACGAGCCTGGACCTCAAGATATTGCTGGGCACAGTCTTCCGCGCGTAGAGCGTTTGGCCGCTCACGGTACCGGCGAACGGCCCCCTTGTCGCGCCAGTTCCTCAAGCCGGCCGAGCGTATCGGTTTCCCGTTCCCAGCCTTCCGAGGCCAGCAACGACGAATCGCAGACCTGCGTCGCCACCAGAGCCTGCCACGCGGCCTGTCTGCCGGTGAGCGTGGCCAGCACCCGGAAAGGCCAGGCCGGCATGGGAAGAAGCCGGGCAGGCCGGCCATATCCGCGCCGGAACGCGGCGACGATTTCGGACATCGCAACCGGCGTAGCGTCGCCGAGCACATAGGTCGGGCGCGGCGGCACGGGACGGGTCAAAAGATGCCTCACGGCGCCGGCCACGGCATCATGCGAGACGAGCGAGCGAACCGCCGTCAGAGCGGCTGTTGGCAACGGCAGGCCGGTGGCCGCCAACCGCATCAGCCAGCGCAGGTTTCCCTTCATGCCTTCGCCGTAGACCGGCGGCAGCCGCAGCGCCGTCGCGCCGTCGCGTCCGGCCGTTGCAAAAGCCTCCAGCATCTTGATCTCGCCTTCGCGCTTGGAGTGCCCGTAGGCGCATTGCGGGGCGGGGGGCGTCGCCTCGTCGATGGTGCCGCTGAAACCGGCACCCGTCACGGCGCGGATCGAAGAGAGATAGATGAAGCGCCCGTCGGTGCGCGTGGCGGCTGCCTGGGCGAGCCGTCCGGTCAGCATCGCGTTGACGGTTCGGAAGTCGGCCGCGCCGGCGCTGCGATCATTGTTGAGCGCCGCGCAGTGGACGACATGCGTCACGTCGCGCATCAGCGCCAGGAAGGCTTCCTGCGGCGCATCGGCGCCGGGCAGCGCGACGGCATCGTCCGCTCCCGCCAGCCGCTGCGGCAGGCGCGAAGCGATCCGTATGTCGAATCCGGCTTCGCGCAACCGGCTGAAGACCCGGCGCCCAATGAGGCCTGTCGCGCCGGTGACCAGGACCTTCATGGTTGCGGGCTGACACTCGGCGCCATGGCAGGCGCGTCTTTGCCGGTTGGCGCCACCGTCCGCCCGGACGCAAGGTAGGTTCCCGCAATCAGGAATACCATCAGCGTCGCGTCGAGGATATCGTGGCCGACGAGGATGCCGGTCATTCCGCCGGTGAGATAGGTGATGACCGCGACAAGGATCATCGTCGCGCCGAACCGCTCCACCGGATCGGCGCTGCGGCGCAGCGTCCTTGCGGCGTTCCAGGCGGCAACGATGAAGATCGACGCCAGGGCCAGCGCTCCCAGCAGGCCGGCCTCGACCATCGCCGTCAGGAAGCCGTTGTGAAAATGGCTGAAACCCGCGCTTAGACCGAACTGCTCTTGAAAACCCTGCTTCATCAGCGCGCGGCTGGCCGTGATGCCATGGCCGAAAATCGGCATCTCGCGAACCGCGGCAAAGCCGATTTCCCACATCGCCACGCGCAGGCCGAGCGCCGTCGAATGGTCGCCATTGGCATTCAGCGCATCCCAGTCGCTGACCAGGAAGTCGGTTCGATCCAGCACGACGCGAGAGCCGATGGCGGCGATCACAAGGGCAACCACCACGCCGATCGCCACGAAGCGCGCCACGCTGGCGCCGGTGAACCGGCGGCGGTTGATGACAAGCAGGACGATGCCGGCAATCGGCACGGCCGCCCAGATCATGCGTGATCCCGAATAGACGATCGCCATGGCTCCGGCGATCGCCGCCAGGACCAGCAGCTTCCAGCGTTTCTCGATGCCCGACAGGGCGCCGGCGAGGCATGTCATGGCGGCAAGGCAGGTAACGGTTGCGAAGACGATCGGGTTTCCGGCGCCGCCCTCGGCCCTCACGCCGAGCCAGTGATACTGGAATAGGGCGATCGCCAGCGCGCCGAAGCAGGCCGCGGTGCTCGCCAGAATGGCAATGCGTGCCAGCGTGGCCTTCTCGGTGATGCTCCAGGTCGAATAGGAGATGGGGAAAAGCAGGAAGGTGATCAGCGGCAGGAAAAACCGCAAATCGGCAGCCAGCGTGCCGTTGACGATCGAAGCGAGAACCATGGCCGCGCAATAGGCATAGATCGCCACCGTTGGCGCGAGCATCGGCTGGTCGATGTTGAAGCGCCGGCGTTTCGTCGCCAGAAGCATCACGGACCACACGCCACCGGCATTGAAAGCTATGCTGACCAGCGATCCAAGCACCGGCGGCGAAAAAAAGCAGACGATCGAGAAATAGAAATTGATCTGTGCGGGCGTGAGGCGGCGCCGGAGCTTTGTAAACGGATTCAATGCTTTGCTTCGCAATTTACCAGGTTGCGCCCGGATCTCCATGGAGCCGGCCAAAGGCCGCCTCGCCGATCTCCGTTTGCCGCCCCTGCCGTTCCCCAAGCCCGTATAGCGGCTGGCGCCGCCCTGCGATAGAGCAGTCGACAATGTTGCGACAGAAATCCCCCGATCCGGCCAGGATCGAACGGCCTCGGAATTCCCCGGACGGCACGGTCTTTCCTCGCGTCCGCCTTTTGATGCCCTGGCAGGATTTTCCGCTTTGCCGGCCATGCTTGGAAAATTCGTTCTCTAATCAGCTCGCGCCGCGCGGGTCCTGCATTGTTATTGGCGGCGCCGATCTGTTAGAACGCACGCACGAAACAGTTTGTCCGAAGTGAAGCTTGCACCCGAGCGGCATGGGATTGCCCCCGCGGTGCAAGATTTCCGCCCGACGGCACGAGAGAACGCTCGACGCTCCATGAATATCGCGCTCACGCATCTGCAGCGGCTCGAGGCCGAATCCATTCACATCTTCCGCGAGGTCGCGGCGTCTTTCTCCAAGCCGGTGATGCTCTATTCGGTCGGCAAGGATTCTTCCGTGCTGATGCATCTGGCGATGAAGGCCTTTTATCCGGCCAAGCCGCCTTTCCCGTTCCTGCATGTCGACACCACCTGGAAATTCCGCGAGATGATCGCCTTTCGCGATCAGATGGCGCAGAAACTCGGCTTCGACCTTTTGGTCCATGTCAACGAGGATGGTGTGCGCGAGGGCATCAATCCCTTCGACCACGGCTCCAACACCCACACCCATGTGATGAAGACGGTGGCGCTGCGCCAGGCCCTCGACAAATACGGCTTCGACGCGGCGTTCGGCGGTGCCCGCCGCGACGAGGAGAAGTCGCGCGCCAAGGAGCGCATCTTTTCCTTCCGCAACGCCCAGCATGCCTGGGACCCGAAGAACCAGCGGCCGGAAATGTGGAAGATCTTCAACACCCGCATCGCGCCGGGCGAATCGATCCGCGTCTTTCCGCTGTCCAACTGGACCGAGCTCGACATCTGGCAGTATATCCTGCAGGAGAACATCCCGATCGTGCCGCTCTATTTCGCCAAGGAGCGGCCGGTGGTCGAGCGCGACGGCATGTTGATCATGAAGGACGATGACCGCATGCGGCTGCGCGCTGGCGAGACGGTCGAGAACCGTCTCGTGCGTTTCCGTACGCTCGGCTGCTACCCGCTGACCGGCGCGATCGAGTCCGACGCCGCCACGCTTGAGGCCATCGTCGCGGAGATGCTGACCGCACGCACCTCCGAGCGCCAGGGCCGCCTCATCGATCGCGACGAGGCCGGCTCGATGGAAAAGAAGAAGCGCGAGGGTTATTTCTGACAATGCGCCACATCATGGCCAAGAGCCTCGCCCCCACCGATTCGATCCGCGACTACATGGCCGCGCAGGAGAAGAAGTCGCTGCTGCGCTTCCTCACCTGCGGCTCGGTCGACGACGGCAAGTCGACGCTGATCGGCCGGTTGCTCTCCGACACCAAGCAGATCTTCGAGGATCAGCTTGCGGCGCTCGAAAAGGATTCGCGCAAGCACGGCACCACCGGCGACGACATCGACTTCGCGCTGCTGGTCGACGGGCTGGAGGCGGAGCGCGAGCAGGGCATCACCATCGACGTCGCCTACCGCTTCTTTGCCACGCCGAAGCGCAAGTTCATCGTCGCCGACACGCCCGGCCACGAGCAGTACACGCGCAATATGGCGACGGGCGCCTCGACAGCCGATCTCGCCATCGTGCTGATCGACGCGCGCCAGGGCGTGCTGCGCCAGACCAGGCGTCATTCGATCATCGCCTCGCTGCTCGGCATCCGGCACATCGTGCTTGCGGTCAACAAGATCGACCTCGTCGGCTTCGACAAGACCGTGTTCGACCGGATCGTCGCCGACTATGGCGAGTTCGCGCGAGAGCTGGGCTTCGTGAGCGTCGCGCCGATCCCGATGTCGGCGCGCTTCGGCGACAACGTCACCAGCCGCTCGGAGCGCACGCCCTGGTATTCGGGGCCGTCGCTGATCGAGCATCTCGAGACCGTATCGGTCGACGAGGCCGCCGTCGAGCTGCCGTTCCGCTTCCCCGTCCAGTATGTGAACCGCCCGAACCTGGATTTCCGCGGCTTTGCCGGCACCGTCGCCTCGGGCACCGTTTCGCAAGGCGACGAAGTCGTCGTCGCGAAATCCGGCAAGGCGTCCCGGGTCAAGCGCATCGTCGCGCAGGGCGGCGACCTCGAGCAGGCGGTCGCCGGCCAGGCGATCACGCTCGTCCTTGAGGACGAGGTCGAGGTGTCGCGCGGCAACCTGCTGGTTTCGCCGGCAGCGCGTCCGCAGGTCGCCGACCAGTTCGCCGCCAACATCGTCTGGTTCGACGAGCAGGCGCTGCTACCCGGCCGCTCCTACATCCTGCGAACCGAAACCGACCAGGTGAGCGCGACTGTCACCGACCTGAAATACCGCGTCAACGTCAACGATTTCGCGCATGAGGCGGCGAAGTCGCTCGACATCAACGAGGTCGGCGTCTGCAACCTCTCTACCCGCGCGCCGATCGCTTTCGATCCCTTCGCCGAGAACCGCACCACCGGCGCCTTCATCCTGATCGACCGCGTCACCAACGCCACCGTCGGCGCCGGCATGATCCTGCATACGCTGCGCCGTGCCGAAAACATCCATTGGCAGTCGCTCGATGTCGGCAAGCGCGGCCGCTCCGACCTGAAGAATCAGCGCCCGGCCGTGTTCTGGTTCACCGGGCTGTCCGGTTCAGGCAAGTCGACCATCGCCAATTTGTTCGAGAAGAAGCTGTTCGCGTCCGGGCGCCACACCTATATCCTCGACGGCGACAATGTCCGCCACGGCCTCAACCGCGATCTCGGCTTCACTGACGCCGACCGCGTGGAGAACATCCGCCGTGTCGCCGAGGTGGCCAAGCTGATGGCCGATGCCGGCCTGATCGTCATTGTCTCCTTCATATCGCCCTTCAGCGCCGAACGGCGCATGGCGCGCGAGCTGATGGCCGAAGGCGAGTTCGTCGAGGTCTTCGTCGATACGCCGTTCGAGGAATGCGCACGCCGCGATCCGAAGGGCCTTTACGCGCGCGCTCTGAGCGGCGAGATCAAGAACTTCACCGGCGTGGATTCTCCTTATGAAGCGCCGCAGAATCCGGAAATTCACTTGAAGACCCTCGGCAGGAGCCCGCAGGAAATGGCGGAAGCCCTGGAGCACTGGCTGACCGAGCGCGACATCGCCGAGGAACAGTATGGCAATGGCGGCGGTATCTGACGACGAGGCGATGCTGGGCGTCTTCGAGCGCCTGGCGCTGGAAGCGGGGCGCGAGGTGATGCGCGTCTTCCACGAGGGCTGTGCCGTCGACGGCAAGGCGGACTCTTCGCCGGTGACGGAAGCCGACCGCGAAAGCGAGAAGATCATCCTGGCCGGCCTGCGCGCCGCCTATCCCGACATCCCATGCGTGGCCGAGGAGGAGGTTGCGGCGGGCATCGCGACGCCCGATCTCGACGGCGCCTTCTTCCTGATCGACCCGCTCGACGGCACCAAGGAATTCGTCAACCGCCGCACGGACTTCACCGTCAATATCGCCCTGATCCGGCACGGCGTGCCGGAAGTCGGCGTCGTTTTCGCGCCGTGCACCGGGCGCTTCTTCAGCGGACGGCCGGGCAAGGCCGAGGCGCTGGAGGTCGATGCGGATTATCGCATCACTGAACGCCGCCCGATCCATGTGCGAGAAGGCGGCACGCCGCTCGCGGTCGTGGCCAGCCGCTCGCACAACACGCCGGAAACCGAGGAATTCATCCGCGATCTCGGCGCCGCGGAGATCGTCTCGATCGGCTCATCGCTGAAATTCTGCCTGCTCGCGGCGGCGGAAGCCGACGTCTATCCGCGCTTCGGCCGCACCATGGAATGGGACACGGCGGCAGGAGACGCGGTGCTGCGCGCCGCCGGCGGCATGACGCGCACGCTGGACGGCCAGCCGCTCGTCTACGGCAAGCGCAACCAGGCCAGCGACGGCGACTTCGCCAATCCGCATTTCATTGCGCGGGGGAAGGGCGCGTAACCTCGCCACTCGAGGAGGATGGCCGGCAGGTCAGAAGGGGATCGGCGCCGACGTTTGCGTTTCGCTCCGGCGCGATTCATCGCAAGCTGCGCCTGACGAGTAGCCCTTTCGCACCCCTCACAAGAGGTCTGCGTTGCTGATCTTTGGCCCAGTCATCCACGGCGGTGCTGTGGGCACGTCCTCGATGACTCCAACCTTGCGGGCCCAAGTCGTAAAGGCCTTGTGCGCGGCCTCGACTGGTTTCCGACCGTCATAGGCCGAGTAGCACGCCTCGCAGGCCGCCGCGTGAAGCAGGCCACGTCTCTCCACAGGCCATTCTTCCAAAAACTCAATGGCATCCATCACGCAGTCGATCTTTTGAATGTAGCCATTCTCCCCTACGAAAACCGACTGCTTGAAAGCATCACTTTCCATAGTGACCTCCCTTCAACAACTGACCCCGTTGGTCATTTCCGCAGATGCACCGCTAATACTCGAACACCTGCACGCCCGGCTGGGGACAAGAGAAAGATTGGAAGCAGCTCTTTTCAGTTCAAGAGGAGCCTGCGAGACGTCGCCAGCAGCACCTGGATGCTACCGTGAGCATCGATGGCAGGCCCTGCTGTCCCGGTTGCTAAGAGCGAACGACCAGCGGCACTAGGCCCTCGTGCCGCTCGCCGAGATAGCAGACGACCCGGTCGCCGACGCGCTGGAAATTGAGGTCGACCTTCGCCTCTCCCACGGTTAAGTGCCGGATGACGATGTTGTCGATGCCTATCGGCAACCGTGGGCGTTCGACATTAATCTCGCGCTTCCAACCATCGATGCGGATCCCCAGGCAGGCCTGCAGCATCATGAACGCGGAACCGGCCGACCATGCCTGCGGCAGACAGGCGACGGGATAGGCGATCGGCGCATCCCCGATCGCCCGCGTAAAGCCGCAGAATAGCTCTGGAAGCCGCATATTGAACCGGACCGCCGCCTCGAACATGCTGCTCATAAGCTTCACGACGCTGGTGCGCTCCTGGTAGCGGGCTAGCCCGGCGGCACAGATCGCCGTGTCATGCGGCCAGATCGAGCCGTTATGATAAGACATCGGATTGAACGGAATCTCATCGTCGGCCAAGGTGCGAACGCCCCAACCGCTGTGCAGATGTCCCGACAGCAACTGCTCGGCAATTGATTTCGCCCGTTCTGCCGAGGGCAGCCCAACGTAGAGCAGGTGACCCGCGTTGGAGGCGCGCACCGCGCATTGCCTGCCTTCTCCATCGATTGCCAAAGCGTAGAAATTGCGGTCCGGCATCCAGAACCGGGCCTCCACTGCGCTGCGTATTTTTTCTGCCATGGCGCTCCAGTGCGCCGCCTTGGCGGCGTCTCCGCGTTTGGCTGCCAAGGCGGCCATGCCTTGATAGGCTGCGAAGACGTAGCCTTGCACCTCGACCAGTGCGATCGGACCGCGAGGTATTTTGCCGTCGGCATGGAAGATAGCGTCGGCGCTGTCCTTCCAGCCCTGGTTGAAGAGACCCGTGTCCGCCGCCCTATTATAGGTCACGAAACCGTCGCTGTTGCGGGCACCGACTTCCTCCATCCACCCGATTGCTGCGCACAGCGAATCCCACATGCGATCGACGAACTCGTCATCGCCCGTGCGATCGGCGTAGGACCAAGCCAGGTAGACATAAAGCGGAGTGGTGTCGACGCCGCCATAATAGCGGCCGAACGGCAGCTCGCGCAGTATAGCCATTTCCCCTTTGCGCGTTTCATGCATGATCTTGCCGGGCTCGGCATCGTCGAACACAGAGGTCTCTGTCGATTGATAGCGGCCAAGGAACGCCAGCACGCCGCGGGCGAGCTCGGGGTTGAGCCACAGCATTTGCAAGGCGGAAATGACGCCGTCGCGGCCGAAGGCAGTCGAAAACCAGGGAATACCGGCGTACGGATATGGGCCGGTCTCCAGATCGGTGGTCAGCAGGGCGATGTCGGCACGTGTGCGCGTGAGCCAGTCATTGAACACGCGGCCGGAGCTGAAAACAGTGGCGCCCTGCCGACGCTTTGAGCGCATTGCAAATCGCGCTCGCGCCGCGGCGGCGCGGAACCGATCACTGGACGGGATTTCTTCGTTCTGACCAACTTCCAGATACAGCGCCTTTTTGTCATGCCTCCCCACCAGAATGAGAAACTCTGCATGATGGGGATGGATCTGGTCGGGCCTCATCGAACACGCGATGACGGATTGGCGCGCCACATTATCGAGGCCCTCGTAGCAAAATGTCACGCCTGACTCGCCGACCAAGGCGTCATGTGCGCGACCGCGCCGGCTGCGCGTGGTGCCGCGCACCTCGAACATGTCACGGAAATCGGCATCGAAGTCGAACCGGACCGGCAGCGACACCTCACGCGCGGAGTAGTTCGTGAAAGTGACTCGCTCGTACATGCGGTCATGCCAGATGAATCTGGTCCGCTCGATGTGCACGACCCCAGGCAGCGTTTCACTACCGTCGGGCCCGATGGTAGCCAAATTTGTGAGATTGGCGGTGAATAGGATGTTGTCCTGCGACAGCGAGGCTCCGAGCAGCGACGGCATGCGGCCACCTATGAACAGCCGGAAACGCGACAGCACTCGCGTATCATCGCGGAAAAGCCCGTCGCCGCTGCCGCGTATGTCGCCATAGCTGTCCGCGACGACGAAGCAGTCCTCATGCTTCAGCGCAAATTGCCTATGCGGCTCGCGCGGGGCCGATTCATCGAGTGCGGGGAGAGCGACCGCTGGATTAAGCTTGCGTTCTTCGACTTCGATGCTCATCTCATCCCTCCCGTTCAGACGGTCGATGCTGGCGCTCATCCCATATGCCTGCGCCCGACCACCTCCTAATCAACAGTATCTCGCATCAATGCTGCGATGCCTATGATCCCGAGAGCGTCATTGAAATCTTGGCGGATATTCGGCGAAGCTTCCGCTGTTCGAGTCCGATCGAATGCGGCGGGAACCCGGCGATTCTAACCGCCAACTCGTCTCAAGCGGTGCTGTTAAAAAGTGCTGGCTATTTCAGCCGCGTTTTCGGCGAACCCGTTTCGCGAGCCGAGTGGAAATTGCTCGTCGCGCGCCAGCAAGCGGTAGATCCCCAAATAGTCGCTGCACATGCGCCTGACCGTGAATCGCCTTTCAAAAGTTTTCCGCACACGTGCGCGATCGAGACTGCCTATCCGCCGCACAGCTTCGACGGCTTCGTCAATGCTTTCCACTATCAGTCCGGACACGCCATGATCGATGACCTCCGGAACGGCTCCGCGGTTGAACGCAACCACCGGGGTGCCGCAGGCCATCGCCTCGATCGTCACGAGGCCGAACGGCTCCGGCCAATCGATCGGAAACAGCAGCGCCGTCGCATTGCCCAAAAATTCCGCCTTCGCACGCTCATCAATTTCGCCGATGAACTCGACATTCGAATGCCGAAGCACCTGGGGTTCGACCCTGTCGCTCCAAAATGATTGGTCCACTGCGTCGATTTTGGCTGCGATCTTCAGCGGCATTCCGGCGCGCGTGGCGATTTCTATCGCGGCCTCCGGTCCCTTTTCGGGTGAGATGCGGCCGAGGAACGCGAGGTATCCAGCGGCTTTCGGCCGGAATGGCAGGAGATTGTTCGGCAGGCCGTGATAGACCGTTCCAAGCCAGTTGACCGGCGGCATGGGCCGGCGCTGGTCGTCCGAAATCGAGACCAGTGGAATGTCGTTGAACATCGCGTAAAGCTGCGCCAGGTCCGGAAGGTCGAGTCGGCCATGAAGCGTGGTAACGGTTCGCTGCGCGAACTCTCGAATTATCGGGAAATGGAGAACGTCGACGTGGAAATGCAGCACGTCGAATTCATTCGCCCGTCTGCGAACCTCTTCAAGCATCATGACATGGTAAGGAATGGGATTCTGTGCTTTCGGATTCAGGCGCAGTGCAACGTCGCAACATGCCACCAGTTCGGCCGAAGTACGTGAATCGCCGCTGGCGAACAACGTCACGTCATCGCCCCTTCGAATCAGCTCTTCCGTCAAATAGGAAACGATGCGCTCGGTCCCGCCATAGAGCTTGGGTGGCACGGACTCAGTCAGGGGTGCGATCTGGGCAATCTTCATGTGCAGGGCATCCTGGAACGAAAGTCGGCCTTCAACGAACCGGCGACGGCAGCGGGCACCCCTTCTCCCGGTTCGCCGTTCTCGCGAACTTTCGAACTGCTAATTTGTTCCCGGCATCAATCACTTCGCCGTGGCATCGTATGCAAAGGGCAAGGGCGGAATGTAAATTGCCGGAGGGGCAAGCCCGTTGGCGAATATGGCGGCGATCGAGGCGTCGGTCAGGCCAACAAGGAAACACCGCAGAGCATGTACGCTGCGGCTGATGCAGTGCGGCCACATTCAGGCTTGGCCTTGCTAATCAATGAGGAACATCGGCCCGCTTGATCCGCGAGCATCCCCGATTCCGACAGCGCCACATTCGCATCCCGCGATATGCGCCGGTAGCCCATCTGGCGTGAAGAAACCGCTGCTGTGAGTCCTATGCGATGGAGACCCCTCTGTCGCCTTGAGCGACACTGAGGGAGATTAGGCCGCCGCGACATGCGCCGAGTTCGAGCCGATATAATTCCGGATCGTCTCGATGATGCGGTCCTGATCGGCCTCGCTCAAATAGGCGTGCATCGGCAGGCAGAGGATCTGCTTCGGCAGTTCTTCCGAGACGGCAAGGCCGGTCGGCGTGCGCGGATAATGCTTATACGCGACCTGTTCGTGCAGCGGCTTCACGTAATAGATCACCGACGGAATCCCCTTCTCGCCGAGATGGGCCTTGAGCCCGTCGCGCTTCGGGGTCTCGATTGCATACTGCGCCCAGGCCGAGCGGCCGTGGCCGAGATTGCGCGAGGCCTTGACGATGTCGCCGAGGCCCTTGGCATACCGGTCCGCCACCACCTGCCTGGCCACCATCTCCTCTTCGAGGATGGCGAGCTTTTCGATCAGGATCGCCGCCTGCAGCGTGTCGAGGCGCGAATTGATGCCGACGCGGACATTGTCATATTGCGTCTCGCCCTTGCCGTGGAAGGCGAAGGAACGGAGCTTGTCGGCCAGCGCAGCATCATTGGTGAACATGGCGCCGCCGTCGCCGTAGCAGCCAAGCGGCTTGGCCGGATAGAAGCTGGTCGAACCGACATGGCCGAAGGCGCCGCACATCTTGGCCTCGGCGGAACCGCCGATCGTCGTGCCGTCGGCGGAACCGCCCATCGACTGCGCGGCGTCCTCGATCACCAGGAGGTTCTCGCGCCTGGCGATCGCCATGATCGCCTCATAGTCGGCGGCAAGGCCGAACAGATCGACCGGGATGATCGCCTTCGGCTTCAGCCTTCCTTCCTTCTTGATCATCTCGATCGCCGCCTCGAGGCTGGCGATATCGATATTGTAGGTGTTGCGGTCGACGTCGACGAAAACCGGCTCGGCCTTGGCGAGCGCTACCACCTCGGCGGTGGCTGCGAAGGTGAAGCTCGGCACGAACACCGCATCGCCCGGGCCGATGCCGGCGGCAAACAGCGGCAGGAGCAGCGCGTCGGTGCCGTTGGCGCAGGCGACCACATGCTTGACGCCGATATAGGCCGCGAGCTTGTTTTCGAATTCGGTGACCTGGGGGCCGAGGATGTAGCAGCCATCTTCGACCACCTTGTCGATCGCGGCCTTCAGCCGGTCGCGGATTCGTTCGCGCTGCGCGCCAAGATCGATGAACTGCATGTCGCCCTCGAAAGTGCCTGTAAAACCGGCCCGCTGGTAACAGACTTGAACCGGCTGAGAAAGCCGGTGGCGGCCAGCGCAAATTGCTCAGGTGTCGCAGCCTGTTACAGATTTTGCCGGCGCAATGCGTGAAAAAGCCGGAAATCCGAGCTTCGAGTGGCGTTTTCCGGCCCCTCTTATCGCGTCGATCCACCGATGGGAAACATAAAGTGATCGGCCGTGAAGGGCGGGTTCACGTCGGTCCCCACGCCGGCTCAGGCAATTTCGTGCCGCCATGGCGGGTTGGCGCCGGCCCGCGACACAGTCACCGCCGCCGCCTTGGCACCGAGCTCCAGCGCCTTGCGGATGGCGTCTTCGGAGAGGCTGTCGATCGCTGCCTTGGTGAGCAGGCCCTGTTCATGCAGCGAGGCCAGGATGCCGGCGTTGAAGGTGTCGCCGGCGCCGACCGTGTCGACCACCTTCACCTTCTGCGGCAAGACCGTGACCTTATGGTCCTTGCTGTAGCCGACCGCGCCTTCGCTGCCATGGGTGACGACGATAAATTTGGGCCCGCGATCCAGCCAGTTGCGAACCACGTCCTCATGCGAGCCGGCCTCGTCGAACCAGTTGAGGTCCTCGTCCGAGAGTTTGACGATGTCGGCCATCGCCATCATCTCGCGGATACGCCTCAGATGCTTGGCCTTGTCCGGGATGAAGTTCGGCCGGATGTTGGGATCGAGCATCATCACCCGGCTCCCGTGCTCGCGCCGCATGAACTCCTCATAGGTCGAACCAGCCGGCTCGGAGATCAGGCTGATGGCGCCGAACAGCATCGCCTCGATCTCGGCGCCGAGCTTCGGCAGGTCCTCGATGGTCAGCATCCGCCCGGCGGTATTCTCGTCATAGAAGGTGTAGGTCGCCTGGCCGTTGGTGAGCCGCACGAAGGCGAGCGTCGTCGGGCGAGGGGACGTGTGCGCATAGGTGGAGCTCACCTTGCTGGCGCCGAGCGCCTCGCGGAACTGCCCGCCGAACAGGTCCGAGGAGAGGCCGGAGAAAAAGCCGGCCGGAGCGCCGAGCCGGCCAAGCGCGATCGCCGAGTTGAACACCGCGCCGCCGACATAGGGCGCGAAGGCCGCTTCGCCCTCCGTCGTGGTACGCGGCAGCATGTCGATCAGCGCTTCGCCACAGCAAAGGATCATGTCGTCTTCGTCTCCGGCGGATGGATCACGCCCTTGCGGATGATGATGTTGGCAAAGAGCCTGGGTTCGCTGGTCGCGACAATGGCGTGCGCGGCCTTGACGCGTGCATAGAAGTCGGCCCCGGCCAGCGCAACCACCTTATGACCCGGCGCACGCCTGGCGCAAACCGCTTCCATCTCGCGATGCACGGGGTCGGCCAGCGCCGGGTCGCCCTTCACCGAAGCACGGAACAACGCCTCCGGCACCGCCTCGTCCACCGGCAGCACGCTGAGCACGGCGTCGAGGACAGCTATGACGTGGTGGCCGTCCGCGCGGATCAGCCGCCGCGCCTGTTCCTCGGCCGGATAATTGCCATCGACGATCGCGATCTCGTCGCCGTGACCCATTGCCCTGAGCGTCGCCAGGAACTGGGGCCCGAGCAGTGACGGGATGCCCATCAGCATGTCAGGCGCCCCCGGACGTGTTCGGTCCGATCAGGAAGCGCTCGGAGAGCGGCAGGCTGGCACCGCCCATGGCGCGTGCGTGGATGCCGACCGTTCCCTCGCGAACGATGGGCAGCTTCAGCCCCTCTGCGTCGACGGTGGCAATCGCTTCCGTCACGGCATCGACCAGCCGGCGCCGCACATCGAGCGGCATCCAGCCCTCGATGACCGCCGCTTCGAAATCGATGACCGACGAGGCCGCGACAATGGCATAGGCAAGCGCCTGCGAGGCGCTGGCGATCCAGTCGTCGAGCTCGCCGCCGATATCGCCCCATTCCTGCGGCGAGGTCCACAGATAGGAGCCGTCGATGCCCCTGGCCGAGAGCGCCTTCTCCAGCATGGCGATCGAGGCGACGTCGATGAGCTGCGTCGGCTTCCCGTCCGGCCCCGGCACCGGCATCGAGCCCAGCGCGCCGGCGTTCCCCTTCGGTCCGCTGTAAAGACGGCCGTTGAGCACGATGCCGCCGCCGGCGAACGCGCCGATATAGAAATAGACGAAATCGCGCGCCGCGCCCGCCTGGCCGAAGACGAGTTCGGCGCCGCAGGCCGAAGTCGCGTCGTTCTGCAGGTAGACGGGGAACTCGCACTGCCCCTGGATGTCGGCGCGGATGTCGCGATGGCGCCATTCGTCCATGATCTCGCGCGGCGCGCCGGCCGTGTCGGCCCAGTTCCACAGCTCGAACGGCATGGCGATGCCGAGCCCGGCAATGCGCTTGTCCTGCGCCGGCGTCAGCTCGCTGCGCATCGTCTTGATGCCGGCGGTGACGAACTCGACGGTCTCACGCGGCGCGGGATAGCGGTAGGAATGCTGCAGCATGGCGCGCACATTGCCGAGGAAGTCGATCAGCACCAGCTCGGCCGAGCGGCGGCCGATCTTGAGGCCGATGAAGAAGGCGCCTTCCGGGTTGAGCGCCATCGGGATCGAAGGCTGGCCGATCTTGCCGCGCAGCGGCGCCTGGCGCAGGAGCAACTTGTCTTCCTCGAGCTCGCGCATGATCACCGACACCGTCTGGGCCGACAGTCCTGTCATGCGCGCGATGTCGGATTTGGCCAGGCTGCCATGCTGGCGTACCAGGGACAGCACGAGCCGCTCATTGTGGTCGCGCATGCCGCTCTGGTTCGTGCCGCGATGCAGCCGGCTTTCCAAAGCCTCGGGCGAACCGTGCCTCGCAATGCCGGTCTCCACCCTGTTCCTCCCGTCTGTTTCCCCTCGGGGCTTTTCGTTCAGAATGGGTGAACAGCGCAAGGGTGTCAATAATAAATAAGAGTGATTTATTTATTGACAGTCGTTGCGGACTGGTGTCTTTTGATCTGGCGTCCACGCTGGGAGAAATGGTTGGATGCGTTTGAGGCGCCGGGTTGGCCGGCGTCCGGAATGGTTCACTGGGAGGAAATCGTGACCAAGAAATCGCTGCTGAAATCCACCGTATTCGCGGCGGCCGGGCTGGGCCTGCTCGCATTCGCCTCGTCCGCGTCGGCCGCGGGCGTCGGCGCCTGCCTGATTACCAAAACCGACACGAACCCCTTCTTCGTCAAGATGAAAGAGGGTGCGACCGCCAAGGCCAAGGAACTCGGCGTTGACCTTAAGACCTATGCCGGCAAGATCGACGGCGACAGCGAGAGCCAGGTCGCGGCGATCGAAAGCTGCATTGCCGACGGCGCCAAGGGTATCCTGATCACGGCCTCCGATACCAAGGGCATCGTGCCGACGGTGAAGAAGGCGCGTGACGCCGGCCTGCTGGTGATCGCTCTCGATACGCCGCTCGATCCGATCGACGCCGCCGACGCCACTTTCGCAACGGACAATCTCGAAGCCGGCAAGCTGATCGGCGCCTGGGCCGCCGCTACGCTCGGCGACAAGGCCAAGGATGCCAAGATCGGCTTCCTCGACCTGACCCCCTCGCAGCCGACCGTCGACGTGCTCCGTGACCAGGGCTTCATGATGGGCTACGGCATCGATGTGAAGGACCCCAACAAGATCGGGGACGAAACCGATCCGCGCATCGTCGGCCATGACGTGACGAACGGCAACGAAGAGGGCGGCCGCAAGGCGATGGAGAACCTCCTGCAGAAGGACAACACCATCAACGTCATCCACACCATCAACGAGCCGGCCGCTGTCGGCGCCTATCAGGCGCTCAAGGCCGTCGGCCTCGAGAAGCAGGTGCTGATCGTCTCGGTCGACGGCGGCTGCCCGGGCGTGAAGTCGGTCACCGAAGGCGTCATCGGTGCCACCTCGCAGCAGTATCCGCTGCAGATGGCGGCGCTCGGCATCGAGGCGATCGCCGCCTTCGCCAAGGACGGCACCAAGCCAAAGCCGACCGAAGGCAAGAACTTCTTTGACACCGGCGTCAACCTTGTCACCGACAAGCCAGCCAATGGCGTCAAGTCGATCGACACCAAGGAAGGCCTGGCCAAGTGCTGGGGCTGATGCTCTGAGAGGTCCACGAACCGTGCGGCTGGGGGCTTGATCCCCGGCCGCATCGGGTGGACGATGCGCTTTCGTCAAAGCGCGACAATCCTGGCGACAAGACCGGAATAGGCGTCGACGGCGCGTGCGGCAATGAGAGGCCGTATGCAGACGGGAGGACATATGTCTCAGATACAGGAATTCGAAAAAGTACTTACGGGAAGCGACACCAGCGTCGCCGCCTTCGACGAACACAAATCGGCCGTCAAGCGCGCCCAGCACTTCCTGCATTCCACGCCGGCGGCGGTGCCGCTGATCGTGCTGGTTCTGTCGGTCATCATCTTCGGCATCGCCATCGGCGGACGTTTCTTTTCGTCCTATACGCTGACGCTGATCCTGCAGCAGATCGCCATCGTCGGCATTCTCGGTGCCGCGCAGACATTGGTCATCCTGACCGCGGGCATCGATCTCTCGATCGGCGTCATCATGGTGATTTCGGCGGTGATCATGGGCAATTGCGCGGTGACCTATGGGATGCCGGCCATTCTCGCCGTGGCGATTGGGCTTGCCGCCGGCGGCGCCTGCGGACTGCTCAACGGCCTCCTGGTCGCCTACATGAAGCTGCCGCCCTTCATCGTCACGCTCGGCACCTGGAACATCGTCATGGCCACGAATTTCATCTATTCGGCCAATGAGACGATCCGAGACACCGACGTCGACGTGCAGGCGCCGCTGCTGCATCTGTTCGCGGTGAGCTTCAGGGTCGGCTCTGCCGTGCTGACGCTTGGCGTCATTGCCATGGTCCTGCTGGTGATCCTGCTGTGGTACGTGCTCAACCACACCGCATGGGGCCGCCATGTCTATGCCGTCGGCGACGATCAGGAGGCTGCGAAACTGTCGGGCATCCAGACCAAGAAAGTGCTGATGACGGTCTATGCCCTTGCCGGGCTGATCGCCGCTTTCGCGGCTTGGGTCTCGATCGGCCGCAACGGCTCGATCTCGCCGTCCGCCGCTGTCACCGACTACAATCTGCAGGCCATCACCGCGACCGTGATCGGCGGCATCTCGCTCTTTGGCGGGCGCGGCTCGATCCTCGGCACGCTGTTCGGCGCCATGATTGTCGGCGTCGTCTCGATGGGCCTCAACATGCTGGGCGCCGATCCGCAATGGAAGGTGCTGCTCACCGGCGTGCTTATCATCGGCGCCGTGGCGATCGATCAATGGATCAGAAAGGTTTCGGCATAGTCATGACCCAGGAGCCCATTCTCACAGCGCGCGGTCTGATCAAGCGCTATGGCCGCGTTACCGCCCTCGACAATGCCGATTTCGACCTCTATCCGGGCGAAATCCTCGCCGTCATCGGCGACAACGGCGCAGGCAAATCATCACTGATCAAGGCGATCTCCGGCGCAGCGGTGCCCGACGAAGGCGAAATCCGGCTTGAGGGCAAGCCCGTTGCCTTCAAGTCGCCGATGGAGGCCCGGGAAGCCGGGATTGAAACCGTCTACCAGAACCTCGCTCTGTCGCCGGCGCTGTCGATCGCCGACAACATGTTTCTCGGCCGCGAGATCCGCAAGCCCGGCCCGCTCGGCAGCTGGTTGCGCATGCTCGACCGTCCGGCGATGGAGAAGCGTGCTCGCGACAAGCTTACGGAGCTCGGCCTGATGACCATCCAGAACATCAGCCAGGCGGTGGAAACGCTTTCGGGCGGCCAGCGCCAGGGCGTGGCAGTAGCGCGTGCCGCCGCCTTCGGCTCGAAAGTGGTGATCATGGACGAGCCGACGGCCGCCCTTGGCGTGAAGGAAAGCCGCCGCGTGCTGGAGCTGATCCTGGACGTCAAGAAGCGCGGCCTGCCGATCGTTTTGATCTCGCACAACATGCCGCACGTCTTCGAGGTGGCGGACCGCATCCACATCCACCGGCTTGGAAGGCGTCTCTGCGTCGTCGATCCTAAGCAGATTTCCATGTCGGATGCGGTGGCGCTGATGACCGGTGCCAAGAAGCCGCCGGAGGACGCGCTGGCGGCTTGATCCCTACGACAGGTCCCTATTGCCGCAGGCGGGCCGACGGGTCGGTTGACTAAATCGATTGAACCCATGCTGCAATGCACTAGGATGGGGCTGGGAGGACGATACAAGCCGTTATGATCACGCCAGTTGAACGAGAGGCGAAATGACATCCGCCATGACGATCGAAGCCCCTGTTCTCGACAATCCCGACCCCAAGACCCTCGCCGAGGAGGTCTTGATGTCGCTCAAATACCGGGTCGGCAAGGACACAACCGTCGCGACGCCCTATGACTGGCTGACGGCTTCGATCAAGGTCGTCCGCGACCGCATCGTCGACCACTGGATGCAGGCAACCAGGGAAGCCTATGACCAGCAGGAAAAGCGCGTCTACTACCTTTCGCTCGAATTCCTGATCGGGCGCCTGATGCGTGACGCCTTCTCCAATCTCGGTCTGATGGAGAACATGCGCGAGGCGCTGTCCTCCCTCGGCGTCGACCTCGACCTGATCGCGGGGCTCGAACCGGACGCCGCGCTCGGCAATGGCGGCCTCGGCCGTCTCGCCGCCTGCTTCATGGAAAGCATGGCGACCGTCGACATCCCCGCCCATGGCTACGGCATCCGCTACGCCAACGGCATGTTCCGCCAGGAAATCCACGGCGGCTGGCAGGTCGAGCTGCCGGAGACCTGGCTCGATCACGGCAATCCCTGGGAGTTCGAACGGCGCGAGCGTTCCTTCGAGGTGGGCTTCGGCGGCTCGGTGGAATCGATCACCTCGAAGGACGGCCGGGTCGAACGCCACGTCTGGAAGCCGACCGAGCATGTGCTGGCCGTCGCCTACGACACGCCGGTGGCCGGCTGGCGCGCCAGGCGCGTCAACACGCTGAGACTCTGGTCCGGCATGCCGATCGACCCGATCCTGCTCGACAAGTTCAACGCCGGCGACCACATCGGCGCGCTGGCCGAGAGCAACAAGGCCGACGCGCTGTCGCGCGTGCTTTACCCGGCCGATTCCCACATGGCCGGCCAGGAGCTGAGGCTGCGGCAGGAATATTTCTTCTCCACCGCCTCGCTGCAGGACATCGTCCAGCGGCATTTGAGCCAGTATGGCGACCTGAAATCGCTGCCCGACAAGGCGGCGATCCACTTGAACGACACCCATCCCGCGGTCGCCGTCCCGGAGCTGATGCGGCTCCTGATGGACGTCCATGGCATGGACTTCGACCAGGCCTGGGACATCACAAAGCGCACCTTCGGCTACACCAACCACACGCTGTTGCCCGAGGCGCTGGAAAGCTGGCCGGTGCCGCTCTTCGAGCGGCTTTTGCCGCGCCACATGCAGATCGTCTACGCCATCAATGCGCAGGTGCTGCTCGAGGCCCGTGCCACCAACCAGTTCTCGGGCGATCAGATCGCCCGCATCTCGCTGATCCAGGAAAATGGCGACCGCCGCGTGCGCATGGGCAATCTGGCCTTCGTCGGCTCGCATTCGATAAACGGCGTCTCGGCGCTCCACACCGAGCTGATGAAGGAGACGGTGTTCGCCGATCTCCACAAGCTCTATCCCGACCGCATCAACAACAAGACCAACGGCATCACGCCCAGGCGCTGGCTGATCCAGTGCAATCCGGGCCTGACCTCGCTCGCCCGCGAGGCGATCGGCGACCGCTTCATGGACGATATCGAGGCGATCAAGGACCTCGACCCGCTCGCCGACGACGCCGCTTTCCGCGAAAAGTTCGCCGCCGTGAAGCGGCAGAACAAGGCGCGGCTCGCCAACCTCGTCATCGATCGTCTCGGCATCAGGCTCGACCCGTCGGCGCTGTTCGATATCCAGGTCAAGCGCATCCACGAATACAAGCGTCAGCTGCTCAACATCCTGGAGGCGATCGCGCTTTACGACCAGATCCGCTCGCATCCCGAGCGGGACTGGATGCCGCGCGTGAAATTCTTCGGCGGCAAGGCGGCGCCAAGCTACCACAACGCCAAGCTGATCATCAAACTGGCCAATGACGTCGCGAAAGTCATCAATGGCGATCCATCGGTGCGCGGCCTGCTGAAAGTCGTGTTCGTGCCGAACTACAATGTCAGCCTGGCCGAGGTGATGATGCCGGCAGCCGACCTCTCCGAGCAGATCTCGACCGCCGGCATGGAGGCATCGGGCACCGGCAACATGAAGTTCGCGTTGAATGGCGCGCTCACCATCGGCACGCTCGATGGCGCCAATGTCGAGATCAAGGAACATGTCGGCGACGACAACATCTTCATCTTCGGCCTCACCACGGCCGAAGTCGCCGAGCGGCGCAACAATAGCTACAATCCGCGCGGCGTGATCGAGGCCTCGTCCGAGCTGTCACAGGCGGTATCGGCCATTTCCTCCGGCGTCTTCTCGCCCGACGATCCCGACCGGTATCGCGACCTGATGAACGGCCTCTACCAGAGCGACTGGTTCATGGTGGCGGCCGACTTCGATTCCTACGCCGCCTGCCAGCGCGAGGTCGACGCCGTGTGGCGCAACAGCCCCGACTGGTATGCGCGCGCCATCCGCAATGTCGCCCGCGTCGGCTGGTTCTCGTCCGATCGCACGATCCGTCAATATGCGAAAGACATCTGGAACGTGCCCGTCTGATATGATTGCATGAGCCACAAAGAATGTGGCCAGATGCATGTCGCCCAAAAGTGCGTAGCGGTTTTGGGATCACGACATGCACCAAGACAAAGAACAGCGCATGCCGGAGCGAGGCATGCGCCAGAACAAGGTGCCCGGGGAGGGCGACCGTTTGATGAGCAAGCCGCGCGCGACCGCTGCGACAAGCGGGCCGGACGGACTGGCGCCAGCCGGCGATGTCGCGGCGATTGTCGCCGGAACGCATGGCGATCCTTTCGCGGTCCTGGGCGTGCATGAAGCCGGCAAGGGCTTCATTGCCCGCTGCTTCGTGCCCAATGCCGAATTCGTCACCGCCTACACGCTGACCGGCAAGGAGGTCGGCGAGCTTTCCCGCAGTGACGATGCCGGCTTCTTCGAGGGCAAGGTCTCGATCCGCAAGCGCCAGCCGCTGCGCTATCACGCCAAAAATGCCGGCGGCGACTGGTGGCTGACCGATCCCTATTCCTTCGGTCCGGTGCTCGGCCCGATGGACGATTACTATATGGCCGAGGGCTCGCACTTACGGCTGTTCGACAAGCTCGGCGCCCACATCATCGATCATGAGGGCGCCACCGGCGTCCATTTCGCTGTCTGGGCGCCCAATGCGCGGCGCGTCTCCGTGGTCGGCGCCTTCAACGACTGGGACGGCCGCCGCCACACGATGCGCGACCGCAAGGACACGGGCATCTGGGAATTGTTCATTCCCGATATCGGCGCGGGCAAGCCCTATAAGTTCGAGATCATCGGGCCCGACGGCGTGCGCCTGCCGCTGAAGGCCGACCCGTTCGCTTTCGAATCGGAATTGCGCCCGGCGACCGCCTCGGTGACAGCGCCGCCCATGGCGCATCAATGGGGCGACGAGGCGCATCGCAGTTATTGGCAGAAAGCCGATCCCCGGCGCGAGGCGATCTCGATCTACGAGGTCCATGCCGGCTCCTGGCAACGCCGCGACGACGGCACGTTCCTCTCCTGGGACGAGCTCGCCGCACGGCTGATCCCCTATGTGGCCGAGACCGGCTTCACCCATATCGAGTTCCTGCCGATCTCGGAGCACCCCTACGATCCATCCTGGGGCTACCAGACCACCGGGCTTTATGCGCCGACGGCCCGCTTCGGCGATCCGGACGGCTTCGCCCGTTTCGTCGACGGCGCGCATCGCGCCGGCGTCGGCGTCATCCTCGACTGGGTGCCGGCGCATTTCCCGGTCGACGAGCACGGGCTGGTGAAATTCGACGGCACCGCGCTCTACGAGCATGCCGATCCGCGCCAGGGTTTCCACCCGGACTGGAACACCGCCATCTACAATTTCGGCCGCCGCGAGGTGGTGTCGTTCCTCGTCAACAATGCGCTGTTCTGGGCCGAGAAATACCATGTCGACGGCCTGCGCGTCGACGCGGTCGCCTCGATGCTCTACCTCGATTATTCGCGCAAGGCCGGCGAATGGATCCCCAACGAGAAGGGCGGGCGCGAGAACCTGCAGGCCGTCAGCTTCCTCCAGAAGATGAACAAGGAGCTCTATGGCCACCACCCCGGCGTGATGACGATCGCCGAGGAATCCACCTCATGGCCGAAAGTGTCGCGTCCCGTGCATGAAGGCGGCCTCGGCTTCGGCTTCAAGTGGAACATGGGCTTCATGCACGACACGCTGGAGTATCTCTCCAAGGAGCCGATCTATCGCAAGCACCACCACAACGAGATTACCTTCGGCCTGGTCTACGCTTTCTCGGAAAATTTCGTCCTGCCGCTGTCGCATGACGAGGTCGTGCACGGCAAAGGCACGCTGCTCCACAAGATGGCCGGCGACGACTGGCAGAAGTTCGCCACGCTGCGCGCCTATTACGCCTTCATGTGGGGCTATCCCGGCAAGAAGCTCTTGTTCATGGGCCAGGAATTCGCCCAGCGGCGCGAGTGGAGCGAGGAACGCGCGCTCGACTGGAACCTGCTGGAATTCGCGCCGCACCGCGGTGTCTGGCAGACGGTGCGCGACCTGAACTATCTCTACCGTTCGCGCCCGGCGCTGCACGCACGTGACTGCGAGCCGGAGGGGTTTTCCTGGCTGATCGTCGACGACCGCGACAATTCGGTTTTCGCCTGGCTGCGCAGCGCGCCGGACGGCAACCCGATCGCCGTCATCTCCAATTTCACGCCGGTGCCGCGCGAGAACTATCGCGTGCCGCTGCCGAAGGCGGGAAAGTGGCGCGAAATCATCAATACGGATGCCGCCGACTATGGCGGCTCCGGCATGGGCAACGGCGGCATGGTCGAGGCGAGCGGGGAAGGGGGCGGCACATCGGCGACGATGCTTCTGCCGCCGCTGTCGACGATCATGCTGGAATTCTTCACGGACTGAAGCAGATGATGTCTCATCCTGCTCTTGCAACGGTCCGGGCAGCTTGTTTGGGAGGGTAACAAAATGGCAGAGATCAAAAGAACCCAGCCGCTGGCGCGCGATGCCATGGCCTATGTGCTGGCCGGCGGCCGCGGCAGCCGCCTCAAGGAGCTGACCGACCGGCGTGCCAAGCCCGCCGTCTATTTCGGCGGCAAGACACGCATCATCGACTTTGCCCTCTCCAATGCGTTGAACTCCGGCATCCGCCGCCTCGGCGTCGCCACCCAATACAAGGCCCATTCGCTGATCCGCCACCTGCAGCGCGGCTGGAACTTCCTGCGGCCGGAGCGAAACGAAAGCTTCGACATCCTGCCGGCATCGCAGCGCGTCTCCGAAACGCAGTGGTATGAAGGCACGGCCGATGCCGTGTACCAGAACATCGACATCATCGAGGCCTACGGCCCCGAATATATGGTCATCCTGGCCGGCGACCACATCTACAAGATGGATTACGAGCTGATGCTGCGCCAGCATGTCGACGCCGGCGCCGACGTCACCGTTGGCTGCCTGGAAGTGCCGCGCATGGAGGCGACCGGCTTCGGCGTCATGCATGTCGATGCCAAGGACAACATCATCGCCTTCGTCGAAAAGCCGGCCGATCCGCCAGGCATCCCGGACAAGCCGGAATTCGCCCTGGCCTCGATGGGCATCTATGTCTTCAAGACCAAGTTCCTGATGGAACAATTGCGACGCGACGCGGCCGAGCCCGGCTCCAGCCGCGACTTCGGCAAGGACATCATCCCTTATATCGTGCAGCACGGTAAGGCGATCGCCCACCGCTTCGCCAAGTCGTGCGTGCGTTCCTCGCATGAGGCCGAGCCCTACTGGCGCGACGTCGGAACCGTGGACGCCTATTGGGAAGCCAATATCGACCTGACCGACATCACGCCCGAGCTCGACCTCTACGACCGCGACTGGCCGATCTGGACCTATGCCGAATTGAAGCCGCCGGCAAAGTTCGTGCATGACGAGGACGGCCGCCGCGGCGAAGCGATCTCCTCGCTGGTGTCCGGCGACTGCATCGTCTCCGGCGCCTCGCTGCGCCGCAGCCTGATTTTCACCGGGGCGCGCATCAATTCCTATTCCAAGCTCGAAGAAGTGGTGATGCTGCCCGACGTGCAGGTCGGTCGCAACGTGAGCCTCAAGCGCGTCGTCATCGACCACGGCGTCCACATCCCGGAGGGGCTTGTGGTCGGCGAGGACCCGGCGCTCGACGCCAAGCGTTTTCGCGTATCGGAGAAGGGCATCTGCCTGATCACGCAGGACATGATCAACAAGTTGTCGACCCCGTAGGGTCGATCAACAAGTTATCGACCTGTAGGGTTGATCAGCTGTCAACCCGCTAGGGTTGATCAGCGGCCTGATCGGGTCGATCAGCAGGCTGACGACTGGATCAACAGATTGTCACTTTGACCTGTCACGTTGAGATCGGAATGTGGAGCGCATGCAGGTTCTGTCGGTCACGCCCGAAATCTTCCCGCTGATCAAGACCGGCGGGCTTGCCGACGTAACCGGCGCCTTGCCGATCGCGCTTGCCCGCAAGGGCGTTGCAATGCGCACGCTGGTTCCCGGCTACCCCGTGGTGATGGCTGCCTTCGCCAAGAAGAAACCAGTCTATCAGTATCCGCTGCTGCAAGGCGGCAAGGCTTCGATCCATGCCGTCAAGATCGGCGACCTCGATCTTTTCGTGCTCGACGCCCCGCATCTCTTCGATCGCCAGGGCGGCCCTTACGGCACCGCTTCCGGCGCCGACTGGCCCGACAACTGGCGCCGCTTCGCGGCTTTGAGCCAAGCGGGCGGCGACATTGCCGGCGGTTCCATCTCCGGTTACCAGCCCGATATCGTGCATGCCCATGACTGGCAGTCGGCGATGACGCTTGCCTATATGCGCTACGGCAAGGCAGTCGGCGTGCCGTCGCTGATCACCGTGCACAACCTTGCTTTCCAGGGCCAGTTCGGCGCCGGCATCTTCGGTGAGCTCGGCCTGCCGAGCGTGGCGATGCAACTCGACGGCGTCGAATATTACGGCGGCGTCGGCTTCCTGAAGGCCGGTCTCCAGGCCGCCTGGGCGATCACCACGGTGAGCCCGACCTATGCGCAGGAGATCCGCTCGCCGGAATTCGGCATGGGCCTCGACGGCCTGATCAACATGCGCGCCAGCGACCTCTACGGCATCGTCAACGGCATCGATATCGACGTCTGGAACCCCCAGACCGACAAGCATCTGGTCGCCAATTATTCGGCCGAAACGCTTGCCGCGCGCGCCAAGAACCGCAAAGCGGTCGAAGAGCGGTTCGGCCTGGAGGCGGACGGCAGCCCGATCGTCTGCGTCGTCAGCCGACTGACCTGGCAAAAGGGCATGGATATACTGGCCGCGGTCGTCGACGGCATCGTTGCCGCCGGCGCGTGCCTCGCCATCCTGGGCTCGGGCGACGCCGGCCTCGAAGGCACGCTGCTTGCCGCCGCCGCCCGCCATCGCGGCCGCGTCGGCGTCGTCGTCGGGTATGACGAAGGCCTTTCGCATGTCATGCAAGGCGGCTGCGACGCCATCATCATTCCGTCCCGCTTCGAGCCCTGCGGGCTTACCCAGCTTTACGGCCTGCGCTATGGTTGCGTGCCGGTCGTCGCCCGCACGGGCGGTTTGGCCGACACCGTCATCGACGCCAACGAGGCCGCCTTGTCGGCCGGTGTCGCCACCGGCTTCCAGTTCGCGCCCAACAATGGCTCCGCGATGCTGCATGCCATCCAGCGGCTGGTCGAGCAGCATGCGCGGCCGGCGACCTGGACGTCGATCCAGCGCCAGGGCATGAAGGCCGATGTCTCCTGGGACAAGAGCGCCGAAAAATACGTCGAACTCTATCGCTTGCTGCTTTCGAAAAGGGCTGCCTGAGGCATGATCAAAACCGTCCCCACCAAACCCTATACCGACCAGAAACCTGGCACCTCCGGTTTGCGCAAGAAGGTGCCGGTGTTCCAGCAGGAGCACTATGCCGAGAACTTCATCCAGTCGATCTTCGATGCGCTGGATGGGTTTCAAGGCAATACGCTGGTGATCGGCGGCGACGGCCGCTTCTACAACCGCGAGGTCATCCAGAAGACCATCGCCATCGCCGCCGGCAACGGCTTCGGCAAGGTGATGGTCGGGCAGGGTGGGATTCTCTCGACACCCGCTGCCTCCAACATCATCCGCAAATACAAGACCTTCGGCGGCATCATCCTGTCGGCTAGCCACAATCCGGGCGGCCCGCACGAGGATTTCGGCATCAAATACAATGCCGGCAATGGCGGTCCGGCGCCGGAAAAGATCACCGACGCGATCTTCGCCAAGTCGAAGCAGATCAAGAGCTTCAAGATCGCCGATATCGGCACCGTCGATATCGACACGATCGGCACCGTCAAGGCCGGCGACATGACCGTCGAGATCTTCGACCCGGTCAAGGACTATGCCGAATTGATGGAAAGCCTGTTCGACTTCGAGGCGCTGCGGAAGCTCTTCAAATCAGGCTTCCGCATGCGATTCGACGCCATGCATGCGGTGACCGGTCCCTATGCCAAGGAGATCCTCGAGCATCGCCTCGGAGCCCCGGACGGCACCTGCCGCAACTTCAAGCCGCTGCCGGATTTCGGCGGCCACCATCCTGATCCCAACCTTGTCCACGCAAAGCATCTCTACGACGAGATGATGGGGCCCGACGCGCCGGATTTCGGCGCGGCTTCCGATGGCGACGGCGACCGCAATTTGATCATCGGCAGAGGCATCTTCGTCACCCCGTCGGACTCGGTCGCGATGCTGGCCGCCAATGCCAAACTGGCACCGGGCTACAAGGACGGCCTGAAGGGCATCGCCCGCTCCATGCCGACCAGCGGCGCCGCCGACCGCGTCGCCGAAAAGCTCGGCATCGGCATCTACGAGACGCCGACCGGCTGGAAGTTCTTCGGCAATCTGCTCGACGCCGGCCTGGCGACGATTTGCGGCGAGGAAAGCGCCGGCACCGGCTCCAACCATGTGCGCGAGAAGGATGGGCTGTGGGCCGTGCTTTTGTGGCTCAACATCCTCACTGCGCGCGGCGAGAGCTGCAAGGACATCGTCACCAAGCATTGGGCGACCTACGGCCGCAACTACTATTCGCGCCACGACTATGAGGAGGTCGAGAGCGACCGCGCCAACGCGCTGGTCGACGAATTGCGCGCCAAGCTCGGCTCGCTGCCCGGCACGACCGTGCGCGGCCTGAAGATCGCCAAGGCCGATGATTTTGCCTATCGCGATCCGGTCGACGGCTCGGTGAGTGAGCACCAGGGCATCCGGATCCTGTTCGAGGGTGGCTCGCGCGTCGTGCTCCGCCTCTCCGGCACCGGCACCTCGGGGGCGACGCTGCGCGTCTATATCGAGCGCTACGAGCCGGACAAGGCAAGGCACGACCTCGACACGCAGGAAGCGCTCGCGGATCTCATCGCCGCCGCCGACGACATCGCCGGCATCAAAAGCCACACCGGCCGCAATAAGCCGAGCGTGATTACTTGAGGGTGGGGATGCGCGTCTCCACCTTCTCCCCTTGTGGGAGAAGGTGTCGCCGAAGGCGACGGATGAGGGATGCTCCAGCTTGGCGCAGACCGGCGCTCACATCGCCAGCGCCTCAATTCTCCCAACATCCCTCGTCCGTCTCGGCGCTGCGCGCCGATTCACCTTGTCCCGCAAGGGGAGAAGGCGAGGCGCGCGCATGACCCTCGGCGCCACCGTCACCCCCGAAGGCATCCGCTTCGCCGTCTGGTCCTCATCGGCGAGACGCCTGTGGATCTCGCTTTTCGACGACAGCGGCGCGCGCGAGATCGACCGGCTGGAACTCAATCCGGAAGGCGAGGGCGTGCATGCGCTCCTTGTCCCCGGCCTTGGCGACAGCACGCGTTACGGCCTTCGCGCCGATGGCGACTATGCTCCGGAGCGCGGCCTGTGGTTCGACCCGAACAAGCTTCTCACCGATCCCTATGCCGTCCAGCTCGATCGTCCATACCAATATCATTGGCGGCTTGCCGCCAAACGCAACGAAGGCGCCGACACGACCTCGCTGATGCCGAAGGCGGTAGCGCGATCCCTGCCCAAGCCGGTGCCGCCCCAGCCGCCGCTGTTCCGGCCCGGCGGCTTGATCTACGAGCTCAACGTCCGCTCCTTCACCAGGCT
Organism: Mesorhizobium sp. CA4; assembly: GCF_020165075.1. Taxonomy (NCBI): domain Bacteria; kingdom Pseudomonadati; phylum Pseudomonadota; class Alphaproteobacteria; order Hyphomicrobiales; family Phyllobacteriaceae; genus Mesorhizobium; species Mesorhizobium sp. CA4. The sequence continues at coordinate 154,575 of NZ_JAIUHK010000008.1, forward strand.
GCATCCGGACGTGCCGGAAGCGCAGCGGGGCACCATCGCGGCGCTCGCCCATCCGGCCATCATCGAGCACCTGAAGCGTCTCGGCGTCTCCGCCGTCGAACTGATGCCGGTCACCGCATCAATCGACGAGCGGCATCTGCCGCCGCTGGGGCTGAGCAACGCCTGGGGCTACAATCCCGTCACCTTCATGGCGCTCGATCCGCGCCTTGCCCCCGGCGGCCTCAAGGAACTGCGCGACACGGTCGCGGCGCTGCGCAAGGCCGGCATCGGCACCATCCTCGACCTCGTCTTCAACCACACCGGCGAGAGCGATCGGCTGGGGCCAACGCTGTCGCTGCGCGGGCTCGATGCGCTGGCCTACTACCGGCATCAGCCGGACGGCCGGCTGGTCAATGACACCGGCACCGGCAACACCGTCGCCTGCGACCATCCGGTGGTGCGGGAAATGGTGCTCGACACGCTTCGCCACTTCGTCCGCTGCGCCGGCGTTGACGGCTTCCGTTTCGATCTGGCTCCGGTGCTTGGACGTGTTGACGGTGCCTTCGATCCGGAAGCGCCGCTGCTTCAGGCCATCGCCGGCGATCCCGTGCTCGCCGACCGCGTGCTGATCGCCGAGCCTTGGGACATCGGCCCGAACGGCTACCAGCTCGGCAATTTCCGCCCGCCATACCTCGAATGGAACGACCGTTACCGCGACGATGTCAGGCGCTTCTGGCATGGCGATGCCGGCGCGGTCGGCGCCTTGGCCACACGGCTTGCAGGTTCCTCCGACGTCTTCGGCAGAGAGGGCCAACAGGCGAGCCGCACAGTCAATTTCATCGCCGCGCATGACGGCATGACACTGGCCGACATCGTCGCCTATGAGCGCAAGCACAATCAGGCCAATGGCGAGCACAATCGCGACGGTCACAACGACAATTTGTCATGGAACAACGGCGCCGAGGGCGAGACGGACGAAGCTGCGATTGCCAAGGCGCGCTTCGATGACCAGCGCGCGCTGCTCGCCACGCTTTTCGCCTCGCGCGGCACCATCATGCTGACCGCCGGCGACGAGTTCGGCCGCACGCAAAAGGGCAACAACAACGCCTATGCGCAGGACAACGCCATCACCTGGCTGGACTGGGCAGGCCGCGATCAGGCGCTCGAGCAATACGCATCGTCGCTGGCTGCACTGCGTCGGGCCTCGCCTGCACTGGCCGATCCACGCTTCCTGACCGGCGAGCCAGCCGACGGATCGGAAATTCCCGACGTGGCCTGGCTGGCCGAGACCGGCGCGCCGCTCGGCGAGGCCGACTGGAACGATCCCGGACGACATCGCCTCGTCATGCTGCTCGCCGACAATGAGGGCGGCCGCCTTGCCGTCATGATCAATGGCGATCGCCGGCAATGCGTCTTCACCTTGCCTGCACGCGACGGATTTGAATGGCGTCCGGCGGTCGCGACAGAGCCGGACGATCTCGCGCGGCCGCTACCTGGTCGAAGCGTCGGTTTCATGGTCGAGCGGCGTGCCGCTAAATCGCGCAACGGGAAGGGCTTGTGATGGCTGGCGACAATTCCGGGCAAGGAAGCGAATGGTGGCGCGGCTGCGTCATCTACCAGGTCTATCCGCGCTCGTTCCAGGACACGACCGGCGACGGCAGCGGTGACCTCAAGGGCATCACCGCGCGGCTCGCCCATATCGCTTCCCTCGGCGTCGACGCCGTCTGGCTCTCGCCCTTCTTCAAGTCGCCGATGGCCGACATGGGCTATGACGTGTCGGACTACCGCGACGTCGATCCGATGTTCGGCACGCTGGAGGATTTCGACGCGCTGGTCGCCGAGGCGCACCGGCTCGGCCTCAAGCTCATCATCGACCAGGTGATCTCGCACTCGTCGGACAAGCACGAATGGTTCGTCGAGAGCCGCGCCAGCCGCGACAATGCCAAGGCCGACTGGTATGTCTGGGCCGACGCCAAGCCGGATGGCAGCGCGCCCAACAACTGGCAATCGCTGTTCGGCGGGCCGGCCTGGGAATGGGACGCCACCCGCCGGCAATATTACATGCACAATTTTCTCGCCGCGCAGCCGGATTTGAACTTCCACAATCCGGAGGTGCAGGATGCGGTCCTCGACACCGTACGCTTCTGGCTGGAGCGCGGCGTCGACGGCTTCCGGCTCGACACCGTGAACTACTATGTCCACGACCGCTGGCTGCGCGACAACCCGCCCTTGGCGTCAAGCGTCGCCGGAACCAATGGTGCGACCAGCACCTATGGCTTCCAGGAGCATCTTTTCGACAAGACGCGGCCCGAGAACCTCGACTTCCTGAAACGCTTCCGCGCGCTGCTCGACGAATATCCGGACCGCGCCGCGGTCGGCGAGGTGGGCGACGAGGAGCGTTCCTTGCAGACGCTCGCCGCCTATGTCTCCGGCGGCGACAAATTGCAGATGTGCTACACGTTCGACCTGCTTGGGCCGCAATTTTCCCCCGTCCATGTGCGCGGCTGCGTGGAGGCGTTCGAGACGACCGCCCCGGACGGCTGGGTCTGCTGGGCCTTCTCCAACCATGACGTCGTGCGCCATGTCAGCCGCTGGACGCGGCCCGGCGAGAGCCCGGATGCAGTGGCCAAGTTCTCGATCGCGCTGCTTGCCTGCCTACGCGGGTCGATCTGCGTCTATCAGGGCGAGGAACTCGGCCTCGAGGAGGCGGAGCTAGCCTATGAGGATCTGCGCGATCCCGTCGGCATCCGCTTCTGGCCGGGCGTGAAGGGCAGGGACGGCTGCCGCACGCCGATGGTCTGGGAAGCGGCGGCCGAGAATGCCGGTTTTTCGACGGCCAAGCCCTGGCTGCCGGTGCCGCAGGCGCATCGCGCCCGGGCGGTCGACGTCCAGGATGGCGAGGAGCGGTCGGTGCTTGCCGCCTATCGCTCGATCCTTGCCTTGCGCAAGAGCCATCCCGCACTGATCCAAGGCGCGATCCGCTTTCTCGATGCCGAAGGCGATGTGCTCGCCTTTGTCCGCGAGCGCGACGGCGAAAGGCTGCTTTGCGTTTTCAATTTCTCGGCCGAGGCAACAGGCTGGGCGCTGCCCACGGAGATCGGCCAGGCCGAGATAACGGCATTTGACGTTGACGCCGCCGGCATTCTGACTGGTGTTGTCGAGGACAGCGTGCTGGCGCTGCCGCCTCTGGGCAGTTTCGTCGGCAGGATTGGCTGACCGCAGCTTACTGAACCAGCACCGAACGCCCGCAGGTCGCGCCGGTCACCCGGACGTCGGCCTCGCCGACACGCACGCCAAGCGCCCCCAGAACGTTGTAGACCAGGCTGTCGACCGGCGCGGTCACGCCGTTAAGCAGCGTCGTTACCGCCGGTTTCACCGTGCCGAGCAGGGCGGTCACATTGAGGCCTAGCCCCAGCGCATCGATCGAAAGCGACAGGTTGTTGACCAGCGATGTCGTGAGCGACTGCGTCAGGTTCTTTGTCGACACCGTCTTGATCGCCTTGTTGGCGATATCGGTGGCACTGAAGGTCAGGTTCGTCGGCGCCATATTGGTGACCGAGAAGGCCGACGAGCCTGTCACCTGCAGCAGCGGGATGAGCAACAGCCTCAGGTCCGCGATATCGGCGTTGGAGAAGGACTGCGGTTGGGTAAAGTCGGCAAAGCCGCTGGCATTGCTGTTTGCAAGATGCGCCGAGACGACGCCGGGCTGCGCGGCGATCGAGACATTGATGCTCGACGGCCCGGTCGGGCAGCTGATGTCGGTCAGCTTGGCTTCGGCATAGGCCACTTCGACATTGAGCGGCAGGTGGACGGCGACAAGGCTGGTGCCGCCGCCGAGATTGGAATTGCCGACGGTGACGTCGGCGTTGAGCTTGATGCGCGTCTGCGCGGTGCGCACCACGCTGCCCGATTCTCCTACAGCCAGCCAGGGTGAACACTGCAAGGGCTCACCTATGGCCACGGCGAGGGTGGCGGATGTCAGCCCCGGAATGGTGGCGCCGAGATTGACCTGGACCTCGTTGTTGCCGTTCGCCAGTGCCGCCGCCGCCGTCAACATGCTCATGGCACTGGCGCCGACAGAAAGCCCGGCTGGCTTCTGTCCGAGGCCGAGGCTACCCACCGAGCCGAGATTGGCGAGATTGCAGAGCGGCACCTTGACGGTGTTGGTGGCGCTGGAAGCCATGGTCTGCAAGGCGATTTTGGCCGTGCGGTCCAGCCCCGGCACGTTTGCCATGGCGGTGGCGATCTGGCCGATCGTTGCCTTGGAGGCGAGCACGTCGGAATAGCTCACACCGGTCAGATGCAATTGCGTCGCCAGCGCATCGGTGAACGAAAGAACGTCGACATCGGCCGACACCAGTGAATTGTAATCCATCACGCTGAGCGAGATGTTGCCGCCGAGAAGGCCGCCGAGAAGCGCGTTGAGAATGCCGCCATTGAGGCTGGCAAGCCGCGAGCCGACCGAAAAAGCAGCTTGCGGCTGCGCGCTGGCGATTGCCGTCGTGCCGAGGGTGGGCGGCGACATGATCGAGCCGGCGAAATAGAGCGTGCCCTGCTTCTTCAGCGACACCTGCACGGCATTGTAGGGCAGCTTGCCCGCCTCGAACCGGCTGCCGGCGGCAATGGTGCTGACGCCCGTGTAGCGCCCCGGCAAGATCTGGACGACCGCCTTGCTGGCGGTTGGCGCCACAGTGGTGCCCTGTTGCTGTACGGCGACCGAGGTGATGCCGTTGTCGGCGAGCGTCGTCAGCACCGCCTGCTGGGCATTGGTGATGTTCGAGGCCGCGGTGATGGCGGCGAGGTCAACGATCGACTGCGCGGCGCGCCGCTCGTTGTAAAGCGAGCCTTCGTCGATCGCGAAGGCGGTCAGCGCCAGCGCCACCGGCGTGCATAGCGCCGTCATGACGGCGAAATTCGCGCTCCGGTCGGCGAGCAGCCTACGTGTCGCCGCAATCAATCCCCCCTTGGCCCGCATCATATCCCTCCGACGCGGATCGTCGATTGACTCTGGATCGTCGTGCCCGGCAACGGCAGCGTCCGGAACAGGTTCCAGATCGGCAGGTTGCGCGCATCGTAGGTGACCGAGACGACGAACTGGCTGCCGTCCGCGGCGCTGTCCTGCGCATTGACGGTCAGCTTGTTGGGATCGACGAAGGGATAGCCCGAGACCTCGTGAGCGACGAAATCGGTAACCAGCGCCTGCCGCTCGGTCTGGTTGAGGCCGGCAATCGCCGTGCGCGCCGCATCGGCGGCGATCTGCTGTACCGAATGGCTGGCGCCGAAATAAATCCCATATGCAACCATGCCGAGCAGAAGCAGGATGAAGATCGGCGCCAGCATGGCGAATTCGATTGCCGACGTACCCGTGGCGTCAGCCCGGAAACGACACCACAAAACGGGGAATTTTCGGTTTTTCAGCATGGCGCGGAGAATGCCAAAACCTGCCTGCAAAAACAGAAAACGCGTCGAACAACCGGCAGGTGTGCCAAGTTGAAGGCAAGCTCTAGCTTTAGTTTTCGCTGTTTTAGCGTGATGACGCTCACTTTGCGTCAAGCAGGCAATGGTTGAAATCAGATTTCGCTGTGTCTAGTCTGCTGCCACCAGCCGCCGGAAGGGACCGGCGGCACGCCTGAAACGGGGCCGTTTCAACGGTTCCGGGGTGTCAAAACTTAAGAAGGCGCGGCTGAGGGGCTGCGCCGATAGGGAGAAACTTCATGCTGAAAAACATGCTGAAGGCGACGGTGTTCGCCACCACATTGGCCTTGGCCGCCGGCACATTCTACACGCCGGCCTTCGCCGAGACTGTCTACAACCGCGGCGCCGCCGCCGAGGCGGAGACGGTCGATCCGCATAAGACTTCCACAGTCTATGAAGCCGATATTATACGCGACCTGTTCCAGGGCCTCGTCATGCATGACCAGAAGACGAACCTCATTCCGGGCGCCGCCGAAAGCTGGACAGTATCGGATGACGGCACCGTCTACACCTTCAAGCTGCGCAAGGACGGCCTCTGGTCGGACGGCACTCCGGTGACGGCGGACGACTTCGTCTATTCGTTCCATCGGCTGGAAGATCCGGCCACCGCTGCAGAATACGCCTCGATGCTCTATCCGGTGAAGGGCGCCGAGGACTTCAACACCAAAAAAGGCAAGGCCGAGGATATGGGCGTGAAGGCGATCGACGCCAACACGCTGCAAGTCACGCTCAAGGCTCCGACACCCTATTTCCTGGAGATGCTGACCCACCAGGCGACCTATCCGGTCAACAAGGCTTCCATGGACAAGCTCGGCGCCGACTGGATCAAGCCGGGCAAGCTGGTCTCCAACGGCGCCTATACGCTGGCCGAGTGGGTTCCCAACGACCATTTGAAATTGGTCAAGAACCCGAAGTTCTGGGACGCCGCGAGCGTCAAGCTCGACGTGGTCAACTACATCCCGACCGAGGATCGCTCGTCGGCGATGAAGCGTTTCGAAGCAGGCGAACTCGACAGCTATGGCGATCTGCCGACCGAACAGCTCGCCGATCTAAAAACCAAATTCGGTGACCAGGTCCGCGTCGGGCCATATCTCGGTACTTATTATTATGCGATCAAGACCGACAAGGCGCCTTGGGACAATGTCGAGTTGCGCAACGCCATCTCGATGGCGATCGACCGCGACTTCCTCGCCGAGAAGGTCTGGCAAAACTCGATGCTGCCTGGATATTCGATGGTGCCTCCGGGCATCGAGGGCTACACGCCGGCACTGGCCAAATATGCCGACATGCCGCAGATCGACCGCGAGGATGCGGCCAAGAAGATCCTGGAAAAGCTCGGCTACACGCCCGAGCATCCGTTGAAGATGGAGATCCGATACAACACCTCGGAGAACCACAAGAACACGGCGGTCGCCATCCAGGAACAGCTGAAGCCGCTCGGCGTCGAGGTGACGCTGCTCAACACCGACACCAAGACCCACTATAGCTTCCTCGAGCAGAAGGGTAACTACGACGTCGCCCGCGCCGCCTGGATCGCCGACTACAAGGATCCGGAGACCTTTCTCGGCATCTCGCGCAAGGCGAGCGGCAACAACTACTCGAACTACAACAGCCCTGCCTATGAAGCCGCTATGGACAAGGCAGCTGCCGCCGGCGGCAAGCCTGAGGAGCGCATGAAGGACCTCGCCGCAGCCGAGCGCATCCTCGTCGACGACGTCGGCGAGATCCCGCTTCTCTACTACAGCTACCACGACATCGTTTCCTCGAAGGTGCATGGCTTCGAAGACAATGTGATGGACATTCATCCGTCCCGCTTCATCTCCAAGGACTGACAAGAAACCTTGGCCGTACCGCCGCTCTCTTTTTGGGAGCGGCGGTCGCGGTCTGTCGTCGTGCCGGGCCGAAAGTCGGATTGGATTTTCAGGCTGCCCGGTGCGAAGATCAGAGATGCCGGCGCGCCACGGATCTTCGACTGGAGAGCCTGTCGCCCTGGCTGAAGCGGGGCGCCGATGCTGCGTTATGTCTTCCGGCGGCTGTTGACCGCCATCCCGACGCTGTTCGTCATCGTGACAGTGGCGTTTTTCCTGATCCGCGTCGCGCCAGGCGGCCCGTTCAACCAGGAGCGGGGCTTGAGCCCTGAGATCAGGGCCAATCTCGAAGCCCAGTTCGGTCTCAACGATCCGCTCTGGCTGCAATATGTCCACTATCTCGGCAATCTTTTGCGCGGCAGTTTCGGCCCGAGCTACAATTTGCCGGATTTCACCGTCACCGAACTCTTCGCCAAGGGTCTGCCGATCTCGGTGCAGATCGGTACCTCGGCACTGGTGCTGGCGCTGGTGCTGGGCTCGATCCTCGGCACGATCGCGGCGCTCAACCAGAACAAAATAGGCGATTATTCTGTGATCGCTTTAGCCACCGCCGGCAGCACCATCCCCACCTTCGTCACCGCGCCGGTGATCCAGCTCGTGTTCGGGCTTTCCTGGAAGCTGCTGCCGATCGGCGGCTGGGGCGACGGCGCCTTGATCAACAAGGTCGGTCCGGTGCTGACGCTGGCCTTGCCGCAGATCGCCATCGTGGCCCGCCTGATGCGCGGCTCCATGATTGAGAGCCTGCGTTCGCATCATATCCGCACCGCCCGCGCGCTGGGCCTCTCCGACTGGTCGGTGGTCGTCAAGCACGCATTGCGCGGCGCCGTGCTGCCGATCGTCTCCTTCACCGGCCCGGCGGCAGCCGCGCTGTTGACCGGCTCGATCATCGTCGAGACGATCTTCTCCATCCCCGGGGTCGGCCGCTACTTCGTCGATGCCGCGCTCAACCGCGACTACACTCTGGTCATGGGAACCGTGGTGGTGATCGCGCTCTTCACCATCGTCTTCAACCTGATCGTCGACCTGCTCTACGCGGTCGTCGACCCAAGGGTGCGCTATGACTGAGCTCGCCGTCGCGGTTCCCGAGCCGATCGTCGGCCGCTCGCTCTGGGGCAATGCCTGGGCGCGGCTGAAGCGCAACCGCGCCGCGATGCTCAGCCTCTACTACCTGGCTTTTATCGCCGTCATCAGCATTTGCGGTCCGTGGGCCGTGCCACATCAATACACCACCATCTATGGCGACTATGTGCGCATGCCGCCGAGCCTTTCGGCCTATCCAAAACCCGACATGATCCAGGGTGCGCTGGGCGACGCCATCAAGCGCATGCGCGCCGAGATCAAGGAATGGCACCAGGACGGCAATCGCGTCATCGTGACCATCACCTCGACCAAGCCGATCGACGACCGCAACATCCGTTATCTCGACCGCTCCGACGCCTTCGATGATACCAGGATCGAGAACAAGTCGCCCGACGGCCTGGAAGTGACCATGAGCTCGGCCGTGAAGCAGCAATATTTCTTCTTCGGCACCGACAACACCGGCCGCGACCTGCTCTCGCGCACGCTGATGGCCGGGCGCATATCCTTGGCCATCGGCCTGCTTGCCGGCGTCGTCGCCGGCGTCATCGGCGTCATCTACGGCGCGGCGGCTGGCTTTGCCGGCGGCCGGGTCGACGAGGTGATGATGCGCATCGTCGACGTGCTCTATTCGCTGCCCTTCATCTTCTTCGTCATCATGCTGGTGGTGTTCTTCGGCCGCAACTTCGTGCTGATGTTCCTGGCCGTCGGCGCTGTGCTGTGGCTCGACATGGCGCGCATCGTGCGCGGCCAGGCGCTGTCGATCCGCAGGCAGGAATATGTCCAGGCGGCGGAAGCCATGGGGGTCAGCCAGCGCGGCATCCTGCTGCGCCATGTCATTCCGAACCTCCTCGGGCCGGTGGTTATCTACATGACGCTCCTGGTGCCGCAGGTCATCATCCTGGAAAGCTTCCTCTCCTTCCTCGGTCTCGGCGTGCAGGAGCCGATGACCAGCTGGGGCGTGCTGATCTCGGTCGGCGCCAAGAACATCGGCTATGCCAACTGGCTGCTCCTGTTCCCGGCCTTCTTCCTCGTCTCGACGCTGTTCGCGCTGAACTTCGTCGGCGACGGCCTGCGCGACGCGCTCGATCCGAAGGATCGATAAAGATGGGGACCGCGGACATGGCTGCCGAAACGATCCTCAGCGTCAAGGACCTGCGCGTCCGCTTCCAGACCCTCGACGGCACGGTCGAGGCCGTCAAGGGCATCAACATCAAGGTCAATGCCGGCGAGACGGTCGCCGTCGTCGGCGAATCCGGCTCCGGCAAGAGCCAGACGATGATGGCGGCGATGAGCCTGCTTTCCTCCAATGGCGAGGCGACAGGCCAGGTCGACTATCGCGGCCGCAATCTTCTGGAGATGACCAAAAGCGAGCTGAACCAGGTCCGCGGCCGCAAGATCAGCATGATCTTCCAGGAGCCGATGACCTCGCTCGACCCGCTCTACACCATTGGCAACCAGCTGATGGAGCCGATCCGCCGGCACCGCGGGCTATCCGGGGCTGCGGCGCGGGAAGAAGCGCTGAAGCTTTTGCGGCTGGTGCACATTCCCGATCCCGAGCGGCGGATGAAATCCTATCCGCACGAGATGTCGGGCGGCCAGCGGCAGCGCGTCATGATCGCCATGGCTCTGGCCAACGACCCGGACATCCTGATCGCCGACGAGCCGACGACTGCGCTCGACGTCACCATCCAGGCGCAGATCCTGATGCTGCTCGCCGAATTGCAGCGCAAGCTCGGCATGGCGATCGTCTTCATCACCCACGATCTCGGCATCGTGCGCCGCTTCGCCGACAGGGTCTATGTCATGCGCCAGGGCGAGGTGGTGGAGGAGGGCGAGGCGGAAGCGCTCTTCGCCAACCCGCAGCATGCCTACACCAAAATGCTGCTCGCGGCCGAGCCGACCGGCACCAAAGCAGCGCCGCCCGCCAGTTCCCCGGTGCTGCTCGAAGGCCGCAACGTAGAGGTCGTCTTCAAGATCGGCGGCGGCTTGTTCGGCGGCGAGCCGCTGATGCTGCGCGCGGTGGACAAGATCTCGATCCGGCTGAAGCGCAACCAGACGATCGGCATCGTCGGTGAGTCGGGCTCAGGCAAGTCGACGCTTGGCCGCGCGCTGCTCAGGCTCCTTCCGAACGACGGTGTCATCCGCTTCGGCGACCGCGACATCTCAGAAGCCGACCGCCGGGCGATGCGCCCGCTCAGGCGCGAATTGCAGCTCGTCTTCCAGGATCCGTTCGGTTCGCTGTCGCCGCGCATGACCGTCGGCCAGGTCATCACCGAAGGGCTTCTGGTGCACGAGCCGTCGCTGACCGGCAAGCAGCGCGACCAGCGCGCCGTCGAGGCGCTGCGCGAAGTCGGCCTCGATCCCAATGCGCGCAACCGCTACCCGCATGAATTCTCCGGCGGCCAACGCCAGCGCATCGCCATTGCCCGCGCCATGATCCTGAAGCCGAAAGTGGTGGTGCTGGACGAGCCGACCTCGGCGCTCGACCGTTCGGTGCAGAAGCAGATCGTCGAGCTGCTGCGCAAGCTCCAGGCCGACCACGAGCTGTCTTACCTCTTCATCAGCCACGACCTCGCCGTGGTGCGCGCCATGGCCGACTACATCATCGTCATGAAGCAGGGAAAGATCGTCGAGGAAGGGCCGACGCAGGAGATCTTCGACAATCCGCGCGAAGCCTACACCCAGACGCTGATGAACGCGGCGATCGATACGGCACGATTCAGGATGAGTGCCTGAAGCGGGCAAGCTTATCCTCGCTCGCCTCAGAGCGAGGATGGGCACCTCTGGTTCCGCGTCGCGACGATCACCTGCTGCTGTTGCTGCAGCCGTTCGATCCGGGCGGTTTCGCGGTTGGCGATCGCCGTCTTCACACGCTCGCCGCCGAGCAGCCATGTCGGCACGCTGGTGTTGGCGACCTTGCCGCGAGCGATTGCGGTACGAGAAATATCGGTCGCGGTGTCGCCGACCGCACTGTTGAGCTCGGGGCAGTTCATTTTGTCGTATTTCGCCGGGCTGATCGACGCGGTGGTCGATGAGCAGCCCGCCGCCAGAAGCAGCATCGCGATCGAGATGGCTATAAACTTGAACGTCATTCCTCAATTAGCCGCTCTGCGGCTCCGCGCTCCACGAACCAAGGACAAGACGCCATTAGGTCAAAGTAAGGGCCGGCTGTCGAGCACAATGGGCGGCAGCAGCCAATCCGGCTCGCCGTTCGACGATGAAAGGTTAATGCGGGAGGGCGGGATCGCAGCACTTAAGTGCTTGTTTTTCTGGTCGGAGTGGCAGGATTTGAACCTGCGACCCCCTCGTCCCGAACGAGGTGCGCTACCAGACTGCGCTACACTCCGTGACCAGACCGCGGGCTTATAGCTGCCGCTTTCCGATCCTGCAAGCGGCAATGGCAGTCCTTCTGTCGCATTTCCTTTCTTTCGCGGAGCTTGCCCGAATGGCATAGGATTTTGGCTGTCGGGTAAAGGTGGGCTTAAAGGCTTTTGTCGTAAGTCCGACCCATGGGAGCCGGACTTTTGACAGGGTCGTTCATGAGCCAGCGCATCGTCAGTTTCGCCATGAGCGGCGGCGTCGGCTCGCGGCTGTGGCCGCTGTCGCGCGAGGACAATCCCAAGCAATTCCACGACTTCTCGGGCGATGGCTCGATGCTGGCCAAGACTTTGCGCCGCCTGGCGGCGCGCCCGCAAGGCGAAACACCGATTTTCCTGATCGCCGCGGAGCGTCATGCCGAGCGCGTCCATGCCGACCTTGCCGGCATCGATCTTGCCGGTGGCGGACCGCTGTTCGAGCCGACGGGCCGCAACACGGCCGCCGCCGTGGCGCTGGCCAGCCTGCGCACGCTCTCCGACTATGGCGACGAGCTGGTGCTGGTCGTGCCGTCCGATCACGAGATATCGACGCCTCGCCAGTTCTGGCAAAGCATCGAGGCGGGCACGGCCGCGGCGAATGCCGGCCGGCTCGTGGTGTTCGGCCTCAAGCCGACCCAGCCCGAGACCGGCTATGGCTATATCGAGGTCGGGGCTGACAAGGACGGCGTCTTCGACGTCTCGCGTTTTGTCGAGAAGCCCGATCTCGCCACCGCGCAGGCCTATCTCGACGCCGGCAGCTTCTACTGGAACACCGGCATCTTCCTGTTCCGCGCCGCCGTCATGCGCGACGCCTTCGCGGCCTATGTACCGAAAATCTGGCAGGGGACGGAGGCCGCCTACAAGGCTGCGACCAGCGACCTATCCGGCCTTTATATGCCGCTCGATCTTTATTCCGCGATCCCGTCGACCTCGATCGATTACGCCATCATGGAGCGCGCGAAAGGTATCGCCATGGTTCCGGCCGGCTTCCGCTGGAACGATCTCGGCTCCTGGCAGTCGCTGCTCGACGTTGGCCCGTCCGATGGGCAGGGCAACGTCATCGCCGGAGACGTCGTCGCCATAGATTGCGAGAACTCCTATATCCGCAGCGAGGGTCGGCTGCTATCGGCCATTGGCATGAAGGACGTGGCCATCGTTTCCACTGCCGATGCCACTTTCGTCGCCCCTGTCAGCTACAGCCAGGACGTCAAGAAGATCGTCGAGCAGTTGGAGAAATCCGGCCGGCTGGAGACGAGGTTCACGCCGGCGCATGACCGCGTCATCGAGAGCGGCGCCTGGCGGCGGCGCGTGCGCCATTGGCTGTTCGAGGAGACGCTGCCGCTGTGGTCGACTGTCGGCGTTGACGAACGCCATGGCGGCTTCCATGAGGCGCTGAGCTTCGATGCCTCGCCGCTGATGAAGCCGAAGCGCATGCGCACGCAGGCGCGCCAGGTCTATGCCTTCGCGGTAGCCAAGGAGCGCGGCTGGGACGGCCCGGCGGACAGGCTGATCGCGCATGGCATCGACTTCATGGTAGGGCAGGGCCGCACCGACCGCGGCGGCTGGGTGCGCACGCTCAACATCGACGGCTCGGTCGCCGATCCGGTGGAGGATGCTTACGATCATTCCTGCGTGCTTTTGGCGCTCGCCCACGCCCATATATCGGGACACCCGGACGCGTTACGGCTCGGCGAGGAGACGTTTTCCTTCCTCGATGCGCATCTGGAAGACGCCCGCATGACCGGCTTTCTGGAAACCTCCGACGGTGCGGAAGAACGGCGTTCCAATCCGCACATGCATCTGCTCGAGGCCTTCCTTGCCTGGCACAAGGCGACGGGCGAGCGCGCCTATCTGCGCCGCGCCGCGCGCATCATCGACCTTTTCCGCAGCCATTTCTTCGATGCCGAAAGCTGGACGCTGGGCGAATATTTCGACGAGGGTTGGAAACCGGCGGCGGGTGAGAGGCGGAGCTGGACCGAGCCCGGCCATCATTTCGAATGGGCCTCGCTGCTGGTCGATTTCGCCGCCCGCAGCGGCCAAGGCGAACTCACCGCCTTCGCCCGCAAGCTTTATGCCTCGGCCGTTGCCAACGGCCTCAACCGCGCCACCGGCCTCGCCTATGGCGCCGTCTCTCGGCAGGGCCTGCCGCTCGACACGGTCTCGCGCAGCTGGCCGCAGGCCGAGGCGATCAAGGCGGCGATCGCGCTCGACGGCTCGGGCGGGCCCGACCTCAAGCCCGAAATCGAAGCGCGCGTCGGCCGCCTGTTCCGCTGGCACATCGATCCGGCGCCGCTCGGTCTGTGGATCGACCGCATCGACGAGCGCGGCCGCTCACTGGCGACCGAGGTGCCGGCCAGCATCTTCTACCATCTCGTCTGTGCGCTGACGCAATATCTGGACGGGACGGCAGAGGGGTCTCAGTAGGGCGCTATCACGTCCCCCGTCTCGACATAAACCGCCTTCAGCTGCGAGTAATGCGCCAGCGCCGCCAGCGAATTCTCGCGGCCGATACCGGACTGCTTGACCCCGCCGAAGGGCATTTCCACCGGCGTGAGGTTGTAGGCGTTGATCCAACAGGTGCCGGCCTGCAGCTCGGCGATGACACGATGGGCGCGCGGCAGGTCGCGGGTGAACACGCCGGCCGCGAGCCCGAATTCGGTGTCGTTGGCGCGCTCAATCACCTCGTCCTCGCTGTCGAATTTGAGCACGCTCATCACCGGCCCGAAAATCTCTTCCCGCGCGATGCGCATGCGATCGGTGACGCTGGTGAACACCGTAGGCTCGATGAAGAAGCCGCCTTCGAAACCCTGCAGCGACGGCAAGTTTCCGCCGCAGGCGAGGCTCGCGCCATCCTGCCTGCCGGCCGCGATGTAGGAAAGGACCTTGTCCTGCTGCGCCTTGTTGACCAGCGGCCCCATCTGCGTTTCGGGATCAAGCGGGTCGCCGATGCGGATTTTCTTGGTGCGCTCGACCAGCCGGTCGACGAAGCGGTCATGAATGCCCTTCTGCACGAAGACGCGCGTGCCGTTCGAGCAGATCTGGCCGGTGGAGTAAAAATTGCCGAGCATGGCGCCGCCGATGGCGTTCTCGACATCGGCGTCGTCGAAGACGATCAGTGGCGACTTGCCGCCGAGCTCCATCGTCGCGTGCTTCATCTTCGAGCCGGCAAGCGACAGCACCTTACGGCCGGTCGGCACTGAGCCGGTCACCGAAACTTTTGCCACGACATCATGGCCGACGAGACCTGCGCCGACATCGCCATAGCCCTGTACCACATTAAACAGACCATCGGGCAAGCCAGCCTCTGAATAGATTTCGGCAAGCGCCAGCGCCGATAGCGGCGTGTTCTCCGACGGCTTGAACACCATGGCATTGCCCATGGCCAAGGCCGGCGCCGACTTCCAGCCGGCGATCTGGATCGGATAGTTCCAGGCGCCGATGCCGACGCAAACGCCGAGCGGCTCGCGGCGCGTGTAGGCGAAGGGTCCGCCGAGATCGATCATCTCGCCATTGAAGGCGGCGGCCGCGCCGGCGAAATATTCCAGGCAGTCGGCGGCCGAAGGCGCGTCCGCCACCAGCGTCTCCTGGATCGCCTTGCCGGTGTCGAGCGTCTCGATGCGGGCAAGATCGGCATTGCGCGCGCGAAGAATGTCGGCGGCCCGGCGCAGGATGCGTCCGCGCTCGACTGGCTTCAGCCGCGCCCAGGCCGGCTGCGCGGCGCGCGCGGCCTCGATGGCGAGCTCCAGAACGTTCGGCGTCGCTGAATGCAGCGTGGCGATAGTCTCGCCCGTCGCCGGATAGATCACCGGCAGCGGCGCACCGCCTTCGTCCTCGATGTAGCGGCCGTTGACGTAGTGCGATGCCGTCGGTTGGGCGCGCATGGCTTTCTCCAGAACTGTTGGCCGATCGGGCCGTCTGCCCGACAATGCCCTATCGGTCCGCCACCTGCCAGCGCGGATTGATCCACGGTTCCTGGTTGGATGGCGCCAGCGGCGTTCGGCCAAGGATGTGATCGGACGCCTTTTCGCCGGTCATGATCGACGGCGCGTTGAGGTTGCCGTTGGTCACCCGCGGGAAGATCGAGGAGTCGGCGACGCGCAGCCCATCGACGCCGATCACCCGGCATTCCGGATCGACAACGACGGTCAGGTCGTCGGCGCGGCCCATCCTGCAGGTGCCGCAGGGGTGGTAGGCGCTTTCGGCGTGATCGCGGATGAAAGCATCGAGCTCGTCATCGGTCTGCACATGGCTGCCCGGCGAAATCTCCTGGCCGCGAAAGCCGTCGAAGGCTTTCTGGCCGAAGATCTCGCGCGTCAGCCGGATGCAGTGGCGGAACTCGCTCCAGTCGTCCGGATGCGACATGTAGTTGAAGCGGATCACCGGCTTCGCCTTCGGGTCGGGCGAGCGCAGCATCACCGAGCCGCGCGACTTCGAACGCATCGGCCCGACATGCGCCTGGAAGCCGTGCGACTTCGCCGCCGATTTGCCGTCATAGCGCACCGCCGCCGGGATGAAGTGGTATTGGATGTCCGGGTAGTCGACGCCGGCCTGCGAACGCACGAAGGCGGCCGCCTCGAAATGGTTGGTGGCGCCGAGCCCGCTCTTGAAGAACAGCCACTGTGCGCCGATCAATGCCTTGGAGAAGGGATTGAGCACCGAGTTCAGCGTGATCGGCTTGGTGGATTCCTGCTGGATATAAAGCTCCAGATGGTCCTGCAGATTGGCGCCGACGCCTGGCCGGTCGGCAACCACCTGGATGCCGTTTTCCTGGAGATGCGCGCCCGGGCCGATACCGGACAGCATGAGAATCTTCGGCGAATTGATCGACGACGCCGCGACGATCACCTCGCGCCGCGCCTTAACGACCTGAATCTTTTTGTTGGCTTCGATTTCGACGCCGATCGCACGTTGATTCTCGATCACCACGCGTCGGGCGAAACCCTTGAGCAGGCTAACATTTTTGCGTTTGAGAGCCGGCTTCAGATACGCGTTCGCCGCCGACCAGCGGCGACCGCCCAGAATGGTCTGCTCCATCGGCCCGAAACCTTCCTGCTTCGAGCCGTTATAGTCGTCGGTGAGCTCGAAACCGGCCTGGCGGCCTGCCTCCATGAACGCACCATAGAGCGGGTTCTTGCGTGTGCCGCGCTGCACATGCAGCGGGCCGCCTTTGCCTCGCCAGCCGTCCTCGCCGCCGTCGGAATCCTCCATGCGCTTGAAATAGGGGAGCACGTCGGCGAACGCCCAGCCGGCGGCGCCCTGTTCGGCCCAGTGGTCGAAGTCATGCGCATGCCCACGCACATAGACCATGCCGTTGATCGAGGACGAGCCGCCGATCACCTTGCCGCGTGGGGTGGCAAGCACGCGCCCGCCGAGATGCGGCTCGGGCTCGCTAGCGAACCCCCAGTCGTAAAGGCTCATATTGAGCGGGATCGACAGCGCCGACGGCATCTGGATCAGTGGCCCCATATCGGTGCCGCCGAACTCGATGACGATCACCGAATGCTTGCCGTCTTCCGACAGCCGGTAGGCCATGGCCGAGCCGGCGGAGCCGGAGCCGATGATGACGAAATCCGCTTCAAGCATTGTTCATATGCGCCATAAAATCGGCGAGTGAGACATTGCCGCCGGTTGCAACCACAAGGACCGTCTTGTCCTTCACATCCACCTTGCCGCCGAGCAGCGCCGCGAGCGACGCCGCGCCGGACGGCTCCAGCACCAGCTTCATCCGCTCGAAGGCGATCTTCATCGCCCGCCGCACCGAAGCGTCGTCGACGGTGACGCCGCGCACGCCGGCAGCAGTCACCGCCGCGAAGGGCGCGTCGCCGGGCTTGCGCGCCATCAGCCCGTCGCAGATCGATTTCGGCCCGATCGGCATGGTCTCGATCGCGCCATGCGCCAGAGACGAGCCCATGCCGTTGAAACCTTCCGGCTCGACGGCGATGATCTCGCTCTTGGGCGATACATAGTGGAAGGCGAGCGAGACGCCGCCGATCAGTCCGCCGCCGCCGACCGAGCAGAACACCAGATCGGCATGCGCCTTCTTCATGGCCAACTGGTCGAGCGCTTCCAGCCCGGCGCCGGCCTGGCCGGCGACGATCTCCGGATCGTCGAACGGATGCAGCAAGGTGAGGCGCTCGGTCTCGGCGATCTCGCGCGCCTTTGCGGCCGCAACCTCCTCACGCGCGCGGTCGCCATGATCGGTCAGCACCACGCGCGCGCCATAACCGGCCGTCGCGTCGCGCTTGGCGGCGGGCGCGTCGATCGGCATGACGATCGTGACGGGAATGCCCAGCGCCTGGCCGGCGGCCGCCAGCCCCTGAGCGAAATTGCCGGAGGAATAGGCGACGACTCCCTTCTTCGCCTCATCCGGCGACAATCGCTTCAGCCGCCAATAGGCGCCGCGCACCTTGAAGGAGCCGGCCCATTGCAGCGACTCCGGCTTGATGAAGACGCGCGCGGCACCGGTCTCCTTGGCTAAAGCCGCCGACTCCAAGAGCGGCGTCACCTGCGTGGCCGTCGAGGTGACGGCATAGGCCTGCTTCAGGTGGTCGAGGGTAGGGACGAGAATGTCTGCCATCATTCGCCTCTCGGATACCGTTTGCTCTCTTCGAGATTGTCGAGGTTCATATGATTGCGCATGTAGCGTTCCGACGCCTTCTGCAGGGGTTGGAACTCCCACGGGTAGTAGGCGCCGTTGCGCAGCGCCGGGTAGATTACCCAGCGGCGCGCCTGGCTTTCGCGCACGGCGGCGTCGAAGCTCGCCATGTTCCAGCGCGTGCGGACCTTGTCCATGAAGGACGAGACCAGATCTGCGTAAGCTGGATCGGCGGCGAGATTGTCGAGCTCACGCGGATCGGCTGCGAGGTCGAAGAGCTGCGGCGGATCGAGCTCGCAATGGACGAATTTGAATTTGCCCTCGCGGATCGCCACCATCGGCGCGTAGGAGCCTTCGGCCGCATATTCCATCAGCACCGGCGCCGAACGCTCCTTGCCGCCGGCAAGCGGCAGCAGCGATCGGCCGTCCGTCCAAGGCGCTATCGCGCTCATATCGATGCCGGCGAGATCGCAAAGCGTCGGCGCCACGTCGAGATTGGAAACAGGCGCCCCGATCAGCCCGGCCTTGATGCCCTTGCCGGCCATCATCAAAGGCACCCGCGCAGAGCCTTCGTAGAAGCACATTTTGAACCACAGGCCGCGCTCGCCCAGCATGTCGCCGTGGTCGGAGCAGAACAGCACGATCGTGTCGTTAGCCATGCGGGTTCGCTCCAGCACCGACAGCAACTCGCCGATCTTGTCGTCGAGATAGGAGATGTTGGCGAAATAGCCGCGGCGCGAGCGGCGCACCTGTTCCGGCGTGATGTCGAAACTGTCGTAGTCGGATGCCTTGTAGAGCCGCTTTGAATGCGGATCTTGGCTGTCGTAGGCGATGAAGCCCACCTCCGGTTCCAGCGCCGGGCAGTCCTCGTAAAGGTCCCAGTATTTGCGCCGCGCGACATAGGGATCGTGCGGATGGGTGAAGGAGACGGTCAGGCACCAGGGGCGCCGGTCGGCGTCATCTGATACACGCGCGAACTCGTAGAGCTTCTGCGTCGCATGGAAGGCGACCTCGTCGTCATATTCCATCTGATTGGTGATCTCGGCGACGCCGGCGCCGGTCACGGAACCCAGATTGTGGTACCACCAGTCGATGCGCTCGCCGGGCTTGCGGTAGTCCGGCGTCCAGCCGAAATCGGCGGGATAAATGTCGGTGGTGAGCCGCTCTTCGAAACCGTGCAACTGGTCGGGGCCGACGAAATGCATCTTGCCGGAAAGCACCGTGTGATAACCGGCGCTGCGCAGATGATGCGCGTAGGTGGGGATCGAGGAGGCGAACTCGGCGGCGTTGTCATAGACCTGCGTGCGCGACGGCAATTGCCCGCTCATGAACGAGGCGCGGCCCGGTGCGCAAAGCGGCGAGGCGGTG
Organism: Mesorhizobium sp. CA4; assembly: GCF_020165075.1. Lineage (NCBI taxonomy): Bacteria > Pseudomonadati > Pseudomonadota > Alphaproteobacteria > Hyphomicrobiales > Phyllobacteriaceae > Mesorhizobium > Mesorhizobium sp. CA4. The sequence continues at coordinate 174,296 of NZ_JAIUHK010000008.1, forward strand.
TAGTTGTTGGCGAAACGCGCCGAGCGCACGGCAAGCGCCTTCAGATGCGGCGCATGCAGGAATTCGGCCGGGCCGTCCGGGAAGAGCGTGCCGTTGAGCTGATCGACCATGACGATCAGGAGGTTGGGTCGCCGGGTGGTCAAGGCAGGCTCCGTCCGTTGAGCTTGGTTTCGAGATAGTCCTCGACGAGCGCGATTGCGGTCTGCGCGTCTGGCACGCCGTCTTTCAGCGCGCGGCGGATGTAGAGCCCGTCGATCAGCGCCGCGGTCGCTTCGGCCACGCGGTCCGCCTCGGCTCGTGGCAGGATGCCGGCCAGCCCGCTCATCAGGTTCGAATTGAGCCGCCGCGCATAGATGCGCAGCAGCCGCCGCAGCTCAGTCGATTTCTGCGCCTCGACATAGAAGGCGAGCCAGGCCGCGATGATCTGAGGCTGGAACTGGTCGTCGGAAAAGCTGACTGCGACGACGGCCGAGACGCGCTGGCGCGGCGTGGCGGCAAGGCTGAACGCGCGTCTGGTGTCGGTGTTGAGCTCGGCGAGGATGTGCCGCATCGTCGCGAACAGCAATTCGTCCTTGGCGCCGAAATAGTGATGCGCCAGCGCCGACGACACGCCGGCGCGGCCGGCGATCTCCGACATGGTCACGTCCAGCGATCCGCGTTCGCCGATCGCCGAGATCGTCGCGTCGATCAGCGCCTTGCGGCGCACTGGCTCCATTCCGATTTTCGGCATTTTGGGGGTCCGGTTCGAGCCAAGGTTATTTTTTATTGACGCATCAATCAATAAAAATCGGCGCCGGGATCAACCGATCGTGTCGTTCTGGCCCATGGATGAGGCTGGAAAATGGTTCATTATTGAACAATATTGAATCACGTGCCCGCGAAGGATCGTGCTAGGCTGCGGCGCAGATGGAGGTTGCCATGACCGCATGCATCGTCGGCTGGGCGCATTCGCGCTTCGGCAAGCTCGAAGGTGAGACGCTGGAGGGCCTGATCACCAAGGTTGCCGTCGAGGCGCTCGACCACGCCGGCATCGGCCCGGACGATGTCGACGAGATCGTACTTGGCCATTTCAACGCCGGCTTCTCGCCGCAGGATTTTACCGCGAGCCTCGTGCTGCAAGCCGATGACCGGCTCCGCTTCAAGCCGGCGACGCGCGTCGAGAACGCCTGCGCCACCGGCTCGGCCGCCGTCCGTCAAGGCATCCGCGCCATCGTTTCCAACGCCGCCCGCATCGTGCTGGTGGTCGGCGCCGAGCAGATGACGACGACGCCTGGTCCCGAGATCGGCAAGAACCTGCTCAAGGCATCCTATCTGCCGGAAGAGGGCGACACGCCGGCAGGCTTTGCCGGCGTCTTCGGCAAGATCGCGCAGGCCTATTTCCAGCGCTATGGCGACCAGTCGGATGCGCTGGCAATGATCGCCGCCAAAAACCACAGAAACGGCGTCGACAATCCCTACGCCCAGATGCGCAAGGATTTCGGCTATGAGTTCTGCCGCCAGGAAAGCGAGAAGAACCCGTTTGTCGCCGGTCCGCTGAAGCGCACCGACTGCTCGCTGGTCTCGGATGGCGCGGCCGCGCTTGTGCTCACCGACACCGCAACGGCGCTCAAGATGCGCCGCGCCGTCACCTTCCGCGCCAACGAGCATGTGCAGGACTTCCTGCCGATGTCGAAGCGCGACATCCTCTCCTTCGAGGGCTGCGAGCGCGCCTGGGAGCAGGCGTTGAAGAAGGCCGGCGTCACGCTCGACGACCTCTCCTTCGTCGAGACGCATGACTGCTTCACCATCGCCGAATTGATCGAATATGAGGCGATGGGCTTGGCCAAGCCAGGCGAGGGCGCCAGGCTGGCGCTGGATGGCACGACGGCCAAGGACGGCCGCCTGCCGGTCAATCCCTCCGGCGGCCTGAAGGCCAAGGGTCACCCGATCGGCGCCACTGGTGTGTCGATGCATGTGCTGACCGCCATGCAGCTGACCGGCGAAGCCGGCGGCATCCAGGTGCCGGGCGCGAAGCTCGGCGGCATCTTCAACATGGGTGGCGCGGCGGTGGCCAACTACGTTTCCATCCTCGACCGGATCAGATAGAAGCGGCCCGCATTGAAGCGGCGCGCCGCGGGCGCGCGTGCGGGAGGCGACATGACAAATCCGGTTCTGGTCGAAGTCACGCGCGGCGAGGTGGTCGAAAGCAGGCACCGCGGCGCGGTTTCGGTCTTCGATGCCGACGGCAAGCCCGTCTGGGAGATCGGCGACACGGACCGTCCGGTGTTTCCGCGCTCTGCGGTGAAGGCGATCCAGGCATTGCCGCTGGTCGAATCGGGTGCTGCCGACGCCTATGGCTTCGGCGACCGCGAACTGGCGCTGGCCTGCGCCTCGCATTCGGGTGAGCCCGCCCATGTCGAACTGGCAACGGCGATGCTCGCCAAGGCGGGCCTCGACAGAAAAGCGCTGGAATGCGGCGTGCATTGGCCCTCGAGCCACGACGCCACCATCGCGCTCGCCCGCGCCGGCAACGTGCCGAACGCCTTGCACAACAACTGCTCCGGCAAGCATTCCGGCTTCCTCTGCACCTGCGTGCATGCCGGCATTGCGCACGCTGGCTATGTCAAAGCCGGCCATGCGCTGCAGGAGATGGTGCGCGACGCCATGCAAGCCGTGACGGGCGCGGCGCATGACGTCGATCATTGCGGCATCGACGGCTGCTCGATCCCGACCTATGCCGTGCCGTTGAAGAGTTTTGCGCTGGGCTTTGCCCGCATGGCGACGGGCAGGGGCTTTGCGCCGGAGCGCGCCAAGGCGGCGAAGCGGCTGCTCGCCGCTTGCATGGCGGAGCCGTTCCTGGTCGCCGGCACGGGCAAGGCCGACGTCGCTCTGATGCAGGCGGCACCCGGTCGCATCTTCGTCAAAACCGGCGCCGAAGGCGTTTATTGCGCGGCATTGCCAGAACTTGGCCTCGGCGTCGCCTTGAAATGCGATGATGGCGCCGGCAGGGCGGCGGAGGTGATGATCGCCGCCGTGCTGGCGAAGCTGCTGAACGGTGAAGAAGCGGTTGCGGCAAAGCTCACCGAGCTTGCCCATCCTCCGGTCGAAAGCCGCGTCGGCGCCAAGGTCGGCTTGCTGCGGCCGACGGCGGCGCTCAATTAGCGCATCGGCTTACCGACGCGCATCTGCCGCGCGCGTGAACCCAAGACAGAAAATTATGTGCTAGTTTCCTCCATCATCAAACGGGCGCTGGATGCTCGCCATGCTGGAAGCAGACAAGGTGTTTGCCGGGTCGATCCCGGAAAATTACGATCGCCATATGGTGCCGCTGATTTTCGAGGCCTATGCCGCGGAGACCGCACGGCGGGCGGTGTCCTTCTCACCCTTGGCCGTTTTGGAGACCGCCGCGGGTACCGGGGCCGTCACCCGCGCCTTGGCGCCAAAACTCTCTCCTGGTGCCAGCTACATCGTAACCGACCTCAACCAACCGATGCTCGATTATGCGGCTTCGCGCGAGGGGCCCGACAGCCGCATTACATGGCGCCAGGCGGATGCCCTGAAGCTGCCCTTTGAGGATGCGGCCTTCGACCTCGTCTGCTGTCAGTTCGGCGCGATGTTCTTTCCCGACCGCGCCGCTGCCTATCGCGAGGCGAAGCGGGTCCTGAAGCCCGGCGGACATTTCCTGTTCAGCGTCTGGGATCGCATCGAGGAGAATATATTCGCCGACGATGTGACGAATGCTCTGGCAACGATCTTTCCACACGATCCGCCGGGTTTCCTGGCGCGCACGCCGCATGGCTATCACGACAAGGACCTGATCCGCCGCGACCTCGAAGCCGCAGGATTTTCCGATGTGACGATCGACACCAGAGCCGAGCAGAGCCGCGCATCCTCGCCGCGCGTTCCCGCCGTCGCCTATTGCCAGGGCACCCTGCTTCGCAACGAGATCGAGGCCAGGGAGGCCGGACGATTGGCGTCCGCGACCGACTACGCCGAATCCGTGATCGCCGACAGACACGGTCGTGGCGAAATTGCCGCCAAGATCCAGGCGCACATCATCGTGGCCTCGGTCTAGCTGACCTTGTTGCGCTCCACGGTGAGATGCGCGTAGCCGGAATCGGTCGACTGGGTGAGGTCTCCGGTGACCGGATCGGCCCAGCGCTGGCCGATGATGGCGCCATTCCTCGCGCCGTCGATGACGTTGTCCGAGATGACGGCGCTGCCGGAGCCTTCGACGACCGAAACGACGATGCCGGTGCCCGCCTTGCGGATGATATTGCCTGTCGCCACGACATTGCGCAGATAGGGACCCCAGCCGAGCTGCATGCCGTAAAGCGGCGCGTTCTCGACGACATTGCCGGAAACCGTCGTGTCGGCCTCGGCGCTGATGCCGACGCCGAAGCCGGGCGGATCGGCAGTGTAGGGGCCGGTGGTAGAGAGGTTGCGCACGATGTTGTTCGAGCAGACCGCAATGCGGCCGCCTTCGTTGAAATTGACGATCGAGATGCCGTTGGCGGCACCGTCGACCAGATTGTTGCTGAGGATAGCGCCTTCGAAGGAGAATTCCGAATAGATCCCCGTCTCTCCCGAGCGCGAGCAGGTGTTGCCGGTGATCTGCAGATTGCTCGAACTGTTGGCACGGATCGCAGTAAAGGCGCAGTCGGAGACGATATTGCCGGAGATGACGACATTGCCGGCGCGGAAGGCGTTGATGCCGTTGCCGTTCTGGCCGGTGCCGCCGCTGTACGCGCCGATCCGCTGGACGCGGTTGCCGCTGACGATGGTGCCGTCCTCCGCAGCCTGCCAGCGATGCACCAGGATGCCGCCATTGGCGCAGTCCGAAACGCTATTGCCGGAAATTTCCAGCCCGCCGGCCTCGACTGAATAGATGCCGGCATCCGCGGCACCCGAAATATTCGAGCGGCCGACACGGCCGACGGCATGCTCGAGCGCCAGCCCGTTCTTGCCGCTGCCGGTCACCTGGCAATTGTCGATGACGAGATGGGCGACGCGGCGCAGGTCGAGCAGGCCTTGCGTATAGTCGGCCAGCCAGCGGTTGGCGCCGTCGAGCACCAGCCCGCTGAGTTCGATATACTCCGCCTGCTCGGCCATCATAAGGTGGCCGTTGCCGCCATAGACGATGCGCGTCGCGCCGGGCACGCCCGACAGGCGCACCCGGGCAGGCAGCTTAAGGTTCGAGACGAGATAGGTGCCGGGCGGCAGGAACACCGGCTGGTCGCGGTCGCTGGCTTCGGTCAGCATCCTGGCGAAAGCCTTGCTCTGGTCGTCGACCGCGCCCGGCTGCACGCCGATCTCGGTGGCGTTGATCGAGCCGCGCATCCCCGCCATCTCGATGCCCGGCAGCGACTTCGCCGATGCCTTGCCGGCGAAGACACCGGCGACGGCGAGGCCCGCGGTCCGGGCAAGCAGCGTTCGTCTGTTCAACATCGGCACAGGTCCTGGCGTTTCGCCCTGTCTGTCGCAGGAAGCGTGCCAATGCCGGCCCACCGCCAAACCGCTTGTGCAGTTGCCTCGCCAAGCCTAAGTTCACCAGATGAGCAGAGCTTTCACGCGCGAAGAAGACAGCGAAAACGCCATTGCCGGCGTCGGCGAACGGCCGGTCAGCGCGCACCGCAACCTGGTGACGGAGCGCGGCCTGGCGATGATCGAGGACAATCTCGCCGAGCTGCGCGACCTGATGGCCAAGGCTGAAAGGCGCGGCGACCGCGAACGCCTCGCGGTCGTGTCGCGCGACTTGCGCTACTGGACCGCGCGGCGCGAAAGCGCGGAACTTTCCGTGCCGGAGCCGGGCAGCGACGTGGTGCGCTTCGGCATGGGCGTCACCCTGGAAGGCGACAACGGCAAGAAGGTGCATTGGCGCATCGTCGGCGAGGACGAGGCCGATCCGTCGAAGGGGAGCATTTCCCATGTCTCGCCGATGGCCGTGGCCCTTTTCGGCAAGAAGGTTGGCGAGGTCGTCACCGTCAACGGCAAGGAATGGGAAATCGTCAAGCTCTCGGACAAGGCCGAGAACTAATCTTCGAGCTTCACGACATGGTCGCGGAAGAAGGCGGCCGCCCCAGCCTCATCGATCTGACCTGCGGCGACCATCATCACCAATTGGATGATCTCTTCCTGCTCAGCCTCGACGCTTAATCCGTTGAAATAAAGAAACAAGTCGGCGGCAGCAAAGGCCGTCCGCTTGTTGCCATCGACAAATGGGTGGTTCTTCGCGATACCGAAGAGGTAGGCCGCCGCAAGCTCGCAAAGATCCGGCTCGCCATAGGCCTCTTTCTGCTGCGGCCGCCCAAGGGCCGATTCTAGCATGCCTTCATCTCGCATACCTGACGCGCCGCCGTGAAGGCGCAACTGCTCGGCGTGCATTGCCTCCACGAACTCCCGCGAATGATGCTCGATCATTTCGCGAGAGCGCGGTAGGCGACCTCATATTTTTTCATGCGCTCGCGAGCTATGTTCATTTTACTTTCAAATGCTTCCGGGTCGCTCTCAAGTCGACGAAGTCGAAGCTCACCTGCGTTCTCGGCAGCAATAAGCGTATCCCCGGCGCGAACATTTAGCCGATCGAGCATTTCCCGAGGCAAAATTACACCTTCGGAATTGCCGATCTTGCGTACTACAATGTTCATTGGCGAAAACTCCTTCAATCTCCTCCACTCTCGGTTCCCTACCAAGCTGGTGGAATTGATCAAGCACTCAATTCCACCAGCTTGGTAGGGAACCGAGAGTGGAGGAGATTTACGTACTTGTCTATAACACTGTTGTAACAGTGATTATAACGGTTAACGCTCAATTGTCAAGCCAGCAACCGATCCATCAGCCGGTTCGCCGCTTCCGGGATGACGGTTCCCGGCGGGAAGATCTCCGCCGCGCCTGCCGCCAGCACCGCGTCGTAGTCCTGCGGCGGGATGACGCCGCCGGCGACGATCAGTATGTCGCCGTGGCCGAGCTTCTTCAGCGCTTCCTTGAGCTCGGGGATCAGCGTCAGGTGCCCGGCGGCCAAGGAGGAGGCGCCGATGATGTCGACATTGTGCTGCACTGCGAGCTTGGCGATCTCGTCCGGCGTCTGGAACATCGGCCCGACGGTCACGTCGAAGCCCAGATCGGCAAAGGCGCTGGCGATCACCTTCTGGCCGCGGTCATGGCCGTCCTGGCCCATCTTGGCGACCAGGATGCGCGGCTTGCTGCCGGATTTCTTTTCGAACGCTTCGATCTTCTCCTGCAGCCGCTCAAGCCCCGGGTTGTCGCCGAGCGCCTCGCGATAGACGCCGGAGATCGTCTGCACCGCCGCCGTGTGGCGTCCGAATACTTTCTCCAACGCCAGCGAAATCTCGCCGACGGTAGCATTGGCGCGCGCCGCGCGGACCGCGAATTCGAGCAGGTTCTCGTCGCCCTCGGCGGCACGGGTCAGCGCCGCCAGCGCATCCTCCAGCGCCGCGACGTCGCGTGTGCCTTTCAGCCGCTGCAGCTTCGCCAATTGCCTGGCCTTCACCTCGGCATTGTCGATCTTCAGCACATCGACCTCGATATCCGCTTCAGGCCGGTGCGCGTTGACGCCGACCAGCACCTGCTCGCCGGAATCGATGCGCGCCTGCGTGCGCGCCGCCGCTTCCTCGATGCGCAGCTTCGGGATGCCCTTTTCGATCGCCGCCGCCATGCCGCCGAGGTTTTCGACCTCCTCAGTATGGCCGAGCGCGCGCTCTGCCAGATCATGCGTCAGCCGCTCGACATAGGCCGAGCCGCCCCATGGATCAATCATGCGCGTGGTGCCGGATTCCTTTTGCAGGATGAGCTGCGTGTTGCGCGCGATCCGCGCCGAATGGTCGGTCGGCAGCGCCATTGCTTCGTCGAAGGAATTGGTGTGCAGCGATTGCGTATGCCCCTGCGTCGCCGCCATCGCCTCGATCATCGTGCGGGTGATGTTGTTGTAGGGATCCTGCGCTGTCAGCGACCAGCCCGAGGTCTGGCAGTGGGTGCGAAGCGACAACGAGCGCTCGTCCTTCGGCGCAAAATTCTTCTTCATCAGGTCTGACCACAGCAGCCGCGCGGCTCTGAGCTTGGCGACCTCCATGAAGAAGTTCATGCCGATCGCCCAAAAGAAGGAAAGCCGCGGCGCGAACCGGTCGATGTCAAGACCGGCGGCGACGCCGGCGCGCGCATATTCGATGCCGTCGGCGATCGTATAGGCAAGCTCGAGGTCGGCCGTCGCGCCGGCCTCCTGCATGTGATAGCCGGAGATCGAGATCGAGTTGAACTTCGGCATATGCTTGGAGGTGTAGGCGAAGATGTCCGACACGATCCGCATCGATGGTTTCGGCGGATAGATGTAGGTGTTGCGGACCATGAACTCTTTCAGAATGTCGTTCTGGATGGTTCCGGCGAGATCCTGCTGAGCGACGCTCTGTTCCTCGGCCGCGACGATGTACAGCGCCATGATCGGCAGCACGGCGCCGTTCATCGTCATCGACACCGTCATCTCGTTGAGCGGAATGCCGTCGAAAAGCTGGCGCATGTCGAGGATGGAATCGATCGCCACGCCCGCCATGCCGACATCGCCGGCGACGCGCGGATGGTCGCTGTCATAGCCGCGATGCGTGGCGAGATCGAAGGCGACCGATAGGCCTTTCTGGCCGGCCGCGAGGTTGCGCCGGTAAAAGGCGTTGGATTCCTCTGCCGTCGAGAATCCGGCATATTGCCGGATCGTCCAGGGCTGCTGGACATACATGGTCGGGTAGGGGCCACGCAGGAAGGGTGGCAGGCCCGGATAGGTGTCGAGATTGGCGAGACCCTTGAGGTCGCTTTGGTCGTAAAGATGTTTTACGGCGATGCCTTCCGGCGTCATCCGCTGGCCTTTGAGCTCGACCGGCGCGCGACGCGGCTCCGACCAGCCGATCCGGTTGAAATCCGGGATCATGATCCGGCTCCGATCGACTGGTCGATGCGCACCGGAAACAGCGGCTCGCAGGTCGCGACACCCTCCGTCAGGGCCGGGCGCCGCTCCTGCGGCAGTGTCTCGACTGGGCGCTCTGTGCCGACACGGTAAAGCGTCGTGCCGACAATGCCGCGTTCGCCCGACCGGTAAGCGCCATTGCGCTTGGCGGCGGCCGTCTGGACGCGATTCTGGATATAGCCCTGCTGCAGGCTGACGAGCACGCCGCCCTCGGCCTCAATGCGCTGGAATTCTTCCCAGGCCGCAGCGCAGAGATCGTTCGTCAGTGACTCCACCGCGCCCGAACCGCTGGCCGGATCGGCGACATAGCCGATATGGCTCTCCTCGGCCATGATGAGCTGCGCGTTGCGGGCGACGCGGCGGGCAAAGCCGGCCGGCAGCCCATGCGTGATGGTATGCGGCAGGATCGAGATCGAATCGGCGCCGCCGGTTGCCGCCGCGAAGGCCGCGATCGCCGTGCGCAAGATGTTGGTCTCCGGGTCGGCCATCGTCATCATGCGATAGGAGGTCTCGGCATGGATGCTGGCGGTCGAGGCCGGGATCGAGCAAGCTTCCTGGACGCGCGCCCAGAGCTTGCGCAACGCCCGCACCTTGGCCATCGACAGGAACTGGTCCTGGTCCACGCTGAGCGCGAAGCCGATATAGGGCGCCGCGTAGACCAGCGGCTGGCGCGCCTTCTCGAACATTCTGAGATAGGACACGACCGATGCCATCATCGTGCCAAGCTCCTGCGCCTCGGTGGCGCCGGCATTGTGGAAGACGCGGCCGTCGGCCTCGAGCAGCACGCCCGGCACGCCCATCGAGAAGAAATGCGCCAGCGACTGCGGCATCGATTCCTGCAGCGCCTCGATCGAGGTGCGCAGCCGCCCGGTCCCAGCGAAGATCGCCGCCGGATCGATGCCGAAGGAAAGGTTGAGCTTGGCCGGATCGGAACGGCGTTTGCTCAGGAAGGCGAGCAGCCAGTCGGCCACGGCGCGGCTCCACGGATGCGCGTCGATGCGCACTTGCACGCGGTTGAGCGGCACGCCGTCGAGCACTCTTTCCAAGGCTTCCGCGGTGCGCGGCAGGCCGTAGCCGAAGGCATTCGGCGCGCCCTCGAAGACAAGCGAAAGGCCCGTCGCGCCTTGGGCGATGTCTTCCAGCGCTTGCGCGCTGGCCCGGGCGACATCCGGGTCGTCGACGCGCTGGCTGACGATCCAGCGCGCGGTCGGATTTGTGCGCGGCAACGGCTCGGCGGTCGTCGAGCGCTGGCTCAGCGGCTCGATGCGGATGCCGTCGTCGGTATGGGAAACGAGCTTTTCCTCGAAGGAACCGCCGGCAAGGGCCTTTTCCGCCAGCGCCAGCCAACGCTTGGCGTCCGGGTTCGGAAGGTCGACATCCCTGGTCAAGGCGCCGGCGCCCATCGCTCTCCTCGCTTCTTGGCCGCATCAGCCGGTCCAACCAATCTAAGGTCAGGAACCGGATATCACAATGCGTCATCCGGCCGGTTCTCGCGGCCAGGCAATCGATTGCCAAACATGCGCAAAATCCGCAAGCGCCAAAGGCCAAATTCGATGCACCCCAAATCAATACCGGGCATTGCCGCATGCGACTGGCGTTACTATACGTCGGGGTGAGGCCCTTGAGCGAAACAGATTGCGGAGACCGGATATGGCTGACGAGACCAGCATCTTCATCGGCGCCAGCCGCAAGCCCGACGATTCCTATCAGCGCGCCGAAGAGCTGCTGCTGCGATACGGCAACCGCCACGGCCTTGTCACCGGGGCCACGGGCACCGGCAAGACCGTCAGCCTGCAGATCCTGGCCGAGGGCTTTTCGAATGCCGGCGTGCCTGTCTTCTGCGCCGACATCAAGGGCGACCTTTCCGGTATAGCCATGATGGGCGAGGCCAAGGATTTCCTGGTCAAGCGCGCCGAGCAGGTAAAGCTCGATCCCTACCAGTTCCAGGAATTCCCGGTCATCTTCTGGGACCTGTTCGGCGAGCAGGGCCATCCGATCCGCGCCACCATTTCCGAGATGGGGCCGCTGCTTTTGTCGCGGCTGATGAACCTCACGGAAGCGCAGGAGGGCGTCATGAACATCGCCTTCCGCATCGCCGACGAGGAAGGCCTGCTGCTGCTCGATCTCAAGGACCTGCAGGCGCTGCTCGCCAACATCGCCGAGCGCGCCGACGAACTCAGCGCACGCTACGGCAATGTCACCAAGCCGTCGGTCGGCGCCATCCAGCGCACGCTGCTCGTGCTGGAGAGCCAGGGTGCCGCGAACTTCTTCGGCGAGCCGGCGCTGCGCATCGCCGACATCATGCGCACCACCCGTGACGGGCGCGGCGCGATCAGCGTCCTGGCCGCCGACAAATTGATGATGAATCCACGGCTCTACGCAACCTTCCTGCTCTGGCTGATGTCGGAGCTGTTCGAGGAACTGCCCGAGGTCGGTGATCTCGACCGGCCGAAGCTGGTGTTCTTCTTCGACGAGGCGCATCTTCTGTTCGAGGACGCGCCGAAGGTGCTGATCGATCGCGTCGAGCAGGTGGTGCGGCTGATCCGCTCGAAGGGTGTCGGCGTCTATTTCGTCACCCAGAACCCGCTCGACATCCCGGAAAAGGTGCTGGCCCAACTCGGCAACCGCGTCCAGCATGCGCTGCGCGCCTATACGCCGCGCGAGCAGCAGGCGGTGCGTACGGCGGCCGAGACCTTCCGGCCCAATCCCGATTTCGACTGCGCCACCGCCATCACCCAGCTCGCCACCGGCGAGGCGCTGGTCTCGATGCTGGAGGACAAGGGCGTGCCGGCCATGGTCCAGCGCACGCTGATCCGGCCGCCGTCATCGCGGCTCGGCCCGATCACGCCCGACGAGCGCCGCAAGATCATCGCCGAGAGCCCGGTCACCGGCCAGTACGACGAGACCGTCGATCGCGAATCGGCCTTCGAGATGCTGCAGAAAAAGGCCAAGGAGGCGCAGGATTCCGAGGCCCAGGCGCAGCAGCAAAACAGCGGCGGTTCGCGCTGGACCATTCCGGGCTTCGACGATGTCCTGGGGACAGGCAACCGACGGTCCTCAAACCGCCAGACCGTTGCCGAAGCCGCCATCAAGTCGGTGGTGCGCTCGGTCGGCTCGTCCGTCGGCCGCGCCATCGTGCGCGGGATTTTGGGAAGCCTGGCGCGCGGCCGCTGAAGCAAAGAGGCGGCACTGCGCGGAGCACGACGCGAATCACGTCCCGCAACCTTTGATGTCGGGCGAGCCCCGCCTGTCGTCGCGCGAATCCGCCACGGAAATGTGCGCCCCTGAAAGCTGTCCCCGTTACCTCCCGACCATTAGATCTTACTCGCCGACGGGCGAGCCGCGTCAGCGGCAGCTAAAACTTTTCGCGAGGGAACTTTTCTCGGCGCGACCGCAATTTCCTGAAATACCGAAGGGGCCAAATCATGGCCTTTGACGCTGTTGCCGGGGGGCAAACTGGATGGCGCCGACAGCACGTGCGATCACGAATTATTGTGGCCAGGGAACGAGAAGCGCCCGCTAAGGTTGGGCCAAAGCTGCGGAGGGCTGGGCATCAGGAGTCCGAGTTGCGGCGCGATGACGATCTGCCGGCCTGGTATTCGGAAATTCCTGCTGAAAGGCGGCCACTGCTGAACGCGAAAGGCGGGCTGTCGATCGGCCACGCGCGCCTCGTGGCGCAATTCTTGCGCGAGAACTTTTCGCGCAAGCTTTCACTCGCCGAGATGGCGGCTGTGTGCGGGCTATCCCCCTACCATTTCGCCCGTGCTTTCTCCAAGACGTTTGGCGTGACGCCGCATCAATATGTTCTTGCCCTTCGCCTGGACTTTGCCGAGAAGCTGCTGGCCGAAAGGCGCATGTCGATCACGGATATCGCCTATCTGAGCGGCTTCTCGAGCCAGAGCCATCTCACCACCACGATGAAGAAATACCGCGACGTGACGCCGATGCAGGTGCGAGAGAGGCTGGTTCGATCGCGGGCCGTCAGGCAGGGCTGATTTCCCGGGATGGTTGTGTATGGATCGGCTTATAAAAGGTATTACTAAAGTAATTTTGCGTTAACCTCTGGAGGATGTGCGGTATATTTTCAGATAAACAGCAATTTGTTGGAATACGAGGCTCTGAAAACCTGTCTTTCTGCAGCAAATCCGGTATTCGGATTCTAAGCAGGCCGAGGGGACATGAGCGACGACACGGCGATTCGCCGGAGCCTTTCCGAGGAGATCGGTTACTGGCTGGAGTCGGCATCGAGGACGCTTGAGAAGCGCTATGGAGATGGCGTGCCCCTGGCCAAGCAGGACATGCTGCTGGCCCATTATCTCTACGGCCTCACCGCCGTCGTTCACGCGCATGACGCGCCTGCCGTGCATCTGGCGGCGGTGCGCTCCTATCTCGAGCGGCTGATCCCCACCGAGCGGGTTACGGCGGCGCTCCAGGCTGTCCCTGAGGCGGGTGACGCCTGGCTTGAAAACACGCTCGATCGCGTCGAGGCGATCGGTGAGAAACAGGGCCATGCGCTGCTCGCGCGCGGCGCCGACGTGATCATCCCATTTTCGAGCAGACACGCTTTGGCGGCAGGGTCGGCGGAACCTGCCGTTATCGAGCGCGACCCACCAAAGGAGGCATTCTCGCAATGAACTTCAGGCAAGAACGGATCATTCGGCGCGGATCGGCTCGCTTCGCAGGCAATTGGATTTCCGGCGCCGGCGACAGCCGCTCGGTCCGTCGCCGCCTGATGGCGGTATTGCGAATGGCGCATCGGGTGCTTGGCCTCGGTCGCAAGAATATGGGTCTGGGAACACTGGGCAGCGGCGGCAACGCGCGTTCGGCTCTGGCCTGCGGCATGAGCCCGGCCAGCATGCTCGGCGGCCTGGCGGCAATCGTCGCGCTCGGCCTCGCCACGCCGGCGCTGGCGCAATATGCCGCGGGCGGCGGTTCGGCGACCGGCGGCAACGCCGTCGCCATCGGTAACGGCGCCGCGACGAATGGCAATAACAGCGTGGCGTTGGGCAGTTCCAACAGTGCAACGGGCGACGGCACGATTGCCATCGGCTACGCGATGGGTGTCAATGGCCTCAATTCCATAGGCATAGGTGTCTTCGCAGGCGCAACCGGCGTCAATGCCCTCGCCGTGGGCGGGAACGCCAAGGCCAACGGGGACGGAGCAAGCGCTGTTGGCGTCAATTCGGTTGCAACCACAAGCGCGGCCGCCTTTGGCAATAATGCGCGTGCCGACGGAGTGAACTCCACGGCGATCGGCACTGTTACCCGCGCGACCGGGCTGCGCGCCACCGCGCTCGGGTTCGGGGCAACAGCATCCGGCGTGGATTCGATTGCCCAAGGTAACAGCGCCATCGCAAGCAACCAGAATGCCGTCGCCATCGGCTTCCAAGCGGTCGCTACACAGATCAACTCCATCAATATCGGCGGGCGCACTCTTGCGGGAGCGGGTGCTACTGCGCAGGGGGCCATCGCCCTTGGCACGGATGTGACTGCGTCTCAGCAAAATACCGTTGCCATAGGCATACTGACCAAGGCAACGGGAACGAGCGCCACGGCGATGGGTAACACGGCCAGCGCCTGGGGCAACCAGTCCATCGCACTCGGCTTGGGAGCGCAGGCCGGCGTTCAGGCCAACACGGCGCTGCCCAACAGCATCGCGATTGGCACCAATTCGCTCTCTTCCGGCGCTTTCGCCGTCGCGATGGGCACTACTTCAATTGCGAGCGGCTCCGCCAGCACGGCCGTGGGCAACACCGCCGTTGCCAGCGGCGCAAATGCCTCCTCATTCGGGTCTGGATCGAGCGCGGCAGGAGACAATTCTCTCGCTGCTGGCGTCAGCGCCAGCGCTGGAGGGATCGGCAGTACCGCACTCGGCATCGGAGCCAACGCGGCGGGAGCGGACTCCGCTTCGATTGGTTCCGCCTCCAAAGCCACCGGTGCCCGTGCGTTCGCGGGTGGCCGTTCGTCCAATGCCGGCGGTGACGATTCCATCGCTATCGGCACGTCGGCCGTCTCGACAGCGGCAGGCTCGACGGCAGTTGGATCGGGCGCAGTGGCACAGGACGTAAACGCGGTCGCCATGGGCACCGCCGCCAGCGCGATCACCGCCGATTCCGTCGCGATCGGCACGGGCGCGGTGGCCGACGGCGGCAAGGCGGTCGCCATCGGTTACGGCAACGAAGCCTTTGGTGACGGTGCGGTCGCCATCGGCGATCCAAGCTATGCGAGCGGCACCGGCGCCTTCACCGGCGGCGCCAACAACATCGCCAACAGCGACGGCACGGCAAGCGCCACCGCCGCCAACCAGGCCGCCGGCGCGGTGGCGATCGGCAACAACAACAAGGCGATCGGGCAAGGCTCCGTGGCGCTTGGCAACGGTTCCACCGCGGGTGCCGCCGGTCTCGCCGGCAATGTCGCGCTGGGCAACGGCGCGACTGCGGCGGCAAGCTCCGGCGACGTCGCCCTAGGCTCCGGCTCGGTAACCGCCGCAGCGGTCGGCACCAGCGGCACGACGATCGGCGGGACGGCCTACAGCTTCGCCGGAACGGCTCCGACATCGACCGTCAGCATCGGCGCTCCCGGCGCGGAGCGGACCCTCACCAATCTCGCTGCGGGCCGGCTCAGCAACGCCTCGACCGACGCCATCAATGGCTCTCAGCTTTTCGCCACCAATCAGCAGGTGACGAAGAACACCACCGATATCGCCAACATCGGAAACACGATCACCAACATCAACACCGGCGGCGGCATCAAGTATTTCCATGCCAACTCGACGCTGCCCGATTCCCAGGCTCTGGGGACGGATTCGGTCGCGATCGGCCCCAATGCCGTGGCCAACAACGCGGGCGATGTGGCAATCGGCCTGAACTCGGTATCCGGCACCACGACCTTGGTCGGCGGCACGACGATAGGCGGCGTCAATTACACCTTCGCAGGCGGAACGCCGGCCGGCGCATTCTCGGTCGGCTCGGTGGGCGCGGAGCGCCAGATCCAGAATGTCGCGGCCGGGCG
>NZ_JAIUHK010000080.1:0-1337 GCF_020165075.1 Mesorhizobium sp. CA4
TGTCGTAAGCGCATGAGTTGTCCGGGTTAGGTAGCACATGAGTTGTCCGGTTTTATCGCCAGCGAATGGAGGCTGGGGATGGGACGGACAGCATGGCTACAGGACCGGAGGATGCAGAAGTTTCGGGACGTTTTGAGCCGCTGGGATGGCGGTGATCTTTCGATGATGGAGGCGGGTGAGCTGTTGGGCATGTCGGAACGTCAGTTCCGGCGGTACCGGGACCGCTACGAAGAGGCTGGGGAGGATGGCTTGCGAGACCGCCGCTTGGGCAAGATTTCGACGCGCCGGGTACCTGCGGAAGCGATCGAGGAGATGCTGGAGCTTTATCGGAATCGCTACCTTGGTTGGAATGTGAAGCATTTCCACGAGCACCTGATACGCGATCATCATTTCAGTTGGGGCTACACCTTCATCAAGACGCAGCTTCATGCAGCCGGGTTGGTTGAGCGGGCCAAGCGACGCGGGGCGCATCGGCGCAAGCGGGAAAGGAAGCCATGCGAGGGGATGATGCTGCACCAGGACGGCAGCCGGCATGCCTGGCTGGCGGGCCAGCCGCTGTTGGACCTGATCGTGACGATGGACGATGCCACGAGCAAGCTCTATTCGGCCTTTCTGGTTGCCGAGGAAGGCACGGCGTCGAGCTTTCAGGGGCTTATGGAGACCTTTGCCGCCAAAGGCCTGCCCTCGAGCCTCTACACCGATCGCGGCAGCCATTATTTCGTGACGCTCAAGGCCGGCGAGGCGGTCGACAGGAGCCGGCTGACCCAGGTCGGGCGGGCGCTGCGGCAACTGGGCATCGAGCATATTCCGGCTTATTCGCCTGAAGCCAGGGGCCGCTCGGAGCGGATGTTCTCCACCTTGCAGGACCGGCTGCCAAAGGAGCTGGCGCTGACCGGCATTGCCGATATCGAGGCCGCCAACCGCTTCATCGCGCAGACCTATCTGCCTGCCCACAATGCCCGCTTCGCCAGGCCGGCCGCGGTCCAGGACAGCGCCTTCGTTGCCGCCGATCCGGCGGCGCTGACCGAGATATTGTGCCTCCAGGAAGAGCGCGTCGTTGCCCGCGACAACACTGTCGCCTTCGCGCGGCTCAGATTGCAGCTGCCGCAAAGCCCGGTCCGACACCACTTCGTCAAAGCTACAGTCAAGGTCAGGCAATACCCGGATGGTACGCTCGCAATCTTCCACGGCCCCCGCCGCATCGCGACATACACCTCAGATGGCGCACCAATCCTGGATGGATGCTCAATCGGCAGAGCTGCGTGAACCGCTTCGACGCAAACTGAAGCGGACAAATGATGTGCTACCAAACCGGACAACTTGATTAGCTACCGACA
>NZ_JAIUHK010000081.1:0-1253 GCF_020165075.1 Mesorhizobium sp. CA4
AGGCATGGAGATTTCGGCGCAGGATTGCCAAGGGCGGCTGAGTAAAGATGGCTGTGATCAGGGAGGCGACGATCTGGCGGGTAGCGCGCCACAGTAGCGGGCGCCCGTCGCTCAAGGGGGAGAGACACCCAACTCCTGCGAGAGGGGTTCGGTCACAAGCGCGATGAGGAAGTGGGCCAGAATCCAAGGCTTTGCGATCCTTGGGTCTTTGGCGGGAGGCGCGCGCAGCCCGATCAGGCTCTTCAAACGCTTGAAGGCGAGCTCGATGCGCCAGCGCATGCGATAGAGCTTGAGAACCGTGCCGGCGGGAAACTCCTCCCGGTCCAGCGAGGTCACAAGGATGACGAAGCCGGCCGCAATCAGCGTCTCCGGTTGAACCTTGTTGCCCTTGGCCTTGGCTTCCTTGTTGATTTTGCGCCGCGCTTCTTGTGCCGCGGCCTCGGATTTGCGCAAGGCGATCAGGCGCATCTTCACCGACGCGCCCTGCTTGAGGCCCAGCCGTACAGGCGTTTCGAAGACCTCCTCGCGGCAGCTCTCCAGATGGCCGATGAGATCGAACGCCTCGCCGTTGGCGTCGAGCCACCGCGCATTCTTCCACGATGCGCGCACGACAACGTCGCCGCCTTGCGCCATGACCTTTGCGATCCGCTCGGCCTGCAGATAGACGCGGTCGCCGATGCGGATCTCGCCCGCCACCACCGGCACGCGGTCGATCAGCTCGGCCTCGCTCTGGTCGGTGATCTCGAGGAAATCGAACCGCTCGCGCTCAAGCTCGAAGGCGCAGTGCATGCGCCAAAGGCCATTGTTCTTCTTCTCATGCGCACCGGCCTTGGCAACCGCCGTCGCATCGAGGATGCGGATCAGCCGGCCTTTGGCCAAGCCTGCCTCCTCCTCGCGCTTCAAAAGATGCCCGATCAACTGCTGCAGCCATGGCCCTGCATTGCGAAGCCGGCCGAGCAAGGCCACGTCCGAAATGTCGGCAATGCCGCTCGCCGCCGCCCAGGCCACGACGCCCCGCATCCCTACCTTGCCAAGGCAGTAAGCCAGCGTCAGGCGCAACAGGTCGCTCGCCGACCTGATGCCGCGTGGTCGCAGGAACGCCTTCGTCTCGCGCGCACTTCCTGCGATCAACTCTTCGCCGCCGAGAAGCTCAAGTGTCTCGGCCCAGCCATCATCAACAAGCGATTCGTGTGTCATCTCCAGCGTAGAATCACAACCGATTCCGCGCCGCAATACCTATCTTAGCGCCTATG
>NZ_JAIUHK010000082.1:0-1117 GCF_020165075.1 Mesorhizobium sp. CA4
ATCCTGTGTGTTGGTTCTGGTGTATGGTTGAAGTGGGAAGGAGGCCGAGTGGATCCTGGTCGTCCTTTCGGACAGGCCGTGGCATGGCCCGGTCCCTTCCCACCGATGAACCATCAACCTGAACAGTTGCACGGGGCTGTTCCAAGCAGACCCCGCACCACAGGAAGAGGCGTGGACATGATAGCCCAGAACTATGTCGGCTGCGACATCTCCAAGCAGTGGCTGGACTTTTTTGATGAGACAAGCGGCCGTCTTCGGCGCGTCGACAACCAGGCCAATACGATCGCGGCCTATGTGGCGGGCCTTGATCTCAGCCGGGACTTCGTCGTCATGGAGGCGACAGGGGTCCATGACCGGCTGCTGCGCCATGCGCTGGCCAAGGCCGGCGTGCCGTTCTCGCGGCACAACCCGGGGCACACCCACCACTATGCCAAGTCGACCAGACGGCGAGCCAAGACCGATCCTCTCGACGCCAGGATGCTGAGCGACTATGGCCGTCGCTATCAGCCTGAGGCCGAGCCGGCGCCACGCGAAGAAGGTGAGCGGCTTCAGTCGCTTGCCGGCCACCGCGATCAACTGGTCGCGATGCGGGCAACGCTGAAGAAGCAACTCGGCGAGGCTTTCGAGGCGATCGTCATCACCAGCCTCAAAGACCTGATCGCCGGCCTCGATGCTCGCATCAAGGCGCTCGAGGGCCAGATTGCCGAAGTCATTCGTCAAAACCAGGACACCGCCCGCGATTACACGCTGATGGTCTCCGTGCCCGGCGTCTCCAAGGTTGGCGCATTCTCCCTGCTGGCGCTCTTGCCCGAGCTCGGCCAGCGCTCACCCAAGGCGATCGCCGCGCTCGTCGGCCTTGCCCCGTTCGACAACAAGAGCGGCAAGCTCAACCGCAGGAGCCAGATCCAGGGCGGGCGATCGCGCGTGCGCCGCGCCCTCTATATGGCAGCCCTCACGGCCATCAGAACCTGCGACCGGTTCAAGTCCTTCTACACCGCACTTGCCGCCCGCTCAGGCTCCAAGAAACTGGCTATCATCGCCGTCGCAAGGAAGCTCCTCGTCGTCCTCAACGCCATCATGCGCGACAAAACCGCATTCGCATGAACACAGTTGCCAT
>NZ_JAIUHK010000083.1:0-1098 GCF_020165075.1 Mesorhizobium sp. CA4
ATGCCGTCGGTGATGCAGACGCACAGTTTTATACCGGCATCCGCCGCTTCCATGATCGAATCCGCCGCGAAGGGCGGCGGCACGAAGACGATGCTGGCCTCCGCGCGGGTCTCGCGCACGGCGCCCTTGACGGTGTTGAAGACGGGCAGGCCGAGATGCGTCTGGCCGCCTTTGCCGGGGGTGACGCCGCCGACCAGCTTGGTGCCGTAGCGCTTCATGTCGTCGGCATGGAAGCTGCCGATCTTGCCGGTAAATCCTTGCACGATGACGCGCGTGCTGCGGTTGAGCAGGATTGCCATTTCTCGACCTCCCTCAGGCTGATTTTTTGTTCTTGGCGGCTTCGCGCCAGGCGGCGACGGCCTTTTCGGCGGCTTCGGCCAGCGTATCGGCGACGATCACCTTCTCGCCGGAATCGGCCAGGATCTTGCGGCCTTCCTCGACCTTGGTACCGGAAAGGCGCACCACCAGCGGCACGTCGACGCCTACCTCGCGGATCGCCTTGATGACGCCTTCGGCCACCCAGTCGCAGCGGTTGATGCCGGCGAAGATGTTGACCAGGATGGTCTCGACATTCTTGTCGCCGAGCACCGCGCGGAAGGATTTCGCCACCCGCTCCGGCGAGGCGCCGCCGCCGATGTCGAGGAAGTTGGCCGGCTCGCCGCCGGCGATCTTGATCATGTCCATCGTCGCCATGGCGAGGCCTGCGCCGTTGATGATGCAGCCGATGTTGCCGTCGAGCCCGACATAGGAGAGGCCGCGGTCGCTGGCGAAGGTTTCGCGCGGGTCTTCCTGGCTCTTGTCGCGCAGCTCGGAGATTTCCGGGCGGCGAAACAGCGCGTTCTCGTCGAAGGACATTTTCGCGTCGAGCGCGACGAGACTGCCGTCGCGCGTCACCACCAGCGGATTGATCTCCAGCATCGAGGCGTCGTAGTCGCGAAACACCTGGTAGCAGCCGAGGATGGTTTCGGTCGCCTTGCCGATCAGGTTGCTCTCGAGCCCGAGGCCGAAGGCGATCTCGCGGGCCTGGAAGCCTTGCATGCCGACGCCGGGATCGACAGTGGCGCGGATGATGGAATCAGGTTTTCTCTCGGAGATTTC
>NZ_JAIUHK010000084.1:0-1041 GCF_020165075.1 Mesorhizobium sp. CA4
TTTCTGGGCCAGAAGCTTGCAGGTGGATCCTCACCGCTCGACCGACTGTCCGGTCTGGTGAAGTGGTATCGCTTCGAGAAGCTGCTCAACCCGCTACGCGACGGCGGGCCGGGACGCGCAGCCTGGCCGCCGTTGTTGCTCTTCAAAGCGCTGCTGCTGCAGTCGCTCTATGGGCTATCAGATCGCGAGCTCGAGGAAGCGCTCGGCGATCGGTTGTCATTCCGGCGCTTTGTCGGGCTTGGGCTTGAGGAGAGCATTCCCGATCACACGGTGCTGTCGCGCTTTCGCAACTTGCTTGGTGGCGAAGGACTGATGGAGAAGCTGTTTGGCGAACTGGACCGGCAGTTGGAGAAGGCCGGCGTGATCCTGAAGCGCGGCACGATGCTAGACGCCACGCTGATCGATGCAGTCTCGGCGCCGCCGACAGCCGAGCGGCCCTCGAAGGACGCCGATGCCCGTGGCGTAAGACGGGGTAAGGGCGACTTCACCTTCGGCTACAAGGCCCATGTCGGGGTGGACGAGGGCTCTGGCCTGATCCGCACGGTGATCACCACACCGGCCAACGTCAACGACACGCTGATGGCCGATGAGTTGGTGCGCGGCGATGAGAAGGCGGTGTGGGCGGATGCCGCCTATGACACGCATGCCCGCCGGGCCAGGCTCAAGGCTGAGGGCCGCAAGCCGCGCATTGCCCGCCGCCCCAACAAGCACCATCCCGAACTGCCGCCGCGGCTCAAGCGCTACAACCGCCTGATCGCGAGACGGCGGGCAGCGGTGGAGACCACCTTCGCCACGCTCAAGAACCGCATGAAGCTGACGACAATCCGCTATGTCGGATTAGTCAAGGCCGCAGCTCAAGTGACGATGGCTGCGATCGCCTTCAACATGCGCCGATGGGCCGCCATCACAGGATAGGTGCGCCTGCAATCCGGCCTGAGGCCACACCGCCACCCTCAATTCCACCCCAAAAGCCAAAACGGAGCGAGACCTCGCGACCAAATCGCTCCGCGAGCCTGTCCTCGCTAACTGCGCAACAGGCCC
>NZ_JAIUHK010000009.1:0-190202 GCF_020165075.1 Mesorhizobium sp. CA4
CCACCTCGAAGTTCGTCACGGTGGGCTTCTGGATCTTCCTCTTGCCCATCCTCATCAAGTTCTCGGCTCTCTTTGCCGCTTACGCTGTCCTCTCCAAGGCGACGGCTGACGGACCACCGCCAAGCCGACTCGGCGGGAACCCGGATTGCTCTCAGCCGTTCGCAGGCCATGGCAGCATTGCAGTTTCGAGAAGCGCTGACCAAGGTCGGCACGTTGACGTCCCGACCGGCAGCCTTTTTGATTTTGGGCGGCTACACTATTTCCTGGTTTGTCTTCGAGCGGGAAACGCTTGACTGGCACGGCTTCGCGACGCTGATCACCTGGGCAATGACGCTGCTTATCCAAAGGGCCGAGCATCGCGACACCCAAGCCCTGCAGGCGAAACTTGATGAGCTGATCATGGCGACCGATAAGGCTCACAACGAGATCGCCGAAATAGACGACAAAGAGCCGGAAGAAATCGAGGAAATGCGAGATTCCGGCGAACAAAGCTGAGCCGACACGCCGCATGACAGCTGGCCAGGCCTAGAAGGTGGCGCCATGCAGGTAACGCCACACTGGAAGGGCTTGCGCCACTCGGCCCGGTTTTCGACCGCTCCAAACCATTGAGGCGTCCGTTGCGAAACGGGAGCATTAGGATCATCTCGCAATTCCGGTCGGGCGTCACCGAAGAAGCCAAGCTGATGAAAGCGACCCAGGCGCCTTTGGATCGCGTTCAGCATCCTGATGGCAGGGTTGATGGTTATCCTTCTCGTCGGGCCGCCGACTCGCTGTTCCGACAGCCAGTAGGCTAACTGGCGGCCGAGGTGTATTGGAATTGGGGATCCGGTATTGAAAGCGTCGGGCGAGACGCTCAGTTGACGCAGCACAGATCAGGCGGGTGGAACGCGCCTCCAATTACGATGCCCTGATATAGTGAAATCGGGCGTTACTATCCACAGGCCTTGAAGGCAAACCGATATACAACCTTGTCTGCCTCATCGGTAACTCGAATCCAGCGCTGTTCGTCGCCACGTGTGTTCACGACCTCACTGCCCGTTGCCGTTTCAGCTGCCACCCATGGCGTATCGGCGTCGATGGCATGTTCAGCCACAACTCTGTCCCGGTCCATCTCTTCCACTCGATAAGCCTTCATGCGCGATCTCTGCTCCGTTCGTTCCCTCTCCGAACACAGAGCGTGCGAGCTTTGTTCCTGCCCCGTGCGGGCGGCGTCTACGGGCAGCTAAGGCAGATAGGTGATCGGGAACGTCCTCGCCGTCAGCCTTTCTCGATCGTGGAGATTGCTGGGTCTTAATTCCGCCTTGCCGGCAGCCCACCGGCCTCCGCGCCAGTCCAATTGCGGCCCAATCTGTTCGGAATCAGGAACGCTCGGTATCCCGGCTCGCCGGCGGCGATTTCACCACCTTCTTGCTCGGCAGCGGTGGGGCCTTGTCCCTGGGTCTCGTTTCCTTGATCGCCCTCTTCATCGTGCGGTTGAAGTTCTCCTGGGAAACGTTCCCAGCGGCGCCGCGGCTTCTTCCTCGGCTGGTTGCAGGCGATCCATCTTTAGGCATCGGCGTTAGCTCCAGCGGCTCGTGTTAGGATGGGTCGATGGTCGACAGGCGGTTGAGCAACGTGGATACCGCCGTGACTATCTGTGGCATGAAGTACGGCTTGGCTATCATGATGCTGTTCGGGACACCTTCGTGAGCCCAATGTGCCGCACTGTCGCCGCTTATGTAGACCACCGGCAAGACATTATTGGTATGGCGAAAACGTCGAGCCAGCTCCCATCCCGTCTCGCCAGGGCCCAGACGAATATCCGTCACCAGCGCTTTGAATTTTTCTGGGTTGGCATCGTAGGCGGCCACGGCGCTCGCCGCGTTATTTGCCCCGACGACCTCGAAGCCCGCTTCTTCAAGCGCAGACTCCAGGTCGAGCAAAATCATTGTCTCGTCTTCAACGATTAGGACCGCACCACCGCCCATGTTTGCGAGACCCCCGAGCGAACCCCAACGCCCGATCGGAACTTATGTTCCGTGAGCGTTGCGGGATGTTATCTTTCCTCGCTCAAGTTCACCCGGAACGCACAATGTAGACCAGCCCGATCGTAGGTGATCTTCACCCCACCAGCGTTCTTTCGCTCGAATACCCGCTGGAGCAGTTGCGTACCAAATCCGGTTTTGCCAGGGGTGACAGGTGGACCGCCCTTCTCACGCCAATCGAGCTCAAGAACCCGGTCGCCTCCAGCCTCCTGCAGCTTCCAATTGATCGCGATCGATCCCGTTGCGTTGGAGAGCGATCCATATTTGATCGCGTTTGTCGTCAGTTCATGAAGCGCTAGGGCGAAAGAGAGCGCGATGTTGGGTGGAAGCCAGACTTGCTCACCGCTGAGGTCGAAACGGTCGAGAGATGCATGCGGCTCAACGGCGGCCGCAATCAGAGCGCTGAGGTCGGCGCCGCTCCAGTTCTCGCGGGTCAAGATGTCGTGCGCCTCTGCCAGGGACACAAGTCGGCTGGAAAGCGCCTGACCCGCCTGTGCCAGGCTGCTGGCGTTGCGCATGGTTTGGGCGGCTATGGCCTGAACCACAGCAAGGGTGTTCTTGACCCTATGGTTCAGTTCATTGACGAGCAACTGGCGCTGTTCCTCCCCCCGTTTGCGGTCTGATATGTCCAGGCTGATCTGCACTGCGCCCACCACCGACCCTTCCGAGCTGCGAATGGGCCGCGCGCTGGAAAGCAAATATCGCTGCGCCCCTGATGGCAGAGTGTATGCAAATTCCTCGTTGGTGGTCTCTTCGCCTCGCATTGCCCTGCTAAGCGGGCGGTCCTCCCGGCTGATGGTTTGGCCGTTTTTGTAGGCAAGAGTATCGATCACCAGATCCGGCTTCCCAAATGGCCTGTGAGGCGGAGGCGACAGACCCATAAGTTCCGCCGCAAACCGGTTGCGGATAACCTGGCGGGCCTGCGGGTCATAGGTAAACCAGACCGCAGCGGGAACCGTCTCTAAAACTGTTTCCAACTCGCGCGTGCGCTCCGCAATTGCATGCTCTGCCGTGATCATGGCCTGGCCAATCGTGTCGAATTCCGCGACCGAGGTAAGGATCGGCTCCACGGCGCGGCCGCTGCCGAGCGCATCGGCTCGCCCGACGAGATCTGCGGTGGCCTTGGTGAACCTCCTGCCGACGAAGTAGGCCAGAGCGAGCGAGAAAAGCAGCGCCGAAAGACCGATCCCTCCGATCTGCGCGAACGACCACCAGAGCGGCGCCTGGACCTGGGATAGTGGAATGTTGGCGGTGTAGAACCAGCCAGAATAGGGTGATCGGTAATACCCAGCCAGCAATCTGCTCCCTTCGAAATTCTGAGACTGGAAAGTTCCGGAGCGGCCCACGACCTTATCCACGTATTCAGGCAAACCGGGCCTGCCGGCGACCTGATCATGCATTTTGGATCTGGCGACATATTTTCCCTCGCGGTCCCCGACACCGACCGTCCATCCCTGCGGAACCGCTGGCAGCATGGCAAGGCGGATGCGTTCGGTAGGAACTGATACCGAAAGGAACAACGGTTCGCCGCTGAAGCCCGACACCTGCGCAGTGACGGCGACGCGATACTCGTTAGCCCTGTGCCCGGCGAACACGTTGCCGACGAGAATTCCAGCCAGTTTCAGCTGCTCGCGTTCGTCAACTGTGAGCGGGGTCATTAAAGGTATATCTGAGGCGAGCTCAGGTCCGGTGCTTGCCAACTGGCGACCGTCGAGATTGCGCAGTGTGATTACCTCGTCCGTCCCTTGGACAAGGCGGCGCGCCTCGGCGCCAAAGGCCAGCAAGTCTCCATTGGCCAGAGCGGGGGACCTGGAGAGGCCATCAAGAACCGTCTTGAGATTAGAGAGTTCGCCTTCGACCACCAGCGACACCTGTCGAGCGGTCCACAGGGCTTCCTGCCCGATCCGTGACCTTTCATGCAGTGCGTACGTCACCAGCAGATAGGCAGCAAAAAGCCAGACGGGCAACACGGCTGCCGCGATTAGTCCAAGCAGATGGGCTCGTGCCGATCGACGAGACAATCTTACTTATCCCTGTTCACCCTCAAAGGTACCTTAATCCCATGCGCGCCAACGACAAGCGCGAGGAAGCAGCGCGCAGCGCTGCATTTGAGGCGTGCGTTGGGTGTCGACGGTATCGAGGACGCCAATCGCGCACGATCCAGACAAGCAGCGGCGCGTAGCGCGGAAATTCCTGAACCAAACAGCGGCCCGCGCTTTAACAAGTGAAAGTGGATGCATAGGACTGTATCGTTATGAACAGACCAACGGGAAAACTTCCATTCCGTAAGGGCAGCTTGAGGAGGAGAGCCCCCTCCCCTCGAATGCGTTTCCTTATAGACAGGTGCGAAGAACAAGGCAGTCCTAGGCACCTCAATCCGCAAGCCCGCACCCTGTCACGATCCACTCTCAGCGGTTCGAGTGAGCTCGTTGGGATTAAGTCATGACCGATCAGGGACATCATCGCGCCGAGCAAATTGACTGCTTGATAGTTGGAGGTGGCCCCGCTGGGCTCGCGGCCGCGACTTATCTCGGCCGCTTCCGTCGTCGAGTCGTTCTTTTCGATGCCGGTGAAAGCCGCGCGAAGTTCATTCCGATTACCCGAAACTGTCCCGGCTTTCCCGACGGTATATCCGGCCCTGACTTGCTAAGTCGTTTGCGGCAACAGGCCTTGCTGAGCGGCGCGGAGCTTAGGGACGAAGCAGTCCACGAAATTAAGCGCGACGGGGCCGAGTTTATTGCTGCCGGTCCAACATCCGTTCGAGCCCGTGCGGTGCTCCTGGCAACGGGTGTGGTCGACACGCTTCCTGACATTCCACTGGCTACCGACATGATTAGAGGAGGGATAATGCGCCTTTGCCCGATCTGCGATGGCTACGAGGTCATCGATAAGCGTGTCGCGGTAATGGGCCCTTTGAAAGAGGCGGTGAAGAAGGCGTCGTTCATGCGAACCTACACCCGCGACCTTACCGTACTTGCGACCGATGGGGCGTCTCGAATGGATGAATGCTCAGGCCCACTGATCCGGGAAGCTGGAATCCGGGTTGAGGCCTGCATTCCCAATTCGCTCCGCCCGCTCGGTGAACATGCCGTTGTCCTACTCTCCGGCGGAGCGACCTCCACATTCGATGCGGTCTATCCGGCGATGGGATGCAGGACAGGGGCTAAGTTTGGAATAGACCTCGGGGCGACTTGCGACGACCTCGGATACCTTATTGTAGATGCGCACCAGCGAACGGTTGTGCCCGGTCTCTATGCCGCTGGTGATGTGGTGAACGAAATCAACCAGATCGCGGTAGCGTTCGGCCACGCTGCGATCGCGGCCACGGACATGCACAATCGTCTCGCAGACCCCAACCACGGCTTTCGTCGTTGACCGCCATGCACCTTGTCCAAATACTGCTTCCCTGCATGGATAATGACGGTCAGCCTTTCGCCCAAGAAGACTTCGAGAGGGTAAAGGAAGAACTGGCGAGCCGCTTCGACGGCGTTACCGCCTATCTTCAGGCTCCTGCGGATGGTTTGTGGAGAAAGGGTGCCGAGTCAAACGCCGACAAGATCGTCATCTTTGAAGTCATGGCCAAGGAGATCGACCTACGTGAGTGGCGTGATCGCCGTACGGCGCTGGAGCGGCGTTTCCGGCAGGAGAAGGTGATTGTTCGCCATATGCCGATCACGCTGATTTAAGCCGCGAGATCCGATAGATCTTTCAAATCAAATTACTTGCCAACTGCCGTTCACGCGCGCAACGGCAAGGGAAGCCGACCTGCACTGCTCTCGGCCTGAATTGCGATGGTCAGTCACATGAACTGAAACCTTACGGACCTCCGCACGTTGCAGTGCTGCCAACCACAAGTGGGAGCTTTCATGCAGAGTGTGAACCGAACCGGACATCAGTGGAACCAGGCGTATGACCCGGCCGAATTCGCAGAAAAGCACGGGTTGACGGTAAGGCAGGCCATCGTCGTCATCGAAAGCAACGGTCCTTCTCGCGAAAAATGCGACCAGGCAGGGCACGCCTTCGCCGCAGCTTTAAAGCAATTTGGCCGCAGCCGTCATCCGCGCAAAAGGTCCGCTTGACCATCCCTTTTCCTGGAGATGACGCTAGCGCCGTTGTCGGATATCCTCTCCTTATCTAGCGCTTGGAACCTCCGTCGGCCATCGGAGTTGATGACGGCCAACGGGGGGCGCTGGTTGCAAATATACGGGCATCCAACTCACCCCCGGGGAATGACGAGCGGTGGTCCGCAGGCTCGCCAATGCGGCGGCAGCATTGCAGACAGGACGTGGACCCGCTCGTTCGAAGCCGAGCAAAATGGAGCGAATTGTCGAACAGGGAGTTAGGCAGCCTAGATGGGAGAGACAAGAATGGGTCCCACGGCCGCCCCCGACAGCAAGGGCTACGTCACGCCAACCACCCCGGCGGCAGAAGGCCTCAGCCCTGCCCTGGCGCGGAACATAGAGGCGCTGGTCGCGAGACGGAAACGCGACGCCGAGGCTGCATCCTTGGAGCAACGCATGGCCGCAGCGATCAGCAGTTTCGTCGGCAGCATGATGTTCGTGTATATCCACCTTCTCATCTTTGGGGCGTGGATCGCACTCAATCTCGGCGTCATAACCTTCATAAAGCCGTTTGATCCATCGCTGGTCATCCTGGCCATGTTCGCCTCGGTCGAAGCGATCTTTCTGTCGACGTTTGTTCTGATCAACCAGAACCGCATGGCGGCCGAGGACGACGCCAGGGCAGACCTCGATCTGCAGGTCAGTTTGCTGAATGAACATGAGACGACCAAGCTCATCAAACTGGTCGAAGAGATTGCCAAGCGCCTGGACGTGGATACCAAAGGTGACCAAGAGCTGAAGGAACTCAAGCGCGACGTGGCACCCGAAGCTGTTCTGGACAAAATCGAAGAGGCGGGCGAGCGGGGGACGCCAAGTTGATCCGCAGCATGTGCTGGGGCTTCGGCTCTCGCCAATCCGCGCGAAGCTCGCTTGAGCTACTACTTTGCCCAGCGCATTACCCGGCCGTCGCTGGGCGTTGTCCGTGGCGCACCCCTCCGTCGCAGCGGTCAATCTACCGTCCTGCCGGGACGCCCTGTCTCCGGGTTCCTGCAGGGCAAGAGGTGCCTGCTGACGCATCCCACCAGCCGCAAATGAATATTTTCGCACCTCCATGACAGATGCGATAGTTCTGTCATTTCAACATCGCTAAGGCACATCTTGCCGATTTGGTGAATTAAGCGCCTTGGGCAATATCTTTTGATAGATGCACCCAAAAACGTCGGCGGCGGCGGACCCACTTCGACGCAACCTTCTGCGACGCCTCTCACCGGCCAAATAGGTGCAAGAGCGGCAACGATTGTGAGATCGTGAGAGTTGCTGAATATATCGCCCTGCCGGTTTCATCATGGACCGAGATCGCCAGGGTCTCATCGATGTCGCTCTCAGCCATTTCGTCGACGGCGATGTCGTGCAGCGCCTTAAGCGCTTCTCGTCGCATGTCGCGCAGGCTGTCCAGTTCAACCCACGCATCGGCAAATCGCTGCCCGTTTCTCGTAACTTCGAAAACGTACCGTGGCATTCAGCCATTGTGAGCACTTCGGATGCTAGCGCATTTAAATTTGAGTGATCGCAATGGGCTGAGGGACGATGTCTCGCAAAAAAGTTGATACCTTGCGCGATAGTAGCAGTCGGACATTTGCCTCATTGGCGAGGTGCTCCGCTTCCGCCTGCGACAGCCCAATCAGCGATATGTCATTCGCTTCTGCCGGCAGTCACTTGGTCGGCCGCCGTAGACCAGCCACTCGCCGTTCGGCGGGTGCTGCTTATTCGCGGCACGCTCCCTTTTCCAGCGCGATAGCCTCTCGACGCTCCAAAGCGACTGGGGCTGGTCCGCTCGGCAAGCTGGCTCTTTCCGGCCATGTTCGGTCCGTTACCGATCTTGGCTTAGACCCTCTCCTCAAAGCCATCCAGCTTCTGCCAGTCAAAGCTGACCCCAATGCCTGGCTCGTCTGGGGCGACTGCCAGCCCATCCTGCAACCTGAGCGGACGAGTGGTGTACAGATCGATGTCGAAACTGTGCGCCTCCACCCAACCAGCGTTTGGTTGGCCTGCGACCAAACTCACATGCAGTTCCTGCATGCCGTGGCTGCACACCGGAATTCCAGCCTTGCGCGCAAGCTCGGCGACCCGCAACCAGCCTGTGATGCCGCCACAATTCGACGCGTCTGGTTGGATGTAGGATAGCTTCGACCAGGCGAAGGCATGCTCGAACTCCTCGATCACATGCAGGTTCTCGCCCATGGCCAGCGGCATGCCCGTCGCCTCGGCAATGGCAGCGTAGCCCTGGTAATCGTCAGGTATGATGGGCTCCTCGAACCACAGCAGCTCGTAAGGCGCGAATGCTTTCGCCGCTTCGATCGCCCGATCAACGTCGAGCGCGTAATTGGCGTCCACCATGAAGGGGGTGTGCGGCCCGATGCGCTCGCGGATGGCCTTAACTCGGGCGACATCCTCCGCGAGGTCGTCTTTGCCGACCTTGATCTTCACAGCATTGAACCCGGCGGCGAGATAGGAGTCGATGCTGGCCTGCAACTGATCGAGCGAGAAGTTCAGGTCGATGCCGCCGCGATATGCCTTGGCTGTTTTGCCGGCACCGCCGGCCATTTCCCAGAGTGACCGCCCGATGCGCCGGCCCTTCAGATCCCAGAGCGCTATGTCAAGCGCAGAAATCGCAAACGACGCGATGCCGCCGCGTCCGACATAATGGATGTGCCATAGCATCCCTGCATAGAGCGCCCCGATGTCAGTCGCGTCCCGTCCTTTCAGGAACGGCGCCAGGTCGTGCACGATCATGGCTCCGATCGCATGCCCACCTTTACCGCCAGTGTAGGTGTATCCAGTCCCTTCGCTGCCGTCCGCCAGCCTCAGGGTCGCTGTCACCAGCTCGAAATGCGTGTGAGCGCCATGCTTCGCGTCGGTCATTACTTCACGCAGCGGCACTCGGAAAAGCCGAACCTCAACGTCCGTGATTTCTGTATCGCCCATTGCAAGGCTCTCGCCGCCTGACCTATTTTCGTCATACCATAATTGCACTCTATCGGGCTGACCGCAACCAGATCGCTGATCCATCGCGCTTTTGGTCCGATGATAACTCGCCGGACCTTGTGCTTTGGTCCGATCTGCGCATTAATGACCGTGAAGTGGAGGACGGCTTGTTAAGTACACCACAGCATCTTGGAACGCGGGCCACGAGCGGAGCTGCTCGCGCCGCGGACGCCATGGTGATTGGAATCGAAGCGGATATCGCCTCCGGCAAGCTCGGCGACGGCAGTTTCCTGCCGGCTGAGCGCGAATTGATGGCCGAGTACGGCGTCGGCCGCGGCGTGGTGCGTGAAGCAGTCGCCCGCCTGGCAAGCCGCGGTCTTGTCGAAGCGCGTCCGCGCTTTCGCCCGGTGGTGCGCCGGCCGGGGCTGGACGCGGCGCTCGGCGCTTTGGAAGGTGTTGTCGGCCACCTGCTGAGCGCCCAGGCGGGAGTGAAGAACCTCTACGACACCCGGGTCTTTCTTGAAGCCGCTCTTGCGCGCAACGCCGCCATCCATGCGCGCAAGGACGACGTAGCCACGCTCAGATCAGCGCTCGAAATGAACGAGGCGGCGATACCGGATTCGGAAAAATTCTATGCCACCGACGTAGGATTCCACGCCGTGCTCTACCAGATCACGCGCAACCCGGTGATGCCCGCCGTGCACAAGGCCTTCACCGCGTGGCTGTCGCCGCATTGGATGCGCATGCCCCGATCGCCCGAGCGCAACCGGATCAATTTCCTGAGCCACCGCGAAATCTGCATGGCGATCATCGAGCGAGATCCAGATGGCGCAGAGCGGGCGCTGCTCAATCATCTTTCCGCGGCCTGGGAGTATGTCCGTGGCACATTTGAAATACCGTGAGGGCCGGAGGGAGGACCGGCGAGAATGACGCAGACTTACGATCATATTGTGGTGGGCGGCGGAGCAGCGGGCTGCGTGGTCGCGGCGCGGCTGGTGAAGGCAGGACGGCGGGTCCTGCTTCTCGAAGCTGGGCATTCGCACCACCACCCGCTGCTCGATATGCCGCCGGGCATCTTCAAGATGATCAATGGCTCGAAGTTCATGCGCTATTACCGCACCGAGCCGCAGCAGCATCTGGATGGACGCCAACACGAAATCTCGCAAGGCAACGTGCTGGGCGGCGGCACCTCGGTCAACGCCCAGGTCTATATGCGCGGCCGTGCCTCGGACTATGACGAATGGGATGAGTTGCTGCGCGGCAACAATGCCGGCATCCGCTGGAACTGGCAGGCGGTGCTGCCCTACTTCACGGGCATGGAAGGCAACGACCGCCTCGGCGGCGACTTACATGGCAGCGAAGGACCCTTGCTTGTCTCCGACCCCGGTCACATTGACGACGTTTCGCGTTGGTTTGTACAGGCGGTCCAACGGCTTGGACTGCCCTACAATCATGACTTCAACGGGCCGTCGCAACGCGGAGTGGGCTTCTATCAGTTCATGAACCGGCGCGGGAAGCGCAGCAGCGCTGCCTATGCGTTTATCGAGCCATTGGCTAAGGATCCCAGGCTGACGCTGAGGCTGAATTCTGCCGCGAGGCAGCTGCTGATCCAGAACGAGCGCGCCAAGGGTGTAATCTACACTGACCAATCGGGAACCGAGCACGAGGCCTATGCGGACGGCGACGTGATCGTCTCGTCGGGCGCGCTGGTGTCGCCGAAACTCCTTATGCTGTCAGGTATTGGCCCGGCCGAGGAACTTTCCAGACATGACATTGCCTGCGTCGTCGACCTCCCGGGCGTAGGCCAGAATCTGATCGACCATCCGGAAGTGCCGATCATTGCCACGGCAAACGGGCCTTACGGCTACTTTAAGCAAGGCCAGGGTTGGCGGATGATCAAGAACGGCTTGCATTTCAAGCTGTTCGGCGCCGGTACGATCCTGTCCGCGGGGGTCGAGGCTGGGGCTTTTGTCAATCCGACCGATCCTAATGACGAGCCGACGATCCAGGCGTTTTGCGTGCCACATGTGTACCTGGACCGCGATATCCTGACCCTGGTCGAGAATACCTACGGCCTCACTGTGACGACCGTGGTCGTCAAGCCGAAGTCCCGTGGCTTCGTGAAGCTACGTTCGGCAGATCCGAACGACATGCCCGTCGTCTCTCCGCACCTGCTCAAACATCAAGACGACATGAAGCAGATGATTGCCGGCCAGCGCTATTTCCTGAAGGCATTCCACGCGAAGCCGCTGGCGGACCGCATCAAGGCTGTAGCCGTCCCCCGGGAAGACGACCTCAGCGACGCGGCGCTCGAAAGGCACTGCAAGCGCTTCGTCAAAACGAATTACCATCCGGCCGGCACCTGCCGCATGGGTCCGGACAGCGATCGAATGGCCGTTCTGGACGCGGCCATGCGGGTGCGCGGGATAGAGAACCTGCGCGTTGCCGACATGTCGGTGTGCCCTAACATCAACGCCGGCAACACCGCTGCACCCGCTATGATGCTGGGCGACCGCTGCGCCGACTTCATTTTGGAAGCGGGCGCAGTGACTCAATCGAGGGCGGAGTCTGCAAGTGAGCTGACCTAGCCCGCTATACGCGAGGAATA
Organism: Mesorhizobium sp. CA4; assembly: GCF_020165075.1. NCBI lineage: Bacteria > Pseudomonadati > Pseudomonadota > Alphaproteobacteria > Hyphomicrobiales > Phyllobacteriaceae > Mesorhizobium > Mesorhizobium sp. CA4. The sequence continues at coordinate 11,679 of NZ_JAIUHK010000009.1, forward strand.
TTCAACGTCGTCAAAACGCGACAACCAAGGAGGAAAGCATGATCATTACCCGTCGGAAATTGTTGGTAGGCTCCGCCGTCGGCGTGGCCGCTCTTACCCTCGCCTCACGCGCCTTCGCCGCCCTCCCGCCGCTTGCCAAGAAAGACAAGTACAAGGTCGGCTTTGCCCAAACCGAGAGCAATAATCCATGGCGGCTGGCTGAAACGAAAAGCATGCAGGACGAGGCGGCAAAGCTCGGCCATCAGCTCGTCTATACTGATGCCGCCGGATCCTCGGCCAAGCAGGCCTCCGACGTAAACTCCATGATCGCACAGGGCGTCGACGCGATTTTCCTGCCTCCCCGCGAGGACAAGCCGTTGGTGCCGGTCATCCTGGCCGCGCGTGATGCCGGCATCCCGGTCTTTCTCATTGACCGCGACGTGGATCACACCATGGCCAAGCCTGGGCAGGATTACGTCACCTTCATTGGTTCCGACTTCATCAACGAGGGTAATCGCATCGCCGAATGGGTGGTGAAGAACGCCAATGGAAAATCGAAGATCATCGAGCTGGAAGGCACCACCGGTTCCTCGCCAGCCAACGACCGCAAGAAGGGATTTGACGACATCATCGCCAAGCATTCGGAATTCAAGATCGTCGCTTCACAGTCGGGCGACTTCGCTCGCGACAAGGGCCGCCAGGTGGCGGAGACGTTACTGCAGGCGCATCCCGAAGCCGATATCATCTATGCCCATAATGACGAGATGGCGCTCGGCGCGATCGCAGCTCTCGAGGCCGCCGGCAAGACGCCCGGAAAAGATGTGCTGATCGTCTCGATCGACGGCGAAAAGGACGGCGTGCAAGCAATCGTCGACGGCAAGATCGGCGCCATCTGCGGCTGCAGCCCGCTTTTCGGTCCGAAGGCTTTCGCGACGATGGCTGACTATGCCGCGGGCAAGCAAATCCCGCCCTTCATCAAGAACGACGACGACTTCTACGACGGCACGAACGCAAAGGATAAGATCAGTACGGCGTTCTGATTTATCTGGTTAAAGGCGCCTCCCCGCCTCGGCGGGGAGGCTTTTTCGGAGCTTTGCCGATGACGCGGCCGCCCGACGGACCTTTCCCCCTGCTTCTCGAGATGCGCGACATCCAAAAGCGTTTCGCCGGCATACCGGCGCTGGCGGACGCGTCGCTTTCCGTGCGCTCAGGCGAGGTCCATGCCCTGATAGGCCAGAACGGCGCGGGCAAATCGACGCTGATCAAGGTCTTGACCGGATATCACCGCAAGGATGCCGGGCAAGTGCTGTTCGAAGGCGAGCCCTTCGAGGTCCACTCGCCCCACCAGGCACAAGTCAACGGCATCAGCACGATTTATCAGGAGATCAATCTGGTCCCGCTACGGTCAGTGACGGAGAACATTTGCCTGGGCCGGGAACAGCGCCGTTACGGCCTGCTCGACTGGAATGCCATGCACGCGGAAGCCGAGCGCCTGCTGAGCCGCTTCGCAATTGGCATCGATGTTCGCCGTCCGCTTGGCGAGTTCAACACTGCAACACAGCAGATGGTGGCGATCGCCCGGGCTATAGGGTTCTCCGCTCGCCTTGTCATTATGGACGAGCCGACCTCGTCCCTCGACGAACGCGAGGTGGGAGTGCTGTTCAGCGTCATTCATCAGTTGAAGGCTGAAGGGGTGTCCGTCATTTTTGTAAGCCACAAGCTCGACGAGTTGTATGAGGTCTGCGACCAGGTCACGATCATGCGCGACGGCCGCACCGTGCGCAGCGCCGCAATGAAAGAAATCGGCAAACTGGAACTTGTCGCAGCTATGCTCGGCCGCGATGTCGCGGCTGTCGAGGGTCACGCCACAGCCTTCGGCGAGCGCGACCGCTCTAGAATCGGGGATGTGATGTTTTCGGCCCGCGGGCTTGGGGCCGGGCAGGCTGTCCGCAATGTGAGCTTCGATCTCCGGCGCGGCGAGATCGCGGGCTTTGCCGGCCTCCTCGGCGCGGGTCGCACCGAAACCGCACGGCTCGTGTTCGGCGCCGATCGCCCAAGCGCCGGCCAGATGACGATGGAAGGTGCCGCGTACCACCCCGACCGTCCCGCCGACGCGATCGCCGCCGGCATAGGCTTCTGCACCGAGGACCGCAAGGGCGAAGGTATCGTGCCGGAGATGACGGTGGCAGAAAACCTCACCCTTGCGTTGCTTCCGAAAATCAGCCGCAACGGCGTGCTGGACGACTCGCGCCAGCGCGAAATCGTCGAGCGGTTCATCCGCGAGCTCGGCATAAAATGTTCCGGGCCCAATCAGAAGGTGCGAGAGCTTTCGGGTGGGAACCAGCAGAAAGTGCTGCTTGCCCGCTGGCTGGCGATGAATCCGAAGCTACTCATACTCGACGAGCCGACAAGGGGAATAGATGTGGGTGCCAAGGGCGAGATCCAGCGTCTGATCCGGAGACTTGCAGATCAGGGCCTCGGTGTGCTCATGATCTCGTCAGAGCTGGAGGAAGTGATCGAAGGTGCGGATCGCATATTCGTTCTGCGCGATGGTGTCAGCGTGACCGAGTTGGAAGCTGAAGCCGCTAACGAAGAAAAAGTGCTGACCGCGATGGCGCACGGGACGAGCGCTTCCTCGGAGGTCACGACGTGACCGAGCTGCCGAGGTCATATGCGGATCGGGATGCAGTCGCGCGCACCTTCGATCTCTTCGACTTCCTGTCACGCTACGGGACCGTGATCGCACTTGTCTTGCTGGTTGCGTTCAACCTCGCCTTCACACGCAATTTCGCGACAATGCAGACGCTGAACGTCAACCTCACTCAGGTCTGCACCATCGTCATCGTAGCCGTCGGAATGACGCTCGTCATAGCCACGGGCGGCATCGATCTCTCCGTCGGATCGCTAATGGCTATTTCGGGTGCGCTGGCGCCGATGATCTTCATGGGGAAGATCCTTCCGATCGGAAGCATCTACCTGGGCGTGGCGGCCGCGATGATCGTCTCAGTACTGGTGGCCGGGCTGTTGGGACTCTTCAATGGCTGGTTGGTCGCCCGCTTCCGAGTCCAGCCCATTGTTGCGACACTGGTTCTGTTCATCGCGGGCCGCGGCATCGCTCAGGTGATGACGAACGGGAACCTGCAGACCTTCCGCGTACCGGAATTTCAATGGATTGGCCTTGCCCGACCCTTGGACATCCCGGCCCAAGTCATCATCATGGCTGTCATTGTCGCGGCAGCTGCATGGGCATTGAAAAAAACGCTGTTCGGGCGATGCATATTGGCGGTCGGCGGTAATGAAAAGGCTTCCGAACTCGCTGGTATTGCAGTCTCCAAGATCAAGCTTGCTGTCTATGGCATCAGCGGCCTTTGCGCCGGGCTGGCCGGGCTAATCGTGATTGCAATCAACTCCTCCAGCGACGCGAACCTGGTTGGCCTTGGTATGGAGCTTGATGCCATCGCGGCCGTTGCAGTGGGCGGAACTCTGCTCAGCGGCGGCAAGGCCACCATCATCGGTAGCCTGCTTGGCGCGCTTACCATTCAATTGGTGCGCTACACCCTTCTTGCAAACGGGGTGCCTGACGCCGCTGCCCTTGTGGTCAAGGCGGGGATCATCGCGCTCGCTGTGTGGCTGCAGCAGCAGCATCGCGGGTAGCCCTATGAATCGTGCCCGCCTCGTCCGCATTATTGGCACCTACGGCGTATTGATCGCCCTGGCTGCGCTCATTCTATTCGGTTTCCTGCGTTATGATCGGTTCCTCAGCTTCTACAACGTGATGACTCTCCTGCGTTACAATTCCATGTTCGCGTTGGTGGCGCTTGGTATGTGCTTCGTCATCATGACAGGGGGAATCGATCTTTCCGTGGGCTCCGTCGCTGCCTTGGGCAGCGTGGCTTCGGCGTTGGCAAGTCCTTATGGAATCGTTCCTGGTCTCGCGGCCGGTATAGGCGCTGGGCTGGCCGCCGGGCTCATCAATGCGACCCTTGTCACACGCGCCAATCTGATGCCGTTCATAGCCACTCTCGCCACTATGCAGGCCGCCAGTGGCTCGGCCCTCCTGCTTGCGGGTAACCAAACCGTTTCGGTCTCCTATGAATCGGGCTTCACTGCCATCGGCCAAGGCAATTTCTGGACGTTTCCGATCCCGGCGGCTATCGCCGTCGTGGCATATCTCATCGGTTCCCTTGTCCTGAATTACACCGGCACCGGACGGGCGGTGCTGGCAATTGGCGGCGGCGAGGATGCTTCGCGTCTCATGGGCCTGCGGACCGATCGCGTGAAGTTTTTGGTCTATGTCGCGAGCGGGGGATTGGCAGGACTCGCCGGCGTTATCCTCGCATCGCAGTTTGGGGCGGGACAGCCCATTGAAGGAGTGGGTTGGGAATTGTTCGCCATCGCAGCCGTTGTGGTAGGCGGGACGCTACTCACTGGCGGCTCCGGTTCGGTTGTGACCACGCTCGCCGGCGTGCTCCTGCTCGGCATCCTGTTCAATGTTCTGAATTTCGAGAACGGGATGGGATGGATCTCGCTTTCGGCCTACTGGCAATCAGTGATCCGGGGACTGTTCCTCCTGGTGGTAGTCCTCCTTCAGGCCCGACTGACACGTCGGCGTCTCAACGCGCTCTGAACGTCTCGGTCCCTCCCGCTCAAGCATTGCATAGGTTAGCTTGCAGCAATTTTTCTTGGCAAAGACGGATCCGGGTGAGCACGCGACGTCGACGCGGCTCGGCGGATTCAGAAAACGCACGTTTTAAGTCATTCTGTCTTGTACGCAGGAACATTCCAGGTGTTGGGAGGTTACGGAACGCCAACCCTTGGAGGAAGCCTCATGTTCATGCACAATAAACGACTGCAATACACCGTTCGTGTTTCCGAGCCGAATCCGAGGCTGGCGTGCATGATCATGGAGCAGTTCGGCGGCGCCGATGGCGAGCTTGCCGCCGCAATGCGCTATTTCACCCAAGGGGTGGGCGAAGACGATGTCGGCCGCAAGGACATGTTGCTCGACATAGCGACCGAGGAGCTCAGCCATCTCGAGGTCGTCGGCTCGATCGTCACGATGCTCAACAAAGGCCTGAAGGCGCAGCTGGCCGAGGGGCAGATGAAAGAAGCCGAACTGTACTTGATGGTCGGCGCAAGCGGCACGACGACCAAAGAGTCCATCTTGTTTGGCGGCGCACCTGCGTTGTGCGACTCGGCTGGAGTCCCGTGGACTGCCGCCTATGTCGATTCCCGCGGCGAGCCTACCGTCGATCTGCGGTCTAACATTGCCGCCGAGGCGCGTGCCAAGATCGTCTATGAGCGACTGATCAACATCACCGAAGATCCCGGGGTCAAGGACGCCCTCGGATTCCTCATGACGCGCGAAATCGCGCATCAAAAATCCTTCGAGAAAGCGCTCTACGCGATCGAGAACAACTTCCCGACGGGCAAGCTCCCCGGCATTGAGAAATATGCGAGCATGTACGTCAACACGTCGCAGGGTGAAGGGGACACGAATGGGCCATGGAATTCGGGAGACGAATGGGACCGCGTGGACGATCTTGAGCAAGTCATGCCGGCGGACGATGGCGATGGGACAGCAACCGTCAAGCTGGCGGCCAAAGACATGAAAGTGGTTGCAAAAATGGGAGAGCGGACGCTCTCGGATCCCTCCTCCGATCCGACCACAGGCGCGGATATAGGCGCCGGGCCGGGGGCCGGGCGAACCAAGAATGGCGACATGGGCGGCGCGGCCAATATCAACGAGGCGCCTGTGCGGGCCGAGGCCGCCGCTCGCAAGAAAAAGTAGGCAGCGAGTGAGCCTACCAGCTGACCAAGTTCAAGTTCATCTGCCTATCAGGACTGCCGTAGAGTGGCACCAGGCTTCAAGAGCAGAGACGCGCAGTCGGCTCCCGCACCTCTCGTTACCTCGAACCGCAGAGTGCAGCCGGTCTATTTTCGAAAGTCCCTCGACGATCTCAAAGGACAAAGCACCAAAGAGATAAACCCGCTCCCCAGCGGGTTCGTCGTGGACGTGCATGTCGAATCGGGGCGCTGTCCTCCGGTAAAGGCAGGGCGGACCCCTTTAATGCTTTGCCAGCTAAGGCCGCAAGTACGCAAATAATTGAGGGAGCGGTCCTTGGGAATCGAGGCACGTCAGTTCCTCGACTGTGCCCCCCCGTGCTGAGGTGCACATAGCTGCTGCAGCGGCATTTCGTGCCGTCCGGCGAGCAGTCTTGGGATTCTGTCGACAAGGCCGGGCGCCTCTCGGCGGGCAAGCATGTTGCTTGGGATCATGTGAACTCCATCCGGAAGCCTACACCGACCGCAGCCCATTACGTAGCCAGCGTACGCTGAACCAGCACCCCAACTTGCGAACTACAAGGTGTTCCAGCCCGTCGGGCCGGGGCGCTATCACTCGGTTGAGGTAGGCCCGGCCGCAGGTCGCCTCCGGACGGCAGACCCGGCCCGACTAGTTCCGTTGGCGTATACAAGGTCAGCGAGGCGAGAAAGGAAATTGACCAATCCCGTCTCAGGATCTTGATCCTCGCCCGTCACCGCCGTGATGCCCCAACGCGCCAGCACAGCTTCCTCGACAGGATCACGATGTGCCATGAAGATAAACGAGGGGGGCCGATCCGCCTCGTAGCCCGACCGGCTCCAAGTCTGCCAGAGCCGATGCAGAAGCAGCCGGATGTTCAGGTCGGAAAGGCTATAGCCAATAAACAGAACCGTACTGCCCAATGCGTCCGAACGGAACCTCACGTCGAGCGGCGAGTCGAATGACAGTCGATCAAGATAATCGGTTTCCGTGAGGACTAAGGAAGAATCGTCATCGAAGTCGCCGTGGAACTTCACGATGTAGGGGACGTCCCTGCGAGCCTTCGAAACATCCCTCGCATTGGCCACCTTCACATATTCGACGCCATGTATCTCAAAGGCAACTTCAAGGTTTCGATCATAGTTCGTCGTGTAGATCACCGGGAAGTTCAGCGCGACGATGAGACGGTGCAATTCGGACTGTTCGATCTTATCGCGGCTGACGGTCCAGTGCCGGTCCATCCAACTGCGTAGTGGTCCGATGCTGCCATGCTCGATGCGGTAATACTCGGCCAGAGTCTGGAAGCGGCCGCGCTGCCTGCTAAGGTCCACTTCCAAGCCGAGTTCATCCGCCATTCGCTCGATCAGCTTCTCCCAGGAGGGCAGGCCGACGCTCATCGAGACGCCTGCCCCAACAAACAGCACCGCGTCGCGCTCTCGAATGGATTTCGCGAGCGGGATAAGAGGATCGCTGGTCATTGCCGACCCAAGAGAGGATGATTGCCCGCCACTGGATCGGCAGTCGTCTCAACGGCAGCATCGACACCTTGCACGCTAACGCGCCAATCACGTCCTGCACAGCTGTTGCTCTTCCCGGATCGACGCAATTTTACCTACCAAGCGGCTTATGCGAGAGCTCCCTTAACTCCCGCTCGTCTGACATGCCAGTCATGCATTGGCGACCAGTCGCGATGAGCGCGCCTCTCTCTGGGGTTCGCCTTCGTTGGCCGTCCCACCAGATTCGAGCACGAGGGTCAAAAAACCTCGCCTCATGAGGCGTGAACGGGCCCTTCGAAACTCTTGTGACTGGTATCGCCTTCTCCATAACGCCGCACCAACGCCCGACCTGAGGTCTCGCATTGATGGCATGACAGGTGAACAGCCGACCTCCATGTCCTGGACATCGGCCGGGCCTCCGCCGCAGAAGCCGGTCCATGCATACCGCTGCGCGCGAAGCTTCTTGCGAGCCGGGGTAAATTCCATCAGGTTTAGTCATTTGGGTTCTCGCAGCTTCCGAGCTTCCTTGACGAGCACGGCAAGATTGCCTCCGTGGTTTTGGATCAGTTCCCGTGCCTGTTCCTCTGTGATCCCATTTACCGCGGCGAAATAACCGAGCTGATCTGCATCGCTTGTCGAAATCCGATTTGGATCGCGCACTTCGCTTTCAGCGCTGTCACGTTCGAAATTGAAAACATTCATACGGCGGCGCACGACGTCCTCGCATCAGCTTGTGGGTCCAGCCCGCTTGCCGACAGGGTCGTGCAAGGAATGAAAACTTGCCCGATCCGCCGTCGGGACTTGGGCCGCGAATTTCCGGTTGTTTGCTGTCAACACATGCCTGGCCGCTCTCCGCACGAACGCGACCGAACTATGCCAAAGAGACATTGTTCCCGACGGCAATGTTACCGCGGGGGCGCCCGTGAGGCCAAACGGAACGAAACCTCGCAATAGGCCCGCGAGCTTGTGAGAGCCGGTCAGGCCACTTTCGAGAGCAGGGACACGTCGAAGCTCGCCAACCCATAGCGCCAGCGATGGTTCGTCGCCGCAACGCGACTCTGGTAGAAGAGGGTCAGTCGCTCGCCGTCGATCATCACCGTCGAGTGGCCGTTTTCTCCAGGTCCGTCCGGATCAAGCACAGGACCTATCGAGACGTAAGGTCCGGTAACGGCGTCTGCGATGGCGAAAAACACCCGCTGCCGGCTACCCCTCGGTCCGTGCGGAAGGAAGCAGGTGGCGTTGAGGAGCACGCGACCATCCGGAAGCTCCACCAATTGGGCGCCTTCAATCCCCCATTCGTAGTCGGGGTCTTCCCGTGTGTTGTGGTGAGGGATGTCGTTGTGATCCAGGATTTTGCCCAAGCGCTTCCAAGGCCCGAACCATGAATCGGACTGGCTTCGCGCCAGATAAATATCCGGCTGCGGGACGCGGGTGAATTTCGGCATGCCGGAATAAACCATGTAGCGTTTGCCGCCGACGAGAGCCGGATGCGGATCATAGATGCCGTCTTCATCCGTTCCCGGCAAGGACAGGATTGCCGGGTTGAGCACCACCCAGTTGAACCCGTCGTTGGAGACCGCGTGTTCGCAACGGCCGCCTGATTTCATGAACTCCGTTTGGATGAACATATGGAAGACGCCGTCTTCGTGCACGACACCCGGCGCCGCAACGCCCGAACCCGTGATAGGCAGTTCGATCGGCGCGTGCTCGGTCCAGGGTCCCTGCAGTTCGGGCGCGGTGGCGTGAAGGATCTTCCAGCTCTCGCTGGTTACCGTGCCGCTCGACCCGAACACATGCCAGAGCCGGCCATCATAAACCGGGCACGGGTCCTTCAGATCGTCCACCACCTGAGGGTGGAACAACGGGAACACATTCGTCTCAAAATCGATCTTCATTTTCTGCCCCAGCGATTGCCGGCCGTAACGCCCCTGGCGCTTCGGTCCGACGAATCAATTCAAGCCGTCGAATATTTTAGCTGCTCATTCAACGGAAATGCGGCATCCGAGCGGCCGTCCCCAGGAAGCTGCTTGCAAACGATCACCGCACCGTCTGATGCAATGCGCCGGCTTGCATATATCCCGCGGTCCGCGGCTGGAACAAGTTATTCGGCGGACAGTTAGACACATGGCTGCAAACGATTTTTGCAGCTCGCGAACAACAAATTTTATTCGCAGTCTCAACGGCAATGTCATCAGGGAAAAGCTTACATGGATGCGGCGATAAGAATACCGGCCACCACCAGAACCAGAAAAGGACAAGATTTACTGATATGCTTTTCCCATTTGCGATGGAATTTCGTTTATCAACGCCCACAGCACATTCTCACCCTTGCCTCGCAAGAGCATCAGATCATCTACTTCGAGGAACCGATCTTCGAAGAATGCTCACATTCGTCCATTCGGTTTTGCGACGTGGCGCCGGGCGTCCGGATCGCGACCCCCTTGCTGCCGATCGGCACCAGCCCCGCCAGGGCGGACGCGATCCAGCGCAGATATCTTGACCGGATCATCGCGTCGACGCCGCACGCTCAGTTGACCGCCTGGTATTATACCCCGATGGCCTTGCGGTTCAGCGCGCATGTCAACTTCGACGTATGCGTCTATGACTGTATGGACGAGCTTTCGGCATTCAAGAATGCGCCGGCCCAACTTGCGCTGATGGAACGGGCGCTCTTCGAGCGCGCCGATGTCGTGTTCACTGGCGGCCTAAGCCTGTTCGAAGCGAAGCGCTGCCAGCATCGGGCAATCTATCCCTTCCCCAGCAGCATCAACGTCAGCCACTTTCACAAGGCGAGGACGCCAGGCGAGGAACCAGCGGATCAACTGGCCATCCCACACCCTCGGGTAGGCTTCTTCGGCGTCATCGACGAACGCCTCGACATGGGTCTCGTGGCGCAGGCTTCAAGGACGATGCCGGACGTGCACTTCGTGATGCTCGGTCCGGTTGTGAAGATCGATCCTGACCGCCTGCCGAGAGCCGAAAACCTGCATTGGCTCGGCAACAAAGCCTACACGGATCTGCCCGAGTACCTCCGGCATTGGGAAGTGGGCTGGATGCCGTTCGCGCTCAACGAAGCCACGCGCTTCATCAGTCCGACGAAAACTCCCGAGTTCCTCGCCGCGGGTCTGCCCGTGATCTCGACTGCAATCGTCGATGTCGTGCGGAGCTACGGCGCCGCGGGCCTCGTCGATATTGCGGACGCCGAAGATATCGAGCCCAAGCTGCGCGCACTGCTGGCGCAGCCGCGCGACGCGCGGCTGCCAGCGGTCGATGCCTATCTCGCCAACATGTCCTGGCAGCGAACATGGGAGGCCATGGCCGCCCACATCAAGCAGGCCGGTGCAAGCAAGAAGGTCGTGCCCTTCCGCAGGAGCGCATGACATGTTCGACTGGCTGATCGTCGGAGCGGGCTTTGCCGGCAGTGTTCTCGCGGAACGGATCGCCTCGCAAAGGGGCGAAAGCGTTCTCCTCATCGACCGCCGCAGCCACATCGGCGGCAACGCGTATGATTGCTATAACGAAGCGGGCATCCTCATTCATCGTTACGGACCGCATATATTCCACACCAACGCCCAGTCGATCGTCGACTATCTGTCGTACTTCACCGCATGGCGGCCTTACGAGCACCGTGTCCTCGCTTTCGTCGACGGCAAGCTTTTGCCGATTCCGATCAATCTCGACACGATCAACCGCCTTTACGGTCTGCAGCTGAGCTCGGCAGAGCTGGAAGACTTTTTCGCGTCGCGTCGTGAAACCATTGACGAAGTCAATACTGCCGAGGATGTGGTTGTCAGCACCGTGGGCAGAGAACTCTATGAGAAATTCTTCCGCGGCTACACCAGGAAGCAGTGGGGGGTCGATCCCAGCCAGTTGAGCAAGGCCGTGACGGCCCGCGTTCCGACCAGAACGAACCGCGACGATCGCTATTTCGGCGATAGCTTCCAGCAGATGCCGGCGGCCGGCTACACGCGCATGTTCGAACGGATGTTGGACAATCCCAACATCAAGATCATGTTGCAGACCGATTATCGCGAGGTCCGAGAGCGAATTCCCTTCCGGCGGCTGATCTACACCGGACCGATCGATGAATTCTTTGACTGGAAGCTTGGCCGTCTGCCTTATCGTTCATTGCGCTTCGAGCATGTCACCCTCGACTGCGAGCAGTTTCAGCCGGTGGCCGTGGTCAATTATCCCCAAACGGAAGCCTATACGCGCATCACCGAGTACAAGCATTTGACTGGCCAGAAGAATGTCCGGACGAGCCTCACCTACGAATATCCGACAGACATTGGCGACCCCTATTACCCGGTGCCGCGTTCGGAAAACGAAGCGCTATACAAACAATATGAAGCGCTTTCTGCAAATTGCCCCGACGTGTGGTTCGTCGGCCGTTTGGCAACGTATCGCTACTACAATATGGATCAGGTCGTAGGACAGGCCTTGGCCACTTTCGCGCGCATTCAGAAGACGGTACCGATTGCGGATGATTTGCAGACGGCCATCGCGACGCCCGCTTAGCCGCCACTGCGGTCGTCCGGCACCGCCAGGTCGCGCGAGTCAAAAATGTCAGCGAATAGCTTCTGCTGCCTCCCGAGTTCATCGGCCATCGGTTGACGAACGCGGCGTAAACCATCCGCATGGATGACGGAAAAAAGGCCAACCTCGGCGTGCCGAGAATTGTCCCATCCAGGATAAGCCGCGATCGGATAGAGGCAGATTCCTTCGACCGGAGCTCCTTGACTGATCGCGGTCCGAACTTCATCGCATACGTAGTGAAGCCATGCGGGTCCTGCGGATCCTTCGGCGCCGGTCTCTGCGATATATAGGGGTTTGGCATAGCGTCGGGCGACCTCGACAAGCATCTCTGATAGAGCCCGGTATTCATGGTGGCCCATCGGGATTGTCGGCCCATGCAGGTACCATTGGTTGTGCGGATAGAAGTTGAGGCCAATCACATCGATCAGATCCTCGGCTCCTCCCAGCCCTGGCTCGATACGGCCCATCAGCATGTCATATGCTTCGAACTGCCCTTGGCGGGCCCTCTCCGCACGACGGACCTCCTGACGAGTGCGGTCGCGCGGCGCGATGTGGATGAGCGGTTCTGCCCACACGAAACGGCATTCGGGGTCTGCTTCACGCATTGCACGGATACCCTGTACGGCCGCCTTGACCAGATGCCGCTTGAACCACCCCCTCTTTCTAGGTCCGGCTGGCGGAAAATATCCGACTTCGACCGCCCATGCGAAGAACGATATTTCGTTGATGGGACAGACCACCGCGGCTTTCCCGGTCACCGCTCGGTGCAGTCGGATCGCTTCGGCTGCGAAGGAAGCATAGCTCTGGATCATCTGTTCGCTGCCCTGGTCGAGGTGATCGGGAGAGCCGTAGTGAAAGATATCCCAAATGACCTGAACGCCGGCGGCACTCGCGGCATCCAGCATGGACTTCCAATTCGACCAATCGTAGACGCCCGGCGCCGTTTCGATCAGATGCCACCGCAGTCCATCACGAATGGTTCTCAATCCCAACTTCGAGCATCGACGGTAGTCGTCCTCAGCGTGGATGTCGTGGCTAGTGGCCCGGACAAGGTCCAGACGTAGGCCATCTTTCCGATGATGCGAAGAACACTCGAACCCCGCCATGAAGAAGCTGTCGAAACTGAGCGGAAGAAGATCAGGCATCAAACTTTGTCTTGCTCCGCCGTGCGCCGCCGGATGTTGCGGACCGAAATTGATATTGAAATTCCTTACGGCGCTCTCGGCGATGAAACGTTTGCTCCCACGCGACGGGCGCCCAACCCAGAACAGCGTTAGATGTTCCAGGCTTCGATCGCGGCGGCACTCCACGATGCCCTGAGTGACACGGGCTTGCAAACTGGCCAGACCGGTTTTGGCTCTCGTCCAACGCTACCCATCGAGCAGCACCGCGGTTTACGATGCACACGCCATGGCAACTGCTCCGCAGTTCCGCGGCCGCATAGGCCAGCACCGCAGGGTCTTCGATTTCGCGAATCCGGTCGCCCAGCGCAGCCAACAGTTCGAAGCGCTTCTGTTTCTGCTCCGCGATCGCGTGAGATAGCCCCCATGCCATCCCCAAATCACCGAAGCCGATAAATGCGCAGGAGCGTAAAGAGTCCCTTTAGGAAGTGCCCATCGCTTTAGGCTGCGTCAGTTCCAATTTCGCTTCCCGAGGAACAGCGACTGATCGGCAAGATCAGGGTCACGCGGCGCGACGACGGTCACCCAATGGCGCGCCGTCGCCGACCAGATCCGGCCAGAGGTCCCTAAGCTCGCCGCCATCACGGACGACGCCGAACCTGACGTGGTGGCCTACATGACCTTCCCCAAGGAGCATTGCGCCAAGCGGCACTCGACCAATCCGATCGCGCGTCTCAACGGCGAGATCAAGCGCCGAACCGACGTGGTCGGGATCTTCCCGAACGAAACGCCATCGTCCGCCTCGTCGGCGCAATCCTGCTCGAGCAGAGTGATGAATGGCCGTGCAGCGGGCCCGCTACATGACACTGGAAACCATCAGACGGATGAGCGATGATCCGCTCATCAGCCCTGCCAGCCGTGGCTCGCTGATCAGCCCGGCTTCCTGCGGAAGAGCGCGGCGCCAGCGCCGTCGGCTACACCACTTCCTGAGACACGATCCCCATCAAGAGGGCCCGTCGCCCTGCAGGGCGACGCGCCCTTGCTTGAATGGGACCGTGATTGCTGGAGGAGCAATCTGATTTCGAACCGGCGGGCAGTCGAAAGGGCCGGCGAACCGCTATTTGCGAGAGCCTTGTGATCCCCTGCGTCGCTTGAGCGCTTTGGCGGTCCGGACATCAGATCTTGTGTCCGTCGACACAAGGGCCGAATCATGCCTCGGCGTCAAGACTCCTGCCTTTCGCCGCGGCCAACCGGGCAGAATCTCGGCAAGTAGGCTTCGCATTATACGTCTCATTCGATCGCCTCCGTACAGCTTCCAGATCGAACGAACACCGGGCTCCGATCGTCTCGCTATTACCGGCGTCAGCGTCTCAGCTCGGCTTGGCTTTGCGCGCGCGCAACGCAATCGCGGTGTCGAGCTTGCGCGCCAGCTCCAGCATTCGAGAAGGTGCATCCTCGTATGTCAACGAGTCCAACCGGCCACTCATGCTGCGATCCAGTGTGGTCCCGGACGGTTCCTGTTCGGATAGCAGTGCTTCACGAATCTTTTGCGCCACGGCCGTTCCCCTAACATGGGTTAATGCCTGCCCACTAACCCACCCACGGAAAAAAGGTTCCTGCTCGGGTGGTTTGCTGGACTGGCGAACTCCCCTTGTTCGGCGCAGCTGTCGCTAATGTGGAAGCCGACGCCGCCCTCTGCCTTCCGAAGCCGATCAGGAAACTCTCCAGCGCCTGTAGGATTGCGCGGGAGCAGTCAGTAAAGCTGCCAGATCGGGTCGAAGCGCACCCAGCGAACTGCTGGAACGGTTCACCCACAGGCGCGTTCTATCGTTTTGCTTCCGACCTTGTTGATACGTGCGCCAGTGTCGGCGCGGTATGCCTCCGCGACTGAGGTCCGCGACCGGTTACGAAAAAGGAGCTTTGTGTGCGAAACCTCAGGGGACTTCATCTGTTGATCGCGGAAGACGAGTGGCTGCTGGCCAGCGATCTAGCGGATTTCTTCGCTCACATGGGTGCTATCATCCTCGGACCGGCAGCGACGGTGGAGCAGGCCGGCCGGCATGCGCAGGCGGCGGAGGCCGCTATCCTGGACATCGACCTGCATGGCTGCCACGTTTTTCCGGTTGCGGACGAATTGATGCGGCGCAACGTGCCCTTTGTGTTCTTCAGCGGCTATGACGAGATTGCCATTCCCGAGCATTTGCGTTTTGCGAGCAGCCTGAGCAAATCTTCAAGCCGCGTCGCCGTAATCGATGCATTGTTTGCGCCGGAGCCCTCCGCAGAGCCATTGACCGTCGCACAGCCGGCGTCCACAGCGGAGGACGCGGTCGCGCTGCTCCCCAAGCTTCGGCTCACCGCGCGCCTGCTGCTGGACGATGCCGGCGCTTCCGACCGTCTTGTCGAGCTCACTTTGGAACAGGCGCTCGAGGATATCGACGAGAGGCCCGAGGGGTCTTCGATCGCAGACTGGCTCAACGCCATCATGCGCAAGATGGCGCAGCTGCGAGGCGACCGTTTGCTGCACTGATTGTAGGCAGCTGACCGCCGGCGACCTGCCGTTCTCAATTTTCTATGTCGAGAACTTGCATCCCTGCCTCTTGGTCTTGGTGCCGACGATACAAAGCTCCCCTGCCCAAAAGTTCCGTCAGGTTCCAGAATCGATCCCCGTAGCCGCGCCAGCGGGTCGAGCGGTCGCCGAGTCAGTCCTGTTCATAAATATGTTCGTGGATAATCCCGAGGATCTGCAGCTTACCGTTTCGCGCCAAAGGCTACACGAAGAGTATGAGAAAATTCGACGATCTCCTTCACCCGCCCGCGGCGCGTCGGCGCTCGGATCGCTCAACAACTGCCATGGGCGTGCAGGTTTCGGTCAGCTTCTTGTTCAAGTCGGCAAGAGTCCCATGGCCATTGCTCTTGGCTGATCAGCCGGATTGCCCCACGCGGTTTGCTCGGCGATTGCATGGCAGTTCGAGCGCCAGGAAAGCCTCCTGCCCGAGGAACATTCTGCTCAGCCGGATGTTCGGCCGAACCACTCAGGAGCATCCAATGGACAACGGGAAACTGGCGGTCGTCACCGGCGCCTCGAGCGGCATCGGCAAGGAGCTCGCGAAACTCTGCGCCAAGGACCGCTATGACCTTGTCATCGCCGCCGACGAGCCGGCCATAGAGCAGGCCGCTGATGCGCTCCGGTCGCATGGCGTCTCGGTCGACGCGGTGGAGGCCAATCTTGCAAGCGAGGAAGGCGCAGACAAATTGATCGCCGAGATCGGCGACCGCGACATCGATCTTCTGTTCCTCAATGCGGGGCGCGGCCTGGGCCGGAGCTTTGTCGACCAGGACTGGAGCGAGGCACGCCGCGTCATCGATACCAATATCACCGGCACGGTCTATCTCGCTCATCGGCTCGGCCGCAAAATGGTCCGGCGCGGTCGCGGCAGGATCCTGTTTACCGGCTCGATCGCCGGCTTCATGCCGGGCACTTTCCAGGCGGTCTATAACGGAACCAAGGCATTCATCGATTCCTTCGCCATCGCGCTGCGTCATGAGCTGAAGGATAGCGGCGTGAGCGTGACAGTGCTGATGCCGGGCGCCACGCAGACCCGTTTCTTCGAACGCGCCGACATGATGGATACCGAGATCGGGGTACAAGAAAAGGACAATCCTGTCGATGTGGCCAGGGACGGCTATGACGCCATGCTGGCCGGTGAGGAACAGGTTGTCAGCGGTTGGAAGAACAAGATGCAAGTTGCCGCCGCACACGTCACGCCGGCCGGCACGTTGGCCGAACAGCACCGCAACATGGCCGAACCGGGCACGGCGAAAGATCACTGAGAGCGCGGACGCGATCCGGAACATTCCAGCCCAGCGCCAGTTCGGCCACATCCGCTAGCATCGACACTCATAGAGAACGACCCGATGAAAGCCCTGACCTGGCATGGCAAAGGCGACATTCGTTGTGAACAGGTCGCCGATCCAACGATCGAGGACGACCGCGACATCGTCATCAAGGTGACCTGCTGCGCCATATGCGGCTCGGACCTGCATCTGATGGACGGCTACATGCCCACGATGAAATCGGGCGACGTGCTGGGTCATGAGACCATGGGCGAAGTGGTGGAGGTTGGCCGCAACCATACGAAATTCAAGAAGGGCGATCGAGTGGTTGTTCCCTTTAACATCTCCTGCGGAGAATGCTGGTTCTGCCAGAACGGACTGTTTTCGCTCTGCGACCGGTCGAACCCTAATGCCGAGCAGGCCGCCAAGGTCATGGGCCAGTCGCCCGCGGGCCTGTTTGGCTATTCGCATCTGGTCGGCGGCTATTGGGGCGGACAGGCCGAATATCTGCGAGTGCCGTTTGCGGATGTCGGCCCGATCAAGGTGCCTGACGGCATCGATGACGAGCAGGTGCTGTTCCTCTCCGATATCTTTCCCACCGGCTATATGGCAGCCGAGAACGCCGGTATCCAGGAAGGCGACACCGTCGCCATCTGGGGCTGCGGTCCGGTCGGTCAGTTCGCAATCCAGAGCGCGTGGATGCTCGGCGCCGGGCGCGTCATCGCCATCGACAAAGTGCCGGAGCGGCTCGCCATGGCGCGCGACCACGGCAAGGCAGAGACACTCGATTTCAGCAACTCCGATATCTACGATGCGCTGATGGCCATGACGGACGGGCGCGGCCCGGACAGTTGCATCGACTGTGTCGGCACCGAAGCCGATGCCACCGCCACGCCCGATTCCATGCTCGATAAGGCCAAGACCACCGTTTATCTTGGCACCGACCGGCCGCATGTGCTGCGCGAGGCGATCTATTGCTGCCGCAAGGGCGGCACCATCTCGGTGCCTGGCGTCTATATTGGCCTCGTCGACCACATCCCGTTCGGCGCGGCGATGAACAAGGGGCTGACGTTTCGTATGGGCCAGACCCACACGCAGCGTTATCTCCAGCCGCTCCTTCAGAAGGTGCTGAACGGCGACATCGATCCGACTTTCGTCATCACGCACCGCGCCGGTCTGGACGAAGGACCCGGCCTCTACAAAACGTTCCGCGACAAGCAGGATGGATGCATCAAGGTGGTGATGCGCCCGCACGGCTGATCACGCGGGTCGCCTAGCATATCTCTTGCTGAACCAGAAAGGATTCGAAATGGCTCAAGCGAAAGACCCGTCCAAGTCTGCGGTGAAGACGCCCGGCCCCGAAGGCCTTCCGCATCCGCGTCGCGATGCGCAGGACAGCGATGCGGGCGCGAGACCAACTGTTCCAAAGACTGCTGGCGCCCGGGAGCCGGCGACCTCGCCGCTGGACAGCCGCATTGCCAACCGCAACACTGGCCGCCGGCGCGAGGCCGGACCGACGCCGAGGCCGACGGATAAGCCGTTCGATTGAGCGCAGCCTACTAATGCGGCAGCCTGACCGCCTGCCGCGGCGCCGTTGCGGGCCTCCTCCCCCTCAGCGGCGCCATCATCTCGGCCTGCCGACATATTTGGCTGCGCTCTGAGATCGTTCTCGTCGAAAATGCGGAAGAATTCGTCCCATTCGATCGATTCCAGAGTGTCTTCGGACTCGCCGAAATCATGCGCAGGGCGACGCCCCTGCCGTTCGTGCGAACGACGATCGGCCGGCCGTCTGCTTCACGACGGGGCCGAACTGATCGTGGCGTGCTGTCCGCCATAGCTTTGGCGTTCCATCGCAGCGGGCCTGCCGCTCCCTGATCACCGACTGGCGCGATGCATCGATTCAGAACGGTGCCGTCGTCTGTGCCTGTTACGGACTTCATCACCGCGATTCGGGCTGTGGCGCTTTCGATCCGGCTGATGCCGACGAAAGCCCCGGCGCGATCCTGATCGGCTACGCCCTCCCCGGGGCAGCCAGCGAGGGCGATGCAATTCGATTCCTGCGCGGCCGCGAAGGCTGCAAATATGGCTGGGGAGCGAAGGACCGCTAGACGGCGAAGAAGGTTTGGCAGCTTCGACGACGTGCTGGTTCCCTTATCCGCCGCGCCGGCGGAACATAACGTGCGGGCGGCAGTTCGGACCCGGTGTATCTCAGTGAAATTCAAGGCCTCTGCTGTTTGAGTGAACGCGATGTCTCGCAGGAGAGAGGGCGATCTTTCCGCCCAGGCGATCCACAGCTTGGATCAGGAGATCGCTTCGCTGTTGACCGCTATCGGGCGGGAACATGTTTCTGACCGGCTCACAAAGCTTGCACTTGAACTGGAGAACGCGCTGATCGAAAAACGCAAGAGCGACATCACCGGCGAGCGCGGTTGAAGACGTCACCGGCGAAGATGCAGCATTGCTTGAGATTGGGCTCCAAGGCTCGTCGTTGCCGCTATCGTTGCGCCAGCGCTGAGCGGTGGAACGCTAAAATAGACGAGTTGTCGTAGCCGATTGCGAGTCGTGCCGATTGCGAGTCGTGCCGATGGCGCAGGATAGCAGAACTCCGGAAGTGGACGAATTCGTTCGGCGGCTGGTCGCAAAGACGGGCATCACCGAAGCGCAGGCGCTCGAACTTGTTTCTTTGCTCGGCCTGAATTGGGCCTCGTTGATGAGAGAAGCGAAGGCAATGAAGGCAGCTCAGCGCCGGTAGATTTGGCGGTCTTAGCGTCTTGCGCCTTCAGTGTCCCAATGGTTGCCCGAAAATTTCCCCGAGGAGCCCTAGAACACCGGCACGGGCACGGTTGAGACGGCTTTTGACGGTGCCGACGGCGCAACCGCATATCTCCGCGGTTTCTTCGTAGCTTACGCCTAGCACACCACCAATCAGCATCAAAACCTCACCCTGATGGGACGGCAGCTTCTGGATGGCTTGATGCACTTCCCTGCTTTAGACGGACCTATCCTGGGACGGTTCCGAAATTGGCCGGCTGGAGGCGCAGTCGAGCAGCCCTGGGGCCTCCCGCGCCGCGGCCTTGATACGCGTAAAATACGTGTTGCGCATGATCGTGAAGAGCCAGGACTTCAGGCGCGTGCCGGGCTCGAACTTGTCCACGTTGGTAAGTGCCTTGGTCAAGGTCTCCTGCACGAGATCGTCGGCGTCGTCGGCCCCCCGACAGAACGTTCGCGCAAATGCCCGCAAGGCAGGAATGAGATTGACGATCGAGATCTCACCGGCGCGAGGGTTCGACGGAGTATGCTCTGTGGCTGGCAATTTTCCGGGCCCGGCAATTAGGAGTGGATGAGATGCAGACCGAGGAAAATGCCTGACAAAAGGGAACGTTCCTATTTTCTGTTGCCCGCCGCGAGCGCCGTCGTACCGGTCAAGCGCTTCAGAGCGAACGACCGCGATCCGCAGAGTGGTGGGCCGCAGTCGGAGCGACATTGCAGGGCTTATTCACGCGGCCTCCCCCGTGCGCGCGTGTCCGGCAGAGAGCTGCTGGAAGGACTGGCAGTGCCGTCGAGCCCGGTTCCTCTCGGCGTCAAGCAACTCATGCTCCCCAGTCAAGCCGTTCATAAATAGCTTGAGCAAATGGGAAGCTAAGCGCTCCCCCTGTTCCGAAACGGGTAAAATGCCGCGCTCTTTGCAGACTGTCTGAAGAACGCGAACGAGCATCCCGATTTCGTTCGCCTCCAAAAACCGACCTGGATACAGCATTACGTCCTCGCCCGAAAAGCTCGTTGACCCAGCAATTACGCAAGGTGAGGCACCGCACGCGATTACATATGATGGCCTTTTTCGATTTTTCGGATTTAAGGCCGCCAAGTTTCGCTGTTCCGGCCGAGAGGCCGTTAGAACAGGATCAAATCCATTTCTGTCGTTCGATAAACAATCGAAGGCGAGCCGATGACGCACTCTCGAGCTCACGACTGAAGACTTCATACGAGCAGGCGGGCGACGGTCGCAGCTCTCGCCAAGACCCGAATTCAGTTTCAGGTGGTGCCTAAGCTCGGAAACAGTTTTTTCGTGCCCCGCTAACATGTGTTATTCCGCGGGAACAGGTCGCGGCCTAGCTTGGACATCAGAAAAGGACAGGGGCATGCGGGGACGCACCATGAATTTCGTAAGAAACGGCGTCGGCCCGTTTGAAGCCGCAATGGTCGCGGTCATGACCTTGGCTGCGATCGGAATCATCCTCGTTATTGTCCTGGGGATTTACTGAGGCCAACCTCCGTCCGTCCCTTCATCATCAGATTACGAGTGCCCGTCAGTCACCCGCGGCATCATGAGGCGTCATGGCCAGGTTTTTCTTTGATGTGTCCCACAGCGGCGATGTCTACCACGATGCGCGAGGGGCCAACCTTCCGGGCCTCAAGGAAGCCAAGGAGAGGGCCTTCGAGGTAGCCCGCAGGCTGGTAATTGGTGGAAAGGACCGCGATGTGGTGTGCACAATCCGGGATATCACCGGCAGCGAGCTGATGCAGCTCCGGATTCAGTGCGCAATTCCGGTGAAACTGAAACATCCTTCGCTGACGAGATCAGCACTAGGGGCCGAGCAACGTGGTGCGACTGAATAGTGCGGTATACCTCCATTCTGGAGCAACCAATGACCTTAGTGATGCCAGCCATGCCAAGGCCGTCGGCCTGGAGGACCATAACACGGCTTCTATCCAGCCGCTGTTACCTCCTTTGTACACGCCATCGCGCCTGGGTTGCTCAAATGCCATCGCGTTGCCGCTCTTTGATGAACCGACGCTCCATCGAGCGACATGCCAAGGACAGTAAGCCCGATGTGGCCCAGCTTGCCGCGGGTCGAAACGTGTGGGCGAGTACGATAACGAAAAGCGCCTTTTTGCTCACACCGGCCAAGCCGATCAAGCCTTCTTTGAAGCCACGCCTATGCCAATTATCTCGGCCCGCGACCTGGTGCAGAGGCTTTTGGAAGAAACCGGGATTACCGAGGCACAGGCACGACAGTTGATCTCGCTACTCGGCACGAACTGGTCCTCGCTCGTTCGAGACGCGAAAGCCATCACCCATAAGCCGAGGCCGCCGCAACCAGCTCCTAGAACATTTGCAAGCGCTCGTTCTTGGAGGCAAAGCCGCTCGACAGACGCGATCGGGAACATTAGCGCCCGATCCATGTTCGGGAGGCAACCCAAACCGGTCACCCAAATTGGCACATGTCCCTTCTCCGAACCTTCTGATCCGTAAGCTTCAGAACATCTCCGATCTGACCCAGTCAGACGTAGCTATTCTAGAAGCCATCCCTCTTTCAAAAAGGGACTGTGCGGCGAACGAGGACATTGTGCGCGAGGGAGATCGCCCCACTCATTCGTTCGTCGTCCTGGAGGGGTTGGTGGGAACGACCAAGCTTACTGGCGAGGGCAAACGGCAGATCACGTCATTCTTTGTTCCGGGCGATATTCCCGATCTGCACGGAATGCATCTCTCGGTGCTTGACTGCACCTTCTCGTCGCTGACGCGCACCAGTCTCGGCTTCATGCGGCACGATACCTTACGAGCCATCTGTGACCGACATGCCTCCATAGCAACTATTTTTTGGCGCTCGACGCTGATCGACGCAGCAATATACCGAGAATGGGTTACCAACGTTGGAAGGCGCGACGCCTATACTCGTATGGCTCACATATTGTGCGAATTGATCGTCCGCCTTCACTCGATGGGGGTCATCGAGGATCATGTGGCCAATCTTCCGATTACGCGGGCAGTCCTTGCCGACGCGTTGGGCCTATCAACCGTCCACGTGAACCGAGTGCTTCAGGAACTACGACGCAACGGGCTGATATTTACCGAGGGCACCCGGTTTCATGCCGTTGACTGGGCCGGACTCGTCCGAGCAGGAGATTTTGACGCCACCTACTTGCATCAAAGGACCGCAAAAACATTCTGATGGCGAGCTGGTGCGATGGCGAGATACTTCTTTGACAGCGGTGATCGCGACGTTGTCCTCAAGGATGAGGTAGGCATCGAATGCGATGGGATCGCGAGCGCGCGTCATCAGGCCATAGAAGGTCTGATAGACCTGACGAGAGAATTCCTCGAGGACATCGATGGCCAGGAGTTGTTCATCGAAATCCGCGACGAGCATGGAGAGAAGCTGGTAAGGTTGAGCCTCTCGCTGCATGCGCAACCGAGTGGTCAATGAAGGTTAGCCATTTCCGCGACTGATTGCGGTCACGCCGCCTGTGCAGCTCACGTGCAGGCTGTGTCGACTCGCTGCCCTAGCCCTCTAACGCGAATTCGCGTCAGGGTTGCCTTGCAGCAGGGGCGGCCAGACCGGAAAGTCCTACTTTGGAGGCACCCAAGCTCGCGACATGAACAACGACGGCTTTCAGGATTAGGTCTGGTGCAAAGCTGCTATTGGCCGTTATGCAACCTGTGCGGATTCCGCAACGGCTCGCCTGCGCGCCGTGCCAGGCACCGGCCGAGCTGAAGTCCAACTGCTTAAATGGCCCTCCCCGCGCGTTCAGCTCTCCTTTTCGAGCTCCTGAAAGGCATCTCGAATGGCTGCGACCAGCGTCGCTATAGAATAGGGTTTCTGCACCCAGCCCAGCGGTCTGGCCGTCTCGGCTCGAAGCCTCAAGTCGCGATCACCGTGCGCCGTCGTAAAGATGCATCGTATCCCATGATCGCGGTACAACTCCACGGCCGCGTCGATGCCGTCCCGCTCACCCAACAAGCGGATATCCATGAGGGCAAGCACCGGCTTGGTCGAGAGCGCCATACTGATCGCCTCATCGGCGCTGGTCGCGAGGCCCGCTAGCGAGAAGCCTTCGGCCAGCAGTCCGGCTTCTATATCCAGCGCGATCAGGTAGTCGTCTTCGACGACCAAGATCAACTGGTTCCGGGTGATTTCGCC
The DNA here is from genome assembly GCF_020165075.1 of Mesorhizobium sp. CA4. Classification (NCBI taxonomy): domain Bacteria; kingdom Pseudomonadati; phylum Pseudomonadota; class Alphaproteobacteria; order Hyphomicrobiales; family Phyllobacteriaceae; genus Mesorhizobium; species Mesorhizobium sp. CA4. The sequence goes on from NZ_JAIUHK010000009.1 coordinate 35,371, forward strand.
CTGTTCTCCGCTCACCTCATCTCGGGAAAAGACGACCTGCGGCTTGAAGGACCCATTGATGTCCCCCGCACGGCTCAACTCAGGTATCGCTGCTCTTGGTCGCAAGGCCAATCTCCTGGGGCATGTGGCAAAAGGTCACGATACATCTGGACGGGTGCCGGCCGACTTCGAAAGTCCCGCCGATCTGTCGCACCAAGCCTTCAACGAGTCGCAGGCCTGACGAAGACGAGCGCACAGAATTCAGTTCGAAGCCGGGGCCCTCATCCTCGACCGCCAGGCTAATAGCTCGGCCATTTTTTCTGATGGAAACGCGAATGGTTCCATGCCCATTTCCAGGCAAGCCATACTTCACGGCGTTGATCAAAAGCTCGTTGATAGTGAGCGCCAGCGGCATTGCGATATCGTTTGGCAGTTGGATCGGATCTGCCTCGCAGATCAACTGCACAGCCGGGGGGAACATCTGTCTAGCGGTCTCGCAAACAGCTTCCAAGAAAGGTCCGGCACCGAAGTTGACGGCGTCGGGCGTGTCATAGAGGACCCGCTGAGCGGCAGCCATGGCGGCCACCCGCTTGCTGGCCTCATCCAGAACGGTCCGCGCCTCCGAACTCTTGCTGGTCCTCGCGGCAACCGAAAGCAGGGACTTCAGCATCATCATGTTGTTCTTCACGCGATGATTGAGCTCGTCGAGCAATATCCGTTGCTGGGTTTCGGCCTGCTTACGCTCGCTCACATCGACCAGCATGTTTATGGCGCCGGTGATGTTTCCAGCGGCATCGCGCATCGGGGTCGGATAGGGAATGAATGGAACCCGGGTTCCATCCGGCCGCTCGGCCACCGCTTCATATCCTCGGATGGGCCGGCCCTCGCGCAGTGAGATGGCCATGGGACACTGATCGTGGGGAAGCGGGGTTCCATCCGGCCAGTAGAGCTTCCATGTCACGCACCACTCGTCGGTGCCAATGACGGGCGTGCGGCCGGCGAGTTGCACCGCAGCTTCATTGAAATAGGTGATCTTGCCGTCGCGGTCAGTAGTGTAGATGGCGGCAGGAATGGCAGCGAGCAGGTCTTGAAGGTGGCGCTCGCTGTCTCGTATCTTCGCTTCCGCTATCCTTTTGTCAGTTATGTCTCGGGCGATTTTGGAAGCTCCCACGATACGGCCGGACGCATCCCGCACCGGCGATATTGTGAGAGAGATATCTATCAGCGTTCCGTCTTTGCGGCGGCGAACCGTCTCGAAATGATCTATGAGTTCGCCGTTGCGGATGCGACCCAATATCAGCGGCTCCTCATCCAGCCGATCCTCGGGAATGATGGTGGTGATGGGCTTGCCTACCATCTCCGCGGCCGTATAGCCGAAGAGGCGCTCGGCGCCGCGGTTCCATGTCGAGACGACGCCTCTGAGATCCTTGCTTACGATGGCGTCATGGGACGACTCCACGATTGCCGCCAGTCGCTGGGCCGCATTCTGTGTCTTAACACGCTCAATGCCGAACCCGAGCTGGCGTGCGATTGTCCGGGCGACTTCGATCTCTTCTGCCGAGCATTCATGCGGCTCGTCGAAATAGGCCATGAACTTGCCCAGCAGACGCCCGCCTTCGATTATCGGAATGAAACAGACCGCGCCGATGCCTTCTGTTCGGATTGCGTGTCTTAAGTTGCTGGGGAGCTCGGCCTGTTCCACATCGCGCAAACAAATTGGCTGCGGATCGTGGTCTGCTGCGGACCAGGGCGAATGGCCTTCCACGGCGCTTCGATACGCGTCCGACAAGCCCCGCCAGGCGACAAACTTCATGATCCCGCCTTCCAAAAGCAGAATAGAAGCGCGCTGACATCTTAGCCCGCGCTGGATCGCATCGAGCGCAGCTTCGTAGACGTCTTCGCGGGTATGGGCGTGCTGCAGCATTTCCGTCAATTGATGCAGTGCAGCCTGCTCCTCGGCCCTTTGCGCGAGTGTCGCCTCAATCTCTTTCCGCTCGGTGATATCGTGCTGCACCCGTACTGCGTAGTGAAACCGCCCGGTGCCGTCGTAAACGCTGGAAGAGGTTACGACAGCCCAGAAAAGCGACCCGTCCTTGCGGACGAACCGCTTCTCGATCGTGTAGCTTTTGATCTCGCCGGCGACCTGTTGGCGATATTTCGTGCGATCCGCCTCGACGTCGGAAGGAAAGGTTCGATCGAAAATAGATCGGCCAACAAGGTCCTCCTGCGTACAGCCCAAAAGACGGCACAAATGTCCGTTCACCCGCAGCAGCCGGCCTTCGGCGTCAGCTTCCACGATTCCCACGCCAGCGCTGTGATAGGTCAGGGCAAGTCTGTGCTCCTGTTCGCGCAACAACTCTTCCGCTTCGACCTTTTCCGTCACGTCGATGGTGATGCAGCGGGTGTTGAGGAACCGCCCCCCAACTGAACGCGCGTTCGATGATATCTCCACCCAACGCATAGAGCCGTCTTTGGCGCGCAACCTCGCGCGATAGTGTTGAAGCTGCTCATGCCGAGAAAGGCGGTTCAAAATGTCGTCGATTGCGGCGGCATCCGCGTGAAATTCCCGGATGTTGCGGCCGATGTATTCCTCCGCGGCATAGCCGAGCAAGTCCAGTTCGGCTCGATTGGCGCGCAAAATGGTGCCGTCATTGGCCACCAGGTGGAGAGCCACGGCTGCATTCTCGAAGAAATCTTCCAGCTCGCTGCCGGAGTGGAGGGTCGCGATGTTTACTTCGCGGCCCTCGCCACCCGACAGGGTTCGCGGGCCAGAAATGCTGGAGGGCAAAGCTCGTTGTTCCATGAGAGGCTAAAGTCCCCTAAACTCGGTTTAACACCCGATTTCGCAAGAGGTTCCAACGAGCTGCACTATTCACACGACCAGTAACGGCAAGTGCTGATGCTGGAACGCGTTCGCCGGCGCTAGGCCAGCAAATCCGGCGACTAAACGATGCGCTATTTCGAGCCGTTCGCCGCAGCTTGCACGGCACCACGCTTACCCAGACCTATGCAGAAAAGCAGCCAGTCAAGGACCAGCGTACGAGTTGATGTCGCTGTCGTACCAGGTCGCCTGGGCCTGCGTATCGACGTAGAAGCCGCTGTTGCCGAACCAGGTCAGCGTGCCGCCGACGCCGTAGCCGGTGGCCGAGATCGAGCCGGTGCCGAAGGTCGACGAGACGTCCGACGAGACGGTGCCGTAGTGGACCGCTGGCAGACACCCGAAACCAAGCACACTGAGACTGGCGGGATTGCCCGAACGCCGACCAATGCGGATCGCGGGGTCCGAGTTCGCATCGTCTGCTTCTGGCGCACGGCGGCCTCCAGTATTGTCACCTGCGATGTCCGCTTCCGGCCAAAGGCAAAGTTTGCCCCAATGGCCGACATGAGTCGCAAAGCCGCCGTTCATTGTCGGGAGATGCGTGCTGACGCGCGCTATTCTAACAGCGCACACGCCATCAGCCGGGCCTTAGAAGTCGTCCAAAAAGCGTATCTAGTATCCTGCTTTGTCCAGAACAACCGCAATTCGGGCTGAGGCCTGCCCAGAAGTTCGAAAAGCTTCCAAGAACCCCAGGGAAATCGGACGCCCATCGGACTTTAAGGCCGATGGGTATCGCAGCGAACGTACGCGATGGAGCGGCCAACATCGGCGGCAAGAGAGCATCCGATTAGGACTGTCGACGGCTCCGTCGTGAGAACGAAAAAAGAAAAGAAGCAGAACTTTCGTGTGTGATTTTTGCACACGGCTTCTTGCAACTATTTGATATTGCATATCCATCCGTCCAGTCCATCATGGGCGCAACGGCTACTCTATGCTCTTGGTTTTAAGCATTTTTTTTACATCAACTCGTTTAAATCTGCCGAGTGCACACGAATTTACGCTAGAATACCACCCTTTTCGGCCGTTGACCGGGAACTCAGCAACGGAACCCCTTCACCAATCTGGTTGGATCGGTCGTCGAGAAGCGCCTCGATCGGCCACTTTCGCTCTTCTCCCCGACGTGGACGCAGCCCGACGCGAACACGCCGCGTGACGTGCTGGCCAACGAACTCCAATCGGCGCGCCTTGCCGTTCGCGCCGACGCGGCGGCCGCCGGTTGGGATGGGCGGTCCTGCTGCTACGCGAACGTTGCCTCCAACGGGCAGGCAACCAGTGATCGCCGCTTGACGGTAGCGCCGCGAGGGTTCGGTCACAAGCCCGAAACTGTCTCAGGACGTCGCCTGGCAGAGCGAGCAAGAAATATCAACGAGTTTGCCGCAGAATCCCGAATGAGACAGGTTGACTGTTCAGATAAGTCGCCGAGCTTGTGAAAACCCCGGAGGACGGACGCATCGAGCTTCGTACCGTAACCGGCCCCGGAATGGCCTCGCCCTTCGTCAGAAGATCGAGACCAGTCATGCTGAAGCCATACTGCGCTTATAAAACGCCTGCCACCGGCAATATTTCGGGAAATAAACGTTTGAATCTCGTTCTCAGGCGTCCATTCGCCCAGGCTTCAATTCACGGGGATGGACAAGCGGGGCTTACTTATCGTGGGGATATTGACGGGCTGCGTGCCTTCGCAATCGTTCCGGTGATGCTGTACCATACCGGCATTCCGGGTTTCGGCGGCGGCTTCGTTGGCGTCGACGTGTTTTTCGTCATCTCTGGCTTTCTCATGGCATCGCTGATTTCGGGGGAAATCACTCGGGGCGGTTTCAGCTTGCTGCGTTTTTACGAGCGTCGCATCCGGCGGATCTTTCCGGCGCTCTTTGCGGTTCTGGCGGCCTCGTCCATTGCCGCATGGTTCCTGCTGATGCCCGCCGAGCTGGAATATTTCGCCCGCAGCCTGAAGGCCGCAGCGTTGTTCACATCGAATATCCAGTTCGAGAAAGAAAGCGGCTATTTCGACATTGGTGCGCAGATGAAGCCGCTGGTGCACACATGGTCGCTTGCGGTCGAGGAGCAGTTCTACATTCTGTTTCCGCTGCTGCTGGTCGCGGTCAACCGGTTCGCGCAGCGACATACGGTGTCCATCCTGATCGGGTTGCTGATCGTCTCGTTTGTGGCGAGCGCATGGACGGTCTTCCATTCGCCGATCGCGGCGTTCTATCTGCTGCAGTTTCGCGCCTGGGAACTGCTGGTTGGCTCGCTGATTGCCTTCGACGCGATACCGAGGCCGAAGCGGTCGATCATGCGGGGAGGCTTGGCAGCCGGCGGCATGTTGCTGATCGCCTTGGCCGTGTTCGGATTTGATGATCGCACTCTCTTTCCCGGCCCGACGGCACTGCTGCCCTGCGTTGGCGCCGCGCTGGTGATCTATGCACACGACGAGCAGGGGCCGGTCGGCCAAATCCTGCGATCGAAGCCAGTTGTATTCATAGGCTTGATCTCCTACTCGCTTTATCTGTGGCATTGGCCCGTCATCGTGTTCAGCCGGGAGATGGCCGGGCGTGAACTGTCCTTGCTTCACGGCAGCCTGATCGCCCTGACGTCGCTCGCCATCGCCGCTTTTTCGTGGTGGTTTATCGAACAGCCCTTCCGCGGTCGCAATGGCTGGATCGGCCGGCGTTCGCTGTTTGCTGGAGCGGTCCTTGTGATTGCGGTAGCCATCAGCTTTGGAAGTCAGATGATCCACGACAAGGGCGACCCATCCCGTCTTCCGGTTGATGCTCGGAATGTCTACGCCGCGACCTACGATGAAAGCCGGTTCAGCGTTCCGCCCTGTTTCGCCGATTCCGACACAACGGGACCGACGCCGGCCGATATACGCATGGGCAAGCTGTGCCCGCTCGGCATCGAAGGTTCGGACAATCCCGCTTTCCTCGTGTGGGGAGACTCCCACTCCGGCGCAATGGCTCCGGCTTTTGATGCAGCCGCCACGCAAATAGGCGTTACTGGTCTCTTTGCCGGACATTCTTCATGTCCGCCTTTGCCAGGTGTTCAGCTCACACCGCGCGGCGAGACCAAACGGTGCGGCGACTTCAACGGAGCAGTGCGCGATCTGATCGCATCCAGGCACATCCCGCTCGTCTTCCTAGTCGCCTACTGGCCCAAATACGTGCACGATGCCGAATTGCCGAACGAGGGTGTTTATTTCGACCCGTCGGTGCCGCCACCGCTTGAAGACAGATCCGCCTCGGTCGTCGAAACGCTCGACCGCCTGATGGGAGAGTTGACGCAACAAGGCAACAAGGTTGTCTTGGTCATGGATGTCCCTGAGATGGGACATTATATGCCGGAGGCGGTCGCCAAGGCGATGATAGCAGGACGTTCCACCGATGTGGCCGCTCCTTGGGATTATGTCGAGAAACGGCAGGCGCTTTCGCGTGCGATCTTGGCGCGCCTGGCTGAAAAATACGGTGCTGCCATTGTCGATCCACTTCAAACGATCTGCAGCAATGGACATTGCGACGCCGTTCGAAACGGCTTGCCGATCTATAAGGATGCCGATCACATTACCGCAACCATGGCGAGGAGCCTGAGCTCTCTGTATGTGCCCTTGCTGTCAACGGCTCGTCAGGCGCCGGCCCAACCCCTGAAGATCCAGGTGCGTTTGGTACCGCCGAGCGCCGCGGCTGGCAGGTTAGATGCGCAGTGAGAGACGATGGGATGGTTCAAATGGCCGTCTCATCCGCCTGTCGTCTCACTGCATCTATCAAGTCTCTTGTCGCTTGAGCGACCTTGGCAACAGGTAGCCGATGAACGCAGTAGACTGCACTCGGGTTGCCGGGTTTGCACAAATCGGGCGCAACACACTGGCAAGGCAACGGCGGCTCAACGGTGCGGTGAAGCACCCCCAAAGGCCCCCAGATGTCGGGCGACGTGAGGCCATACAACCCCACAACTGGGGTTCCGACCGACGCGGCCAGGTGCATTGGGCCACTCTCGTTTCCCAGAAAGATAAATGCGTCCGCAAGCAAAGCAGTGAGTGTCTCAAGCGAGACCTTACCAACAACGCTCACCAAAGGTGACGTTGCCACATTCAAGATTGCTTTGGCGGTCGCACTTTCATCGGGTCCACCAACCAGTAGTGACCGCAGGCCCGTCGTTGCATAAACCTCGTCGATTACTGCAGCGAACCTCTCAGGTTGCCAACGCCGCCCTTCGAACCCTGCTCCAGCGTGTACTGCGACGAAAGCTTTTGTAGCCAGATTGCTTCGCGCCAGAACCTGGGCAGACGCGCTTCGCCCGACTGGTGTGGGTTCGAGCCTCGGTATCACTTCGCGTATTTCTATCCCAAGCGCTTCAAGCGGGGACAGATATCGGTACAAATAGTGTGCGCCTCCATGGCCGCGTGCTTCAGCAAATATGTTAGCAGGCTGAACTTCCCAAAATTTCAGGCGCCTGTCCGGGGGATTGTATCCAACGCGCAGCGGGGCGCCGATTGCCCTCTGCACTATCCTTGATGTCTTTGAGTCAGTCACATCAATGGTAAGATCGAATTTTCGGCGGCGGAGGTCAGCAGCCAAGCTTGAATATTCCTTCACTCGCTGAAGCAGACTTCTACCAGCACTTCGACGGTCGAATCCGATGGCCTCGTCTGCGATATTCTGGGTGGCCACGAAGTCTCGCAGGCCAGCAGCGCAAAGCATGGCTATCGCAGCGTTTGGACAAGCGAGGCGCAGATTTCGCACGAGCACCGAGGTCAAAATGACGTCCCCGATGTACTTCGTCTGAATAACGAGAATGGACCTAATGCTCTGCCGATCAACCATCGAAGTATTCACCGCACCGAACTCCCGAAGGTGGGGGATGCTGGTCGTTGGTCGGCTCGCACTCCGAGAAATCTTTGTCCCATTTTTCAACGTCGGAGCCAGCTCATCTTTGCTATAAAGTTCGGAATGGGCTCATATTGCGGTTTGTCTAAGAAACACTCGTCAGGGCATCTGTCCCTGCCACCAGGGCAATCCGGTTTCTGCCGCGAAGTCTCTATCCTCCGCGTAGATTGGCTCTCCTCTTCTCACGACCAGTCGCAGCAAAGCCGCATCTTCGTCGGCGTGATATCGAAAGGCATTTCGGGTGTCGTATCCATGCCCGGCCTGAGACAGGGAAAACCCGCTGACTACAACAGGAGCGAAACCAGCGAAACGCGCCAGCATGATCGCGAAGACTCCGGTGGAGATTTTCCGGTGCCAACGGCGGGACACATGATATTTGCCGCTAAGCCGCCAGACGATGTTGGCAAGCTGCCATTTGGTAAGCCCTTGCAAGGTGTCATAACGATAATTGAAGGTACGACAACCGGCTTTCAGCTTGTCCTCAACGTCCGTCCAAACCGGGATGATCAGATGCTTTGCCTGTCGTCCTTTTAACAAATCACGCTTGTAACAATCCTGCTCGCCCGCACCGACTAAAATGCCGCGGCGTATCAGGGCGACATCAGGAACGGGAAGACCGAAGGTTTCCGCCAAAAGCTGGGAAGCGTTGACGGTCACAAGTGCCCAATCGGCATCATGTCCCTCGGGGAGGCGAAAATTCGGTGCCGACCCCATCACCAAAGCGGGACCCGTGACCCTGGACAAGCGAAGAATGGGCTTTGAGAAAGTTGGCAAGTGATTCAAAAGCCGAGTTTTCATGGGGGAATCTGAACCGCCTGTTCCTCAAACGCGCGCAGAATGCTTTCTTCTCGGCTCCACAATTCGTCCCATTGCGTGGCGCCAGACCAGCCCGCAAACCAAGGACCGCCGAGCGTGTAGTGCGCCAGCGAGACATCGGCGGGGTCGAGTTCCGAAGCCGAAGCCCCTACGAGGTAATTCCATGCCAAAGGTAATTCCCCGATCTCATGGTCCTCAAGCCATTTGAAGGCGTGGAGGTCACGTCCAGGCCACGTATTGAGCATCTCGTTGGTCAACCGTTTGTTGGACGGATGATCCAGGTTCCACAAAACGACCGACGACCAGTTCTTGCGGCGATAGAACGTCTGCGTTTGTCCGTCCATCTTGACCGCTTCGGATTCGCGTTGCTGGTGCTTAACCGCCATAATCGCGTAGGAAGGATCGACTAGGTCGAGCAGCTTGACTGGATCCTTCAGAAACAGGACGTCACAATCGCAGAACATGGCCCAGCCGCCTTGCCTCATAAACGGAACGGCAAAGCGCGATATGGCAAACTCGGTCGCCATCGGTGCCTCGGAAATCGGGCACCAGAGCTTCCCATCACGAACCACCATCGGTCGCTTCATGATTCCCTGGGCTTCAAGCTCTTTGAGCACGAGTGGCTGTATCTGCAACGGCCTGCTCGTCCGCCGATAGGCGCTCCATCGCGCTACCTCTAGAACTCGGGATTCGCGTGGGTCATACCCAATGTAGATTGGTATCACGTGGCAACTCTATAATTGGTGCGGATTTACTCGAATTAAGCAGGGAACCACTGCAAGCGGAAGACCCGAAGTACAGCGGATCACTTTGACGCGGTGGCGACCGTGCACTGTGAGCGGCATCCATCGCGCTGTCGGGAAAGCTCTCGGCGTAGAAGCGGCTGCGGCCTCCAAATCGCATTCTCTGGCATTGCGTGTTCCTTTCGATCTGAAGCCAGGATTCCGTCTTTGTTCCTACCTAGCGAGTGGGGGGAAAGGCGGTAGCGCTCCTCCGATTCGAACCCCCGATGGCGAGCGCACGGCCCGAGTTTGCCCCAATCCGTGACAGGAAGTCCAATCTCTTTCATAAGCGCACGCAATTCGGCTGGAGGAGCAGACAGAACGTTCGAAAAGCTTCCAAGAACCCGGCCAAATTGGATGCTCTTTGGATACGTGCCTCCACGAGTTTCTTTAGTTGCCGCAGCCGTTGCTGTTCTGCAAGCAAATCAACGGGTTGCCGAGGGCCCCGCGAACTCGCCTAGTGTCATTTGCAGTCGACAGCACCAGATCAAAGCCGTTTTGACCAAGGGTTAATCGCTCATCTGCTGGTCTCCAAACACAGTGACCGTGGCTGACCTCGTTGGACCGGCACTTGGCTGGTGGTGCGATGGTTGAGCGCCTGGGCGGGATGGCTTCAATTGAAGGGAGACGCGCTACCAGTTCTGCAATGTCTGAATGAAGCGGCCATGAACTTTCGCTGAATGGAGCCTTCAGCCTCCATTCGGGCCGAACCTCCTACAAAGGGGCCGTCCAACCCCGCGGTCCCTACCGCATCGAAGGAGAAGTCCCATGACCCGTACATCAGTCGTCGCCGCAGCCCTTGCCGCCGTCGTCGGCTTCACCGCCGTCGCGCCCGCGATGGCCAACAACGTCAACATCGAACAATATGGCTGGCGCAATTCCGCCGGCGGCGCCCAGCACGGCTACCGCAACCGCATACACGTTTATCAGGATGGCCGCTTCAACACCGCCATAGGCCAGCAATATGGTCATCGCAACCGGTCGGTGATCGGGCAGCAGGGCGTCAACAATTACGGAGCGACCTATCAGTACGGCAGCCGGAACGCCGCAGGTATTGCCCAGTTCGGCTCGAACCACACCGCGATCCTGACACAGGACGGCAACGGCAACATCGCCGCCGGCGTCCAGGTCGGCCACGGGTGCAATGCCGACGTCAGCCAAGGTGGCAGCGGCAACGTCGCCGCCTTCGTCCAGGACTGCCCCTGAACCGTGGACGGTCGGCAAGGTCGGCAAGAGTGGTGTCGGCCACCGTCCTGCAATCACAAGGAGATGATCCATGACCAAACTGGATAAGCGAACAGCAGCGGCATCTGCCGCGTTCCTGGCTGTGATCGTCGCCAGCGCGACTGCCGCGACGGCCGGCAAGGATGGCTCGAATTCCGGACCGCTGCGATGCGAGATCCGGGACACGCTCCAAGGCGACGCCATCCTGCTCGAGCCCATGGTTTATGCCGACGAGAGCATTAACGGCACCTACAAGGTCAGCGTCTCCGGTGGTGGCAGATCCGGCTCCGCCAATATCCGGCAGGAGGGCGCCTTTGACGCCCGTCCGGGCAATCCCGTGTCGCTTGGCCAGATGAGTGTCGAGGGGAATGGCGCCTATGAGGTTGAGCTGAAAGTGACCGCAGGCGCGGCGAGTGTCAGTTGCGTCAAACAGGTGTCCGGCGCGACCTGAGCGCCGGCTATCTTCGAGCATCGAAAGGAGGGCTCTGGGCAACCGGAGCCCTTCATTTTCATCAAACCGGAACGACTGCAGTGCGCGGTGGATTTCCACCCGGAGTGATGCAAAACCAAGTATTTAAGGCTTCGGCGGTTCCGTCGAAGGCGGCGCCGCTCCAAGTCTTGAACCGCGGCTGAACGAACCCTTCCACCACGGTTCAGCTTCGCCGTGCGACTGTGGCGCATCAGATGATGAAGCCACAAGGAGAGGCATCATGAACCGCCAGGTCACAAAACTTATCGCCGCCATCGCGCTCGCGAGCGCCGTCGGCCTGCCCCTCTTCTGCGCTCCGGCGAAGGCGGGCGGTTCGATCGGGTTCTACTACTCGCCTCCGACGGCTCGCGATGCGCGGGCGCTGGATCTCGGCCTGCGCGCCTATTCGGTTTACAAAGGGCTGCGTAGCGCTGCCCATATCAGGCAGCGCGGGTGGAACAACCGTGCCGGCATAGGTCAGGACGGGGCCGGCAATCTCGGCATAATTCGACAGGAGGGCAGCGGACACTCCGCTACCCTGCGCCAGAACGGCAACGACAATTCCTACGGTATCTTCCAGTTTGGCCGAAACACCGACGCCGACGTCGTGCAGGCCGGCGACAGGCAGAGCGGCGCGGCTTTCCTGTTCGGGTGGTAGGCAGAAATCGCCTGGTTGCGGATACGTGACGACTGTCCGGCACGCATCCGCCGCCGATGATCGATTGCGCCCGCGAGGCCCGCAACCATTGCCTCGGAGACGCTATCGAGGGCTGCGGTCGGAACGCCCGGCGAGACGAACGTTTCCCGCCAGACACAATCCAGAAACATCCAGGAAAAACTCCAGAAATCATTCAACCGTATTGTGCTCAAGAGGGTCAGTTCATCGGCTGCAGCAGTGCTGCACTTGCTCGGGTTTGCGACAAGCGATGCACAGAATCTCGATCAACTTGATGGGTGCGTTGCTCAGCTTGTCGCTTACCGCGGCAGCGACCGGAATCCCCACCTCAAAGGTGGCACCGCTCACCCGGACCGAGCGCTGCACCAATCTTAGCCGTCAAGTTGACGAAGCCCTCAAAACGCATGCCGCGGCAATGCAGGTCACCGCGGCGAAGGCTCTTCAGAGAAAGGGAAACCGGTACTGCGCCAAGAAGAAAGAGGCGCAGGGGATCCGGATGTTCGCGAAAGCTTTGAAGCTGCTCGGAGTGACACCCATCGATCCAGATGAGTGACGCTCAAACCCGACTTGCCAAACAAGGAACAGGCACATGAAAAAGTCTCTTCTGTCCGTCGTCGGTCTTGCATTCGCGCTCGCCGTCTCGATGCCAGTTCTCGGTCCCAACAACGCCGCTGCGGCTACAAAGCCGGCGCCGGCAGCGACGGCCGCAACTAGCTCAGCGCCCGCTTCGGATGCTATGACCACGAAGAAGCACGTCACGAAGGCCTGCAAGGTGACCAAGAAGCACAAGTGCCCAGTCAGGCACAAGAGGGGCGCCGCCAAGAAGGCAGCCCCCAAGAAGGCCTATTAAGCCTTGCAGTATTGCAAAAGAGGCCATCGATCTCCGCATTTACCTGGATGGCCTTTTTTGGCTTTTCCCGCTGGCGACTGACTGGGCGCAACTATCGCATCTTCGCGCCGGTCCGCTCTTTTGGTCGCGGACAGGAGCAGGCTGGTCAAGCGCCCTTGTGGCGTCCTCGATCAGCCTGACCCCTAAGTTGCGGAATCTCTGGCCAGACTTATCCCTTATATTTCCAACCTCCTCCGCCACCATTCCGGGTGCAGAAGCAGACACCTCTCCACTCAACTAAGCGCTGACCGCGAGTATCTTTTCTGCTACCTTTTCTGATCCCCGGTTCCTGTAGGTTTGGAATCGAACAAGGGGTGTTAATGCTTCCAATTCACCGCGCGGCATGGTTTTCGATGTCAATTTGGAATAAAACGCCGCTGGATGGCGTTTATGCGAAGACCACGGCGCAATCCGTGCGGAGGACGTCCGATGTACGCCGACTTCCCGCGAAACTCGGTCCTGGTCGTATTGGTTATCCTCATGGCTAGCTGCTCCAGCGTTCCGGTGCAGCAAACGCCGGCGGCAGCCGGCTACGGCCCCAACCCCACTCTGCCGAAACCAACACCCTCGCTGATCCCGACTGTTAACATCGCCCAAGCAACAGGCTGGCAGGAAGGTGATATGCCGACCCCGGCGGAGGGGCTGAGAGTGACGGCCTTCGCCACCGGCCTCGACCATCCGCGCTGGCTGCATGTGCTCCCGAACGGCGACGTGCTTGTTGCTGAAACCAATGCCCCTGCCAAGCATGACGATGGCTTCAGCCTCAGAAAGCTCTTCATGACCCAGGCCATGAGGCGGGCCGGCGCGGCGACGACCAGCGCTAACCGCATCACTCTGCTGCGCGACACCAATGGTGACGGCATCGCCGATGTGCGCCGGATTTTCGCAGAAGGCCTTAATTCGCCCTTCGGCATGACGCTTTCCAAAGGCAAGCTCTATGTCGCCGACACCGACGCGCTCGTCGCTTTTCCCTACTCCAACGGCCAGACCCGAGTAACCACGCCACCAGAAAAGATAGTCGACTTGCCGGCCGGAGACATCAACCATCACTGGACCAAGGATGTGATCGCAAGTCCGGACGGAAGCAAACTCTATGTGACCGTCGGCTCGAACAGCAACGCTGGAGAAAACGGCATAGAGGCGGAAAAGAACCGCGCCGCCGTCCTTGAGGTGGATCGGTCCAGCCGCAGCATCCGGGTCTTCGCATCGGGGCTGCGCAACCCGAACGGGCTTTCCTGGAACCCTGAGACCGGCAAGCTTTGGGTCGCCGTGAACGAGCGTGACGAGATTGGCGACGATCTCGTGCCCGATTACATCACCTCAGTTCGCAACGGCGCTTTCTATGGCTGGCCCTACAGTTATTATGGACAGAACGTCGACGAACGCGTCAAGCCGCAACGCCCCGATCTGGTGGCGAAGGCGGTCAAGCCCGACTATGCGGTGGGTTCCCATACCGCCTCGCTGGGACTGGCCTTCTCCGGCCGCGCGTCGCTCGGCCCCGCCTACGGCAACGGCGCTTTTATAGGCCAGCACGGCTCATGGAACAGAAACGTGCACAGCGGTTATAAGGTAATCTTTGTGCCGTTCCGTGGAGGCAGACCGAGCGGGTCCCCGAAGGATGTGCTCACGGGCTTTCTCGGACGTGATGGCAAAGCCATGGGCCGTCCGGTTGGCGTTGCTGTCGACAGGGCCGGAGCGTTGCTCGTCGCCGACGACGTTGGCAATGTCATCTGGCGGGTCAGCCGCGCGAACGGGCGTCGAGCGCCGGTGCTTTCTGGCTGCCTTTATCGGACCTGTTCAAGCGCATCTTTTACCAGTTACGCGCGCTGCGCGTTACTCGCATCGTCTGAAGGAAATAACGCGCCTGGAGTTGCAATTATTCCGTGCTTCGCCCTCTGACGGACCTACGCACGTCCGCGACACGACCGCCGCGCAGGTCAGACGCAGCGTTCTCAATTTGCGAAATGCTGACTCGCCCCTAGCGCCTCAGGGCGTGGACATTGTCCATCGACGCGCCACCCAGCGGCAGCGCCATGTCATCGTCGAGCAGCCGGGTAATGCGAGCAAAGCCGGCAAAGGCTTTTCGCGCTTCCTCGGCCGACATCTTGCCCGACAGTGCCGCCGCGCAGCAATTCAGGGCGCACTGATAAACCGGTCCGCGCCGTCCCGTTGGCCATTTCCGCAGGAACACCATCGCCTCGGAGACGCTATCGACTTCCTCCACAGGGTATCCCTGCCCACGCGCAATTCGCACTGGGGTAAAGAAATGCAAGCGATCCATAATTATCCTCCCGGTCGACCGCAATGCAGCCGAACCGCAATAAACGCACGTATCGCGAATCAGTTCCAAACAAATTTGGTTGCCGTCGGAAAAGTTTGGAACCAGTCCGCCCCGGCCCCGAAAGCACCGTCGCGACTCAAGCTCGACGCGCGCCGCAAGGCAGCGGATAAGGGCGATTCTCATTGAATATCTTTAAGGCGAAAGCCGGCAAATGGATTGCTTGCCGGTTCCCCTGCGTCAGGCTTAACCTCCGCGATTAAACGCGTGAGGGCGCGTTTTGCAAAAGGGGAACACATGCAATGACCATTCAAGGCGCATCGCCCGACCTCTACAATGAGGATCTGGCTCCCGCAACCGTCAGGAACTGGGGACCGTTTTCGATCTTCAACGTCTGGACCTCGGACGTCCACAGCCTCTGGGGCTACTATCTGGCGGCCAGCCTGTTTCTGTTCTGCGGCGGCTTCGTCAACTTCGTCATCGCCATCGGCATCGGCTCGCTGTTCATCTACGCGCTGATGAACCTGGTCGGCTATGCCGGCGTGAAGACCGGCGTGCCCTACCCCGTGCTTGCCCGCGCCTCATTCGGCATCTGGGGCGCCAACATCCCAGCCCTGGTCCGCGCCATCGTCGCTTGCTTCTGGTACGGCGCTCAGACGGCTGCGGCGTCGGGCGCGATCGTCGCGCTGCTGACGCGCCTGCAATGGTTCGACGAGTTCAACAAGAGCTCGCATATGCTGGGTCATTCCACGCTCGAGGTGATCTGCTTCGTCATCATCTGGGCGCTGCAGTTGCTGATCATCCAGAAGGGCATGGAAACCGTTCGCCGCTTCCAGGATTGGGCCGGCCCGGCCGTCTGGATCATGATGCTGATCCTGGCCATTTTTCTTTGCGTGAAGTCCGGCACTTTCGCCTTCACCAGCGACATCCCGATGGATGTGCTGCTGGACAAGACCAAGGATGCCGGCGTTCCGGGCGAGCCTGGGTCCTGGACCGCCCTGTTCGCGGTGGCAGCGATCTGGGTGACCTATTTCTCGGCGCTCTATCTCAACTTCTGCGACTTCGCCCGCTATGCACCGGACAATGCAGCACTTCGCAAGGGCAACATCTGGGGCCTGCCGGTCAACCTCATCCTGTTCTCGCTGGTCGCCGGCGTCACCACGATCGCCGCCTACGACGTCTACCATGAGGTGCTGCTGCATCCCGACCAGATCTCGGCCAAGTTCGACAGCTGGTTCCTGGCGGCGCTTGCCGCGCTGACCTTCGCCGTGGCGACGCTGGGCATCAACGTCGTGGCGAATTTCGTCTCGCCGGCCTTTGACTTCTCCAACGTGTTCCCGCGCCAGATCGACTTCAAGAAGGGCGGTTACATCGCGGCGCTGATCGCCCTGGTGCTCTATCCCTTCGCGCCATGGGAAGGCAGCGCCGCTTCCTTCGTCAACATCATCGGCGCGACGATGGGACCGATCTTCGGCGTGATGATGGTCGACTACTATTTGATCCGTAAAAGCGAGGTCGACGTCGAGGCGCTCTATCGCGAGGACGGCGAGTTCCGTTTCCAGAGCGGCTGGCATGTCAACGCCTTCATCGCCGCCGGCATAGGCGCCATCTTCTCCTCGATCCTGCCCAACTTCACCAACTGGCTGCCGTCCTGGTGGGGCGTCTATGGCTGGTTCTTTGGCGTGGCGATCGCGGGCGCCGTCTACTACGTCCTGCGCACCATGGCGCTTGGCGCCGGGGCAAGGACCGCCAAGGCCTGAAACAAGGCGGTAGGCAGTAGGGATCTAGGCAACAGAAGATGCCACCCTACTGCCTACTGCCTACTGCCTACTGCCTACTGCCTACTGCCTACTGCCTACTGCCTACTGCCTACTGCCTACTGCCTACGGCCTAATGCCTACCATCTCCGCCAGCCGGCGCACCGTGTTCCAGTTGCGCGACGTGCCGACGCCGAAGCGCTTATGATTGGCGGCGGCGAGCAGCCGCGAGCTCGGTCGCTCGCGCGAGAAGACAAGCCAGATGTCACCGTCGACCCAAAGCACCTTCTCGTCCCCGGCGGCATAGGCCTGGAGCGCTTCAACGGCATCCGCCGGTGCCGGCTCGCGCATCACGCGTACCGCCACCTGATCGGCAGTGATCGCGGATTCAGCGGGGAATGGATTGGCTGCAGCAAGCTTCAGCCAGTCCCCGGCGCTGCGCACGATGATGTCGACATGACGGCCGAAGGTTTTCTCGAAGGCCTTTTCCAGCCGCTGCTCGAGCTTTGAGATTTCGCCCGCCCGCGCCTCGAACACCAGATTGCCGGTCGCGACCAGCGTGCGGACGTTTTTCAGCCCCAGCTCCTCGGCCATTGCCTTGAGGTCGGCCATGACCATGCGCCGCCCCTCGCCAAGAATGATGCTGTAGAGCAGCGCGACATAAGTTTGCATGGCCAATGTGCCGGCTGGTCGCTCAAACCAGCCGAGACTGATCCACGGCGGCCGAAATGAAGCTGGCGAACAGCGGATGCGGGTCGAGCGGCCGGCTCTTCAGCTCGGGGTGATATTGCACGCCGATGAACCAGGGATGGTCGGGATATTCGACCGTTTCCGGCAGCACGCCGTCGGGCGACATGCCGGCAAACACCAGGCCGCAATCCTCGAGCCGCTGCTTGTAGTCGATGTTGACCTCGTAGCGGTGCCGGTGACGCTCCGAAATCTGCGTATCGCCATAGATCTCCGCGATCTTCGAGCCTTTGGCCAGTTCGGCCTGATAGGCGCCGAGCCGCATCGTGCCGCCGAGATCGCCGGTGGCCCTGCGCTTTTCCAGCATGTTGCCCTTCAGCCATTCGGTCATCAGGCCGACGACCGGCTCATCGGTCGGGCCGAACTCGGTCGACGACGCATGGTCGACGCCAGCCAGCGAGCGGGCCGCCTCGATGCAGGCCATCTGCATGCCGAAGCAGATGCCGAAGTAAGGTACCTTGCGCTCGCGCGCGAACTTTGCCGCCAGGATCTTGCCTTCCGAGCCGCGCTCGCCGAATCCGCCGGGTACCAGGATGCCGTGCACCTTCTCCAGCCAGGGCGTCGGATCCTCCTTCTCGAAAATCTCGCTTTCGATCCAGTCGAGCTTGACCTTGACGCGATTGGCGAGGCCGCCATGCGACAGCGCCTCGATCAGCGATTTATAGGCGTCCTTGAGGCCGGTGTATTTGCCGACGATGGCGATGGTCACCTCGCCTTCCGGATTGTGGATATGGCTGGAAAGCTTTTGCCACGGCTCCATGCGCGGTTTTGGCGCCGGGTCGATGCCGAAGGCCGCCAGCACTTCCGAATCGAGGCCCTCCTGGTGATAGGCCAAAGGCACGTCGTAGATATGCGGCACGTCCAGCGCCTGGATAACGGCGCTTTCGCGCACATTGCAGAACAGCGAAAGTTTTCTGCGCTCTTCCTTCGGGATCGGCCGGTCGGCGCGCACCAAAAGGATGTCGGGCGCAATGCCGATGCTGCGCAATTCCTTCACCGAATGCTGGGTCGGCTTGGTCTTCAGTTCGCCGGCGGTCGGGATGTAGGGCATCAGCGTCAGATGCACATAGACCGCGTTGTTGCGCGGCAGGTCGTTGCCGAGCTGACGGATTGCCTCCAGGAACGGCATCGCCTCGATGTCGCCGACCGTGCCGCCGATCTCGCACAGCACGAAATCGTAATCGTCATTGCCGTCCAGCACGAAATGCTTGATCTCGTCGGTGACGTGCGGGATTACCTGCACCGTCGCGCCGAGATAGTCGCCGCGCCGCTCGCGCTCGATGATGTTCTTGTAGATGCGGCCGGTGGTGATGTTGTCCTGCTGGTTTGCCGATCGGCCGGTGAAGCGCTCGTAATGGCCGAGGTCGAGATCGGTCTCGGCGCCGTCATCGGTCACGAATACTTCGCCATGCTGATATGGCGACATCGTTCCAGGATCGACATTCAGGTAAGGATCGAGCTTTTTGATCCGCGCGCGATAGCCTCGCGCCTGCAGAAGAGCCCCAAGAGCTGCTGCGGCGATGCCTTTTCCGAGTGAGGAAACCACGCCGCCTGTGATGAATACATATCGCGCCATGGGAGTCATCGCTTAACGCGGCCTGATTGATTCCGCCAGAGAAAAAACCGCCGCGAAGGCTTTTTCCCAAAATGACGTCGGTGCTCCCGAGGGAGGCTTGGCGAAACATGTTGCCCAAAGTGCAAAGCAGTTTTTGGGAAACAACATGCGTCAAAACAAAAGGGCCGGCGATGCCGGCCCTTTCGGCAGTTTCATGAAAAGCGTCAGATGATCACGACTTTGGTGCCGATCTTGACGCGGCTGTAGAGGTCCATGACGTGCTCGTTGATCATGCGGAAGCAGCCATTGGAGGCGCTGGTTCCGATCGACTGCGGCGCGATCGTGCCGTGGATGCGCAGATGCGTGTCCTTCTTGCCGTCATAGAGATAGATAGCACGCGCGCCGAGCGGGTTCTCGCCTCCGCCGGGCATGCCATCCTTGTACTGGCCGTAGTGCTTTGGCTCGCGCTTCTGCATGTCGAGCGTCGGGATCCAGCGCGGCCATTCCTGCTTGTCGCCGACGGATACCGTGCCCTTGAACTGCAGGCCTTCGCGGCCGACCGCGATGGCATAGCGGCGGGCAGTGGAGAACGACTCGACGAGGTAGAGGCGGCGCGCGCTGGTATCGATGACGATGGTGCCCGGCTCGTAGCCCGAGAAGGAAACATCCTGCGGCACGAATTCCGGCTTCACCTTGAAGGGCCGCTTGGCGGCCTTCTTGGCCAGCGCCGAATCCAGCGCGCGGGTTTCCGGCAGATAGTTGATGGAAGTCGCCTGAGCGCCACCGAAGAGGCCGGCGAACAGCCCGCCGCGGCTCGTCTGCTTCTGGCCGGGGTTTTCGCTGCGCAGCTCGCCATTGTTGCCCGTGGCCGTGATGTTCATTGCCTCGGCGGGGATCGGCTCGGCGGTCTGGATCGGAGCGATCGGCGCAACCGGTGTCAGCGGCTCGATTACTTTGACGGTCTTCCTGGCAGGCTTGGCGTCGGCGACTTCGGCGCCACCGCTCTTCTTGGCGAGCCACTCCTGGCGCACGGCGTCCGCTTTGGCCTTGGCCGCCTCGCGCATCGCCATCTTGCGCGCCTCGAGCGCCTTTTGCTTGGCGGCTTCCTTGTCGGCCGCGATCTTGGCCTCGAGCTTGCTGATCTGCGCAAGATCGTCCGAGCTCGGGTTTTTCTTCTTCTTGAGAAGCCTCAGCTGCGATGCGTCGCTCTTGGCGGCGACAGGAATTGCGTCGGTCTTCTCAACCGACGGAGAAGTGGCCAGGTTTGCCGGTCCGGCAAGGGCCGAGGAACCCATGCCGAGGACGGCACAGAATCCCAGAAGGATTAAGCTGCGAAGCTGCATGGCGAAGATCCGATTTTAAAGCAAGTTGCCCACGGCGTCGCCCGGCGCCCCCCAAGGACGCCGAATAGTGCCGCGCGCATTCTATAATCGATTAGCCGTCATCGCCTCAAGCTGAGGCAGGCGCTACGCCCGGTTGAATCTTCGTGATCGGGCGCGCATTTGCCGCGACTGTGTTCAAAGAACCACAGATCGCGGCCCGCTGCTTGTCCGGCTACTGGTTCGGAACCTGCGGGGTGACCGGCAGGGCGACGCCATTGTTTGCCGGCGGCGTGGCCGGATTCGCGGGCGCGGGAGCGGCCGGAGCGGGCGTCGTTGCCGGGGCCGGCGCGGTCGTACCATTGGCGAGTGGCGCGGTCGTCGTCGTGCCGCCCGACGGAGCCGCACTGCCGGCCGGAGCCGCAGGCTTGGAAGTGCCCACCGGCCCATTGGAACCCGGCAGCTGGTTGAGCACGCCGTTGCCCTGGCTGGACGTCGCCGGACGGTCGAGGATGTCGATCGGCTTTTCGCCGTAGCGGGCAAGGATCGACAGCGCCAGCGAGGTTACGAAGAAGGCCGCCGCCAGGATTGCGGTGGCGCGGGTCAGCGCGTTGGCGGCGCCGCGCGCGGTCATGAAGCCGGAACCGCCGCCGATGCCCAGGCCGCCGCCTTCGGAGCGCTGCAGCAGCACCACGCCGACAAGGGCGAGCACGACCATGAGGTGTATGACGATCAGTACGGTTTCCATAATTTATCCTGGCGAGGCCAAGCGCTGCCGCGCATACGACCGGTGTTTTGGAGGCGGCTCCTTACAATGCTTTGGCGGCATTTCCAAGCCCGTGGCCGGGAATATGGGAAGCAATGCGGCCAATACAACGATTTATGCCGCGCGAGTCTGGCA
The DNA here is from genome assembly GCF_020165075.1 of Mesorhizobium sp. CA4. Taxonomy (NCBI): domain Bacteria; kingdom Pseudomonadati; phylum Pseudomonadota; class Alphaproteobacteria; order Hyphomicrobiales; family Phyllobacteriaceae; genus Mesorhizobium; species Mesorhizobium sp. CA4. The sequence continues at coordinate 56,521 of NZ_JAIUHK010000009.1, forward strand.
GACGGGCTAGGGTGTGTTGAGATTCAGGTCAGGCCGAGCCGAAAACGGTGTTTCCGAGAACCGGAGCGGAGCGTACTTGAAGTACGTGAGCACCGGAAGCGCAGGAAACCATCGTTCGCAGGCCGGCATCACCTGAATATCAACGCAGGCTAGGAGATGTTCATATAAGCTTCCGCGATCGCCAGGAAGTCGGCCGCCTTCAGGCTGGCGCCGCCGACCAGCGCGCCGTCGACATTCTCGACCCCGAGCAGTTCCACTGCATTGGAAGGCTTGACCGAGCCGCCGTAAAGAATGCGCATCCTGGCCGCGGCATCACCGAGCAACCCGATCAGCTTGCCGCGGATATGCGCATGCGCCTCGGCGACGTCGGCCGCGGTCGGGGTCAGGCCGGTGCCGATCGCCCAGACCGGCTCATAGGCGATGATGGTGTTCGCCGCGGTAGCGCTGGTCGGAACCGACCCTTCGAGCTGGCGCGACAGGACATCGAGCGTGGCGCCCGCCTCGCGCTCGGCGCGCGTCTCGCCGATGCAGATGATCGCCACAAGCCCTGCCCGCCAGGCGGCCGATGCCTTGGCATTGACTATCGCATCATTGTCGCCGAACAGCTCGCGGCGTTCGGAATGGCCGACGATCACGTGGCTTGCGCCGGCATCCTTGAGCATCTCGGCCGAAATCTCGCCTGTGAAGGCGCCGCTCTCCTTGGGATGACAATCTTCTCCGCCGGCTCGCACCGGCGTGCGCGACAGGATCTCGGCGGCGCGCTGGAGCAAGGTCGCCGGCACGCACACCAGCGCTTCGGTCTCCGCGTCGAGCCCGCTCATGAAACCGTTGCCGATCGACCGCAACTCGTTGAGCGAGGCGCTGGTGCCGTTCATTTTCCAGTTGCCGGCGACAAGCGGGCGGATTCCAGGGGTCATGGGGCGCGTTCTCCGAGCGACATTAGCAGCGCCCTCACTACCAAAATCAGGTCACAAAGCAATCGACAGTGGGCCGGAAGGGCGCTATTGCGCTTGTTTCAGACTCGGCGCAGGCGAAAATGCGCAAAAATCGGAAGTATGCATGCTTGGTATATTGAGAAGCGCGGCAGGCACTTGGGTCGCGAAGGCGTTGCTGTCCTTGCTGGTGGTGAGTTTCCTCGCCTGGGGCGCGACCACGCGCATGGTGGGAGGCGTGCTGGGCGGTCATCACGCGGTGATAACCGCCGGCGGCACGGAGGTCTCGATCAACGAGTACCGCCTCGCCTATGACCGCCAGCTCAGCCTTCTGTCGCAGCAATATGGCCAGCGCGTCACCCAGGAACAGGCCAAGCTGCTCGGCGTCGACAACCAGGTCCTGGCGCAGCTCGTTTCGGGCGCCGTGCTCGACGAGCAGGCGCGCAAGCTCGGGCTCGGCCTTTCCAAGGATCGGCTGGCCGATCTGACGCGCGAGGATCCGGCTTTCAAGGGACCTAGCGGCCAATTCGATCGCCGGACTTTCGAGTATCTCCTGCGCCAGCTCGGCATGCGGCCTGAGGACTACCTCAAGAACCGCGCGCAGGTGGCTGTGCGCCAGCAGATCGTCGAGGCGATTTCCGACGGTCTCAAGGTGCCGCAGACCTTCCTGAAGGCGGTCTCGCTCTACCGCGGCGAGGATCGCACAATCGACTATCTCGTGCTGCCAAAGACGCTGGTGCAGCCAATCGAGGCGCCGTCCGACAGCGCCCTCAATGCCTATTTCGACGCCAACAAGAAGAACTATGCCGCGCCGGAATATCGCAAATTCTCCTATGTCCGGCTGGAGCCTCAGGACATCGCGGATCCGTCCGCCGTGACCGACCAGCAGGTCAGCGACGACTACAAGAAAAACATTGCGCGCTACACGACGCCTGAAATGCGCACCATCGAGCAGTTGGTGTTCAAGACGCCGGATGCGGCGAAGGCCGCCTACGATTCGCTGAAGGCAGGCGCCACTTTCGACAAGCTCATCACCGCCGAAGGCAAGACGCCGGCCGACACGCTGCTGGGCACGCTGTCGAAGGACAAGATCGCCGACAAGGCGGTCGCCGATGCGGCCTTCTCCCTCAATGCCAATGAGGTGAGCCCGGTCGTTCAGGGCGCCTTCGGTCCAGTGCTCTTGCGCGTTACAGAGATCAAGCCGCAGGTGGTGAAGCCGCTTTCGGAAGTGTCCGGCCAGATCCGCAAGGACCTGGCGCTCGGCGAAGCAAGCCGCATCCTGCTCGATGTTCATGACAGCTATGAGGACACCCGCGCCTCGGGCGCCTCGCTTGCCCAGGCCGCCGAGAAGCTGAAGCTCAAGGTCGTCACCATCGACGCCATCGACCGGACCGGCCAGCGCCCGGACGGCACGATCGTCAACGACCTGCCGGAATCGGCCGCACTGATCAAATCGGTATTCGCGGCCGAGCCCAATACCGAGAATGAGGGCCTGACCACCGCGGACAATGGCTTTGTCTTCTACGAGGTGCAGTCGATCACGCCGGCGCGCGACCGCACGCTGGACGAAGTCCGCAAGAAGGTCGTGGCCGACTGGACTGAGGCAGAGACCGACAAGCGGCTAAACGCGAAGGCTGAGGAACTGGAGAAGCGCCTCAAGGCCGGCACCACGCTCGACGCCATCGCCGGCGAGCTCAAGCTCGAAAAACAGACCAAGCGTGGTCTGAAGCGCGAAGCCGACGATGCTGATTTCGGCAAGGAGGGCGCCGCGGCGATGTTCGGCGTCGGCGAAGGCGGCACCGGTTTGATCCCCTCGCCCACCGGCGACGGCCAGATCCTGTTCAAGGTCGCCGAGGTCTTCGAGCCGGCAGGCGCCGATGGCAGCGCGGTGCCGGAAGACGCGCAGAAGTCCTTCGGCGCCGGCATGTCCGACGACCTGCTCGACCAGTTGGTGGCGCAGCTGCAGTCGCAGTATGCCGTTCGCATCGATCCGAACGCCGTTTCGCAAGCACAGACACGATGAGCGCGCTGAAGACACACATAGCCAAGGTCGCCACCGGCACCGCGCTTTCCTTCGAGGAAGCCCGCGAGGCGTTCGACATCATCATGTCGGGCGATGCGACGCCCGGCCAGATCGGCGGCTTCCTGATGGCGCTGCGCGTGCGCGGCGAGACCGTGAGCGAGATATCCGGCGCGGTCGCGACGATGCGCGCCAAGATGCTGCGTGTCGAGGCGCCGCACGGCGCCATCGACATCGTCGGCACCGGCGGCGACAATTCGCACTCGGTCAACATCTCGACCGCTTCGGCCTTCGTCATCGCCGCCGCCGGCGTGCCGGTCGCCAAGCATGGCAATCGCGGCCTGTCCTCGCTGACCGGCTCGGCCGATGTACTGACGGCGCTGGGCGTCAGAATAGACATCTCGCCGGAGCTGATCGGCCGCTGCATCCACGAGGCCGGCGTCGGCTTCATGTTCGCGCCGGCGCATCATCCGGCGATGAAGCATGTCGGACCGACCCGCGTCGAGCTCGGCACCCGCACCATCTTCAATCTGCTCGGACCGCTGTCGAACCCGGCCGGCGTCAGCCGCCAGATGGTCGGCGTCTTCCTGCCGGAATGGATCATGCCGGTGGCCGAGACGCTCAAGGCGCTGGGCGCCGATCACGCCTGGGTCGTCCATGGCGATGGCTATGACGAGATCACCACGACGGGCGAGACCCAGGTGGCGGAGCTTGCCGGCGGCGAGATCCGCAGCTTCACCCTGACGCCGGAAGCCGTCGGGCTGAAGCGCCACACCAGGGAAGAGCTGCGCGGCGGCGACGCGGCCTACAACGCCAAGGAACTGCGCGATATGCTGGGCGGAGCGGCCGGCGCCTATCGCGACACGGTGCTGATGAATGCCGGCGCCGGGCTGGTCGTGGCCGGCAAGGCAACGACGCTGGCCGACGGCATCGCCGCGGCGGCGCAAGCGATCGACAGCGGCCGCGCGGTTGGCGTGCTGGACAAGCTCGTCGAGATTTCGAACGGATAAGGCCTTGTCGGACATCCTGCGCAAGATCGAAGCCTATAAGCGCGACGAGATCGCGGCGGCGAAGGCGAAGGTACCGCTGGCCGAGATCAAGGCACGGGCAAAGGATGCCGATGCGACGCGTGGTTTTTTGGCGGCGCTTGAGGCGAAGCGCAGAGCGGGGAGCTTCGGCCTGATCGCCGAAATCAAGAAGGCCAGCCCTTCCAAGGGTTTGATCCGCGCCGATTTCGACCCGCCGTCATTGGCACAGGCCTACCAGAAAGGTGGCGCCGCCTGCCTTTCGGTGCTTACAGACACCCCGTCTTTCCAGGGCGCTCCGGAATTTCTCACCAATGCGCGCAAGGCGGTTTCCCTGCCCGCGTTGCGCAAGGATTTTCTGTTCGACCCCTACCAGGTCTACGAAGCACGGGCCTGGGGCGCAGACGCCATCCTGATCATCATGGCAAGCGTGGACGATGCCTTGGCGGGCGAATTGGAAGCTACCGCCTTCGAGCTCGGGATGGACGCGCTGATCGAGGTGCATGACGAGGCCGAAACGGAGCGCGCGCTAAAATTGTCCTCGCGGCTGATCGGCATCAATAACCGCAATCTGCGGACCTTCGAGACCAACCTTGAGACTTCCGAGCGGCTGGCGCCAATGGTACCGGGCGGCAACCTGCTGGTCAGCGAGAGCGGCATCTTCACGCACGAGGACTGCCTCAGGATGCAGAAGACCGGCATCGGCGCTTTCCTCGTCGGCGAGAGTCTGATGCGACAGGCCGATGTGGCCGCGGCGACGAAATTGCTGCTCACGGGCAAGGCAGCGGCCGAGGCCATCTGAAATGGCCCTCACCCACCTCGGCGCCAAAGGCGAAGCCAACATGGTCGATGTCGGCGACAAGGCCGAGACGACACGCACGGCGATCGCCGAAGGCGTTGTCACCATGCAGCCTGAAACGCTGGAGATGATTCTCGCTGGCGACGCCAAGAAGGGCGATGTGCTGGGCACAGCGCGCATCGCCGGCATCATGGCGGCGAAGAAGACGCATGAGCTGATCCCGCTTTGCCATCCGCTGCTTCTCACCAAAGTGGCCGTCGAGATCGAGCCAGACCGTTCGTTGCCCGGTCTTAAGGTTACCGCGCTCGCCCGTGTCACCGGCAAGACGGGCGTGGAGATGGAGGCGCTGACCGCCGCTTCGGTCGCCTGCCTCACCATCTACGACATGGCCAAGGCTGCGGACCGCGGCATGGTGATTTCCGGTATCCGGCTGGTCGAGAAGACCGGCGGCAAGTCCGGCGACTACAAGGTGGATGCCTGATGGCTTTGGTGCCGGTCGCCGAGGCGCTCGAACGCTTGCTCGACGACGCGACGCCATTGCCGGGCGAGAGCGTTCCGCTGGCGGACGCGGCCGGTCGGGTCCTGGCGGAACCGGTTGTCGCACTGCGCACGCAGCCGCCCTTTAACGCCTCCGCGATGGATGGCTATGCCGTGCGCTCGGCCGATGTTGCCGCGGCGCCGGCGCGGCTCGAGGTCATAGGCATGGCGCCCGCCGGACGCGGTTTCTCCGGAGCCGTCGGAAAAGGCCAGGCCGTGCGCATCTTCACCGGCGCGCCACTGCCTGAAGGCGCCGACACCGTCGTCATCCAGGAAAACGTCCGCGATCTCGGCAATGGCAGGATCGAGGTGACGCAACCGACCGCGGAAGCACGCAATGTGCGCCGCCGCGGGCTCGACTTCGTTCAGGGCGACGTGCTGCTCGAAAAGGGCCGCGTGCTCGACGCGGCGGCCCTTTCGCTGGCGGCCTCGGCCAACCATTCTGCCTTGAACCTCGTGCGCCGGCCGCTGGTCGCGATCATCGCCACCGGCGATGAATTGCTGCCGCCGGGCAGCACGCTCGGCCCCGACCAGATCATTTCATCGAATGCTTATGGCGTTGCCGCCGCCGCCCAGTCGGTCGGCGCGCGCGTGCTCGATCTCGGCATCGCTGCCGACCGCAAGGAGGCCATCGCCACGCTGGTCCGGAAAGCGGTCGAGGCGAACGCCGACGTCATCGTCACGCTCGGCGGCGCCTCGGTCGGCGATCACGACCTGATCCACGACGTTCTGACCGGCGAAGGCATGAAGCTCGATTTCTGGAAGATCGCCATGCGCCCCGGCAAACCGCTGATGTTTGGCCGGCTTGGCAATATCCGCTGCATCGGCCTGCCCGGCAATCCGGTAGCCAGCATCGTCTGCTCGCAACTCTTCCTGAAGCCGCTGCTTGCCCGGCTCGGCGGCCGCGACCACCGGCAGGACCTGCGAGCGGCCCGGTTGGGCGCCGCGATGCAGGCCAACGACCTCAGGCAGGACTATGTGCGCGCCTCCGTGCGCGAGGAAGCCGGCGCCCTGGTCGCGACTCCCTTCGGCATCCAGGACTCCTCGATGCTCAGGACGCTCGCCGAGGCCAACGGCCTGATCGTGCGCGAGCCCTTCGCGCCGGCTGCAGAGACCGGCGCCGAATGCAGCGTGCTGATGTTACGCTGAACAAATCGTCAACAAATTCACTAAACTTTAAACGGTTGCGGAACACAACTGGAACAGATAGTGTTTGTTCTGGGTTTGTTTTCTGATTCTGGTTTCAGAACCCGTGGGGGCCGCCATGCTGACGCGCAAACAACATGAACTTCTGATGTTCATCCACGAAAGGCTGAAGGAAAGCGGGATTCCGCCGTCTTTCGACGAGATGAAGGAAGCGCTCGACCTCGCCTCCAAGTCCGGCATCCACCGGCTGATCACGGCGCTGGAGGAACGCGGCTTCATTCGCCGGCTGCCGAACCGGGCGCGCGCGCTGGAAGTGCTGCGCCTGCCCGATTCGATCGCCCCCGGCCTCAACGCGGCGAAGAAGTTTTCGCCGAGCGTCATTCAAGGCAGCCTGGGTCAGAACAATCTCAGCCGTCAGGTGAAGCCGGCGGCGCCGTCGCGCGCCCCGGCGCCGAGCAATGATGACGATGCCGGCTCTGCCGTGTCCATTCCGGTGATGGGCCGCATCGCCGCCGGCGTGCCGATCGACGCCATCCAGCACCAGACGCATTCGATCACGGTGCCGCCGGACATGATCGCCGGCGGCGAGCATTATGCGCTGGAGGTCAAGGGCGACTCGATGATCGAGGCCGGCATCTTCGACGGCGATACCGTCATCATCCGCAACGCCAACACGGCAAGCCCGGGCGAGATCGTGGTGGCACTGGTCGACGACCAGGAAGCGACGCTCAAGCGCTTCCGCCGCAAGGGTGCCTCGATCGCGCTGGAGGCGGCCAACCCCGCCTACGAAACCCGCATCTTCGGGCCGGATCGGGTGAAGGTGCAGGGCAAGCTTGTCGGGCTGATCCGCCGCTACTGATCCGATTGCGAAGGTTTCGCATCCGCCCGCTCAGGCTTTTGATAGGGCGGCAGTCCTCTTGCCTCGCGTGCGTATTTCCGCTGCTCGTGCCAGGGTCGGTATGGTTCTTCGACCGCGTAGCGAATAGTCGGCGGCGCGGTTGCCGATTGCAGATCGAAGAAAACAGCGGCGCTGCCGTCGCGCGCCAGTTGCCGCTTGGTGACGACAAGCACGCGCGGATCGCGGCAAGGATTGTAGGCCGTGGCGTCGTTGATGACGATGAGGTCGGCGAAGCCGCAGGCCGGCCGGGCGCTGTCGCGGTTTTCGGCGAGCGCGACGATGGCGCCGGACGGATGCCGGCCGATGCAGAGATCACCTGTGCAGTAGAAGGGCGAGCCGGGCGGCAGGTCGACGGGGTCGGCGATGTCCAGCGCATCTTGGGCGAACGTCTCCGGCGGCACGATGTCCTCGGCTCTCAACGCCCGTTTCCAGTTGTCGGTGGTGAACTCGTTGGAGCGTGCGCGATTGACGGCAAGCTCGCCGCCGCCGATCGGCATCGCCACCAGATGCGCGTCCTCCGAAATGAGCACATCCGGCGTGCGGACATGCGGAATGGCCAGCAGTGAGGCAAGCGCGAAGGGAACAGCGGCAAGCCTTAGCCAGGTGGTGGCCATCGTCGCGATGACCAGCGCGATCGTCGCCAGCAGCACCGACTGGATCGAGATCAGCCCGACGGCGTCGACCGGTGAGCGCTCGGAGATCCATGCCGAGATGGCGATCATTGCCGTCAGGCCTTTGCCCATCACATAGAGGAACGGCCCGTCGAAGCCGAAGGGCATGGCCAGCGCGCTCAACACCGCGAACGGCATGACGATCAGCGAGACGATCGGCATGACCGCCAGATTGGCGAGCAGGCTGAGTGGCGAGACGCGCTGAAAATGCCAGATCGCAAACAGCAATGTCGCGCTCCCCGCGATGAGCGACGTCACGGCGGCGCCGCCCACGCCAACCGCCAGTTTTCGCGACAGGAACCCGAGGAACGAACGCTTTGCCGGCGGCGCGATCGTTTTGCCGGCGCGATAGTCCGCAAAGCCGGCATAGGCGCCGACCAGGGCGGCGGTGGCGGCGAAGGACATCTGGAAGCTCGGGCCGACCACTTCGTGCGGCGAAACAAGGATAACGGCAATGGCCGAGATCGCCAGGTTGCGCATGGTGAGCGCCGCGCGATCGAAGAGCACGGCCGCGAGCATTACGGCGAGCATGATGAAGCTTCGTTCGGCCGCCACCACGATGCCGGAGATGACGAGGTAAGCGGCGATCGAGATCAGCGCGATTCCAGCGGCATATTTCTTCACCGGTCGGCGCGACGAGAAATCCGGAAACAGCGCGAAGGCGCCGCGTAAAAGCACCATGATCGTGCCGGCGACCAGCGCCATGTGAAGGCCGGAGATCGAGATGATGTGATAGATGCCTGTGCGCCGCATCGACTCGTTGATCGCTTCCGGAATGCCGGCGCGCACGCCGACGATGAGCGCCGCTGCGATCTCGCCCTCGGACCCGCCGATGCTGCTCCTGATGTGATCGGCGATCCCTTCGCGCGCGTTTTCGACTGCCGATGCGACGCGCGCTCCAAAGGGTGCCTCCACCGGCGCAATCAGCTTCGGATCGCCCAGGAAAAAGCCGCTGCCGCCGATGCCGGCAAAGTAGCTGTCGAAGGAAAAGTCGTAGCTGTCCGGCCGCACCGGGCCCGTCGGCGGCAGCAGCTTGGCATAGCCGGTCAGCATCGATCCGGCCGTCATGCCGGGCGGGATCCTGCGCGCTGACAGCCTGACGCGGTCCGGCGCGTAGCGCAGCTTCGGACGCTCCGTTGAAATCAGATCGATGGTGAGCCGGACGCGGCCGTTGGCCATCGCCTCGGCGACGACGAGGCGGCCCGTCAGCCGTGTCTGGATTTCGGACCCAAGCATCGGGGTCGCCATCCGCCAGGTCTCCACTTTGGCCGCGAGAAAGCCCAGGGCGCAGAAAAGCGTCGCCATGAAGAGAAGATGCGTTCTCTGCCAGGAGCGCGACACCGCCGCGCAGACAGCCATCAGAGCCACTGCCGCAAGCGGCCTGTAGAGGTCCGGCTCGGTGCTCAGCGAAAAATAGTAGATCACGCCGGCTGCAAGGAACACCGGCACCAGCAGAAAGCCGGCGCCACGGTCGAGTTCGGTCGCGGCAGCGACGGCAACGCTTCGGCGCAGCGCAGGAGGCGAAACGCGGCCAAGCTGTTTGCGGATCCTGTCGGCGATAGCTGTTGGCGAGGCTGGCTGCAGCGCACCGCCACCGGGCGGCGACGGCTCGGCGGGTGGATGGAGTTCCGGAAGCGAAAGCGGCGCGTCTTCGGCGGGCGCAGCATGGGCAAACATCAGGCGCTCGCTGACGCCAGCTGTCGTTCCCCTGCCCTCCTCCGCACCCCGGCCACGTCCAGCCATCGGGTCTGCCCCTTGCGCCCCAGACCGCCTATGCTACATGAACGCCGACCGCGCGAAAGCCCGCGCGAAATATGCCGTTTCAGTGCTTCTTCGAGAGTTCAATGTCCGACAAGGTCGTCACACGTTTTGCCCCCTCGCCTACAGGCTACCTGCATATTGGCGGGGCGCGCACGGCGTTGTTCAACTGGCTTTATGCCAAGCACACCGGCGGCACGATGCTTTTGCGCATCGAGGACACCGATCGCGAGCGTTCCACCGAGGCCGCCACGGCCGCCATTCTCGACGGTCTGACCTGGCTTGGGCTTTCCTGGGACGGCGACGCCGTCTCGCAGTTCGAGCGCGCGCCGCGCCATCGCGAGGTAGCCGAGGAGCTCGTGCGCATGGGCAAGGCCTATTACAGCTATGAGACGCCGGCGGAGCTGGAGGCAATGCGCGAGGCAGCTAGAGCCAAGGGCCTGCCGCCGCGTTACAACGGCCAGTGGCGCGACCGCGATCCGTCCGAGGCGCCGGCAGGCGTCAAGGGCGCAATCCGCATCAAGGCGCCAACCGAGGGCGAGACGGTCGTGCAGGACCGTGTGCAGGGCGAGGTGCGATTTCCCAACAAGGATCTCGACGACTTCATCATCCTGCGTTCGGACGGCAACCCGACCTACATGCATGCCGTCGTCGTCGACGACCACGACATGGGCGTTACGCATATCATCCGCGGCGACGATCACCTGACCAACGCCGCGCGCCAGACGGTGATCTATAACGCCATGGGCTGGGCGGTGCCATCGATGTCGCACATCCCGCTGATCCATGGCGCCGACGGCGCCAAGCTGTCGAAGCGGCATGGCGCGCTGGGCGTCGAGGCCTATCGCGCCATGGGCTATCTGCCGGAGGCCCTGCTCAACTATCTGGCGCGGCTCGGCTGGAGCCATGGCGACGACGAGGTGATGTCGATCAAGGACATGATCGCCTGGTTCGACATCGCCGACGTCAACAAGGGCGCGGCCCGCTTCGACTTCGCCAAGCTCGAGGCGCTGAACGGCGTGCATATGCGCAAGATGGACGATCGCGCGCTGTTCGACATCTTCGTCGCCACTCTGCCCTATCTCGAAGGCGGCCCGGCGCTCGCAGCAAAGCTCGATGAAAGGCGCAAGGCACAGCTGCTTGCCGCCATGCCTGGCCTCAAGGAGCGGGCCAAGACCCTGGTCGAACTGGTCGATGGCGCGGGTTTCCTGTTCGCCGAGCGGCCCTTGCCTCTCGACGAGAAGGCGGCGAGCTTGCTCAACGCGGATGCGCGCGTGATTCTGCGCGGCGCGCATGGCGCGTTGTCCTCCATCCAAGGCGACTGGAGCGCCAGTTCGGCGGAGGCTTCGATCCGCGAGTTTGCGCAGGCCGGCGGACACAAGCTCGGGGCGGTGGCCCAGCCGCTCAGAGCCGCGCTGACTGGGCGCAGCACCTCGCCCGGCGTGTTCGACGTGCTGGCCGTGCTGGGCCCCAAGGAAAGCCTGGCGAGGATTGCAGATCAAATCGATTAGGAGCGAACTGGCCCAAGAAGATTGGCATTGAAAGGTGTGTTTCGCAGTGCAACATTAGGCCTTGGCCCAATCTGGCACGCACCTCCTAAAATGCGGTGGCGAGTTCGCGCATTCCGGTGATTTCGACGTGTCGTTTGCAGGAATTGCCTTGCCGGCATGAGGAAACATAAAGGAGTTTGGGAATGAGCGAAGCTGCGACAAAACTGGGATCTGGCGGCAAAGCGCACGAGTCGACCGCCAGGCTCGAACTCGCCGGCAAGACGCATGAATTCAAGGTGCGAAGCGGGTCGACCGGGCCTGACGTCATCGACATCGGCGCGCTCTACAGCACCACCGGCGCCTTCACCTACGATCCCGGCTTCACGTCGACAGCGAGCTGCGAGTCGGCGATCACCTTCATTGACGGCGATGCCGGCATCCTGCTGCATCGCGGCTATCCGATCGACCAGCTTGCCGAGCATGGAGACTTCCTCGAGGTCTGCTACCTGCTGCTCTACGGTGAATTGCCGACAAAGGCCCAGAAGGAAGATTTCGACTATCGCGTTACGCGCCACACCATGGTGCACGAGCAGATGTCGCGCTTCTTCACCGGCTTCCGCCGCGACGCACATCCGATGGCCGTGATGTGCGGCGTGGTTGGCGCGTTGTCGGCCTTCTATCACGACTCGACCGACATCTCAGATCCGTATCAGCGCATGGTCGCCTCGATGCGCCTGATCGCCAAGATGCCGACCATCGCGGCGATGGCCTACAAATACCATATCGGCCAGCCCTTCATTTACCCGAAGAACGATCTCGGCTTCGCGGCCAATTTCCTGCACATGTGCTTTGCCGTGCCGTGCGAGGAGTACAAGATCAATCCGGTGCTGGCGCGCGCGATGGAGCGCATCTTCATCCTCCATGCCGACCACGAGCAGAACGCCTCGACCTCGACGGTTCGCCTCGCCGGCTCTTCCGGCGCCAACCCCTTCGCCTGTATCGCCGCCGGCATCGCTTGCCTGTGGGGTCCCGCGCATGGCGGCGCCAACGAAGCGGCGCTGAACATGCTGGGCGAGATCGGCCATGTCGATCACATTCCGGAGTTCATTGCCCGCGCCAAGGACAAGAACGACCCGTTCCGGCTGATGGGCTTCGGCCACCGCGTCTACAAGAACTATGATCCGCGCGCCAAGATCATGCAGAAGACCGCGCATGAGGTATTGGGCGAGCTCGGCATCAAGGACGATCCGCTGCTCGACATCGCGATGGAGCTGGAGAAGATCGCGCTGACCGACGAGTACTTCATCGAAAAGAAGCTTTATCCGAATGTCGATTTCTATTCCGGTATAACGCTGAAGGCGCTCGGCTTCCCCACCACCATGTTCACCGTGCTGTTCGCGGTCGCGCGCACCGTCGGCTGGATCGCCCAGTGGAAGGAAATGATCGAGGATCCGCACCAAAAGATTGGCCGCCCGCGCCAGCTCTACACCGGCGCGACAGAACGCGATTACGTGCCGATTGCTAAGAGATAGGGAATAGTGAGTAGGCAATAGGCAGTAGGGGCTCTCTTTCTACTGCCTATTGCCTACTGCCTTCCTGATACACCCCATCACCACTTCGGCGGCGATCTCGCCCGGGGGCCGCTCGGTCGTCATGCGCCGGGCAATCTCGGCAAAGCCCGCCTTTTGCCAGTCGCGCATGCCGGTATCGGCAAAAAGGGCTTCCAACTGCCTGGCGAGATTTTCCGGGCGGACATACTGGTCATAAAATTCCGGAACCAGCGCGCGGTCGGAAATGAGGTTGGGCAGCAGCGCCGACCATGTCGTCACCATATGCTGCAGAAGCTGGCGCGCGATCGGGTCGAGCTTATAACAGGACACCATCGGAACGCCGGCAAGCGCCAGCTCGAGCGAAACCGTTCCAGACGCGATCAACGCCGCATCGGCCTTGCCGAAGGCCTGCCATTTGCGCTCCGGCTCGGTGATGATCTCCGGCTTGTCGTCCCAGCTGGCGACCGAACCCTTCACCAGTTCGGCGACATGCGGCACTGTCGGCAGGATGAGGCGCAGGCGATGGCCGCGTTGGCGCAGCACCGACATCGCCTTGCCGAAGGGTTCCATCAGCCGGCGGACCTCGCCGCGGCGCGAGCCGGGCAGCACCAGCACCGCCTTGACGCGGTCGTCGGAGAGATCGCGCGGCTGGCTCTGCGCCTTGGCGGCGCCGAGCACGCCCGGATCCTGCGTCAGCCGATGACCGACATAGGTGCCGGGGGGGCCGCCGAGACGGGCAAGCGCCTTCACCTCAAACGGCAGGATGCACAGGATATGGTCGACATACGGCCTCATGGCCACCGCCCTGCCCGGCCGCCAGGCCCATACGCTTGGGCAGACATAGTGGACGATCGGGATGGCGGGTGCTGCCGCGCGGACCTTCTTTGCGACGCGCAGCGAAAAGTCCGGACTGTCGATGGTGACGAGGCAATCGGGCCGCTCGGCCGCGATCATCACCGCCGTCTGGCTGATCCGGCGCATCAGCCGTGGCAGGTCGCGCAGTACCGCGCTGAAGCCCATCAGCGCGATCTCGCTGCCATCGAAAAGCGGCGTCAGCCCCAGCTGCTGCAGATGCCGGCCGCCAATGCCCACAAGTTGCACCTTGCGCCCGGTCGTGCGCTCGAGCGCACGCACGATGTCGGCGCCGAGCAGATCGCCGGATTCCTCCCCGGCGACTATCGCGAGCTTGAGCGGCTTGTCAGCGACCATTAGCCGGCTCCCCATTGGCCAGCTCCGCTGCGGGCAGGCCGACGATGAACAGGCCAAGCGCATTGGCGCGCGCCAGCGTTTCCGGACCTTCGAGAATAAGCGAGCGGCCAGTTTCCAGGGCGATGCCGGCCAGTCCGGCGGCATGCGCGGCCTCGACCGTCTGCGGACCGATCGAGGGCAGGTCCGCACGCAACTCCTGGCCGGGCTTCGCGCATTTGACAAGGACGCCGCGCGTCTTGCCGGCGAGCCTGCCGTGGCCGCGCAATTCCCTTGTCCGCTCGAGTAGCGCGGCGGTGCCCTCCACTCCCTCGAGCGCTATCGCCCGCCCGCCGATCGCGATCGCCGCCTGTCCGATGTCCAGGACGCCGATGGCCTTGGCCGCCGCGCGGCCGGCCTCGATATCGCGCCAATCCGATTGCTTCGGCGCCGTGACCGTCAGCGTCCCCTCGCCGGCGGCGAGTTCCGGCACGACCTCATGCGCGCCGACGACCGTAATGCCGCGCTTCTCCAATCCGCGCGTGATGATCCTCAAAAGCCCGTCATCGCCGCGCGCCAGAGCCATGACCACGGAAGGGATTATCGCCAGCAGGCCAAGGGTCGGGCGGATCTTGGTCAGCCGAGGCCTGCGCCGGATCTCGCCGGCGAGAACCAGATGGCTGATATTGCGGCGTTTCAGCAACGGAACCAGGGAGCCGACATCTTCCAGCGCGAGCGTCGCCTGCTCGTACCTTGCGAAATCCGCCTCGCGATCGACTTCGCCTTCCGCCATGATGATGAAAGGCGAATGTCCCTGCCGCGCAAGGCCCTCCGCCACTTCGACCGGCAAGCTGCCGCCGCCGGCGATGATGCCGACCTTGGAGCCGGGCGGGAGTACAAGCCGTGTTTCGGCGGGCTCAGCCCTCGTCATCGCTGTCATTGTCGTCGCCGTCACCGCCCCTCGACGACGGCATGGCATAGTGCCGCTTGCCGCCGCTGGCGATGAAGTCAATCATCTTCATGGCAGCAGGAGACGAGGAGGCGAATTCCGCCCTGGCGAGCTCGATATTCTCGGCGACGCTGCGGGAGCGGTCGAAAATCAACCGATAAACCTTGCGCAGCAGATAAATCTCCGAGCGTGGCAGACCGGAACGCTTAAGCCCAATGATATTCAGGCCACGCAGCTTGGCGCGATTGCCGGCGGCGATCGCATAGGGAATGATATCGCCGACCACCGCGGAGCAGCCGCCGATGAAGGCGTTGTCGCCGATGCGCACGAACTGGTGAACGGCGGTCAGTCCGCCGATATAGACATTGTCGCCGATCTCGCAGTGGCCGCCGAGCGTCGCGCCATTGGCGAAGGTGGCGTTCTTGCCGACGACACAGTCATGGGCGATGTGGGCATAGGCGAGGAAATTGCCGTTGGCGCCGACACTCGTCTCGCCACGGCTGGAATCCGTGCCGACATGCATCGTGACGCCTTCGCGGATGGTGCAGTTCTCACCGATAACCAGGGTAGTGCGCCCGCCCTTGTGCTTGGTGTTCTGCGGCGGCGCGCCGAGCGTGACCATCGGATAGACCTTCGTCCCTGCCCCGACGGTCGTGGCGCCCATCACCGACACATGGCTGACCAGTTCGACGCCGTCGCTGATGATTGCATCGGCGCCGACATGGCAGAAGGGTCCAACGCGGACGCCTCTGCCGAGCCGGGCTCCTTCTTCGACGACCGAGGAAGGATGAATGGATGTCTCGACTTTCATGAGCATTTCGAATCGTCAGCCGGTAACCATCATGGCCGAAACCTCGGCTTCGGCGACCTTCACGCCATCGACCATCGCCTCGCAGGCGAATTTCAGCAGATTGCCACGTTTCTTGATCTTTTTGACATGGATCCTGAGCTGATCGCCCGGGACCACCGGTTTGCGGAACTTCGCATTATCGATGGTCAGGAAATAAACCAGCGAGGGCTTTTCCGTGTTCAGGCTGCGAATGCATATCGCGCCGGCGGTCTGGGCCATGGCCTCGATGATGAGCACGCCGGGCATGACGGGCTGCTGGGGAAAGTGGCCCTGGAAATGCGGCTCGTTGATGGTCACATTCTTGATGCCGACGGCGGAGTCGTCGCCGTCGATCTCGACGATACGGTCGATCAGCAGGAACGGATAGCGGTGCGGCAGGAGCTTCATGAGCCCCATGATGTCGACCGCCTCGAGTGTCGTTGCCACCACGTCAGCCATTTCCGTCGCCTTGCTTGCGCGTCCTGGCCATCTTGCGCAGCATCGCTATCTCGCGCATGGCTTCCGCCATGGGCTGCGCCGGGTAACCTCCCCAGACCTCGCCTGCCGGCACGTTGTTCATGAATCCACTTCTCGCAGCAAGCTTGGCTCCCGGACCGATGGTCAGATGATCGGCGAGGCCGACACCGCCACCCATGGTGACGTTGTCGCCGACGACGACGGAACCGGAAATACCCGAAAGCCCGGCTATAATGCAATTGCGGCCGATGCGAACATTGTGGGCGATCTGCACCAGATTGTCGATCTTGGTGCCTTGGCCGATGATGGTGTCGGACATCGCGCCGCGGTCGACGGTCGAATTGGAGCCGATCTCGACATCGTCCTGGATGATGACGCGGCCGATCTGCGGCACGCGTTCAGGTCCTTTGGCGCCGCCGACGAAGCCGAAACCGTCCTGGCCGATCCGGGCGCCGCCATGGATGATGACGCGATTGCCGACAAGGGCATATTGAATGCTGGCGCCGGGGCCGATGAAGCCGTCTCGGCCGATCTGGCAGGACCGGCCGATAACGGCGTGGGGCGCAACGACCGTGCCGCTGCCGATGGACACGCCGGGGCCGATCACAGCGCCGGCCTCCACGATCGCCCCGTCTTCGACATGCGCGGATGGATCGATAAACGCATGCGCCGATATGCCGGTTTCTCCGGTCATTGGCCCCGGTGTCGCGGCTTGCGGAAACAACAGGCGTCCGACCATCGCGAAAGCCTGTTGCGGACGTGGATGCATCAGCACGGCGATGCCCGATGGCGCCTTGCTGGCAAAATCGGCGGGGCACAGAACCGCGGCCGCCCTCAGCGACGGCATGAGCGCGAAATTACGCTTGCCGTCGACAAAGACGAGGGCGCCATTGCCGCCTTCACTGGCGGGGGCCAGCGCCTCGATGGCAATTTCGGCCTGAGCGGAATCGAGCAGGCTGGCGCCGGTCAGATTCGCGACCTCGCCAGCCGTATACCGGCGTGAAGGCGCGAAGAACACCGGATCGGTCATTCCAGAAGCAATATCCAGCTGGGTCGGATTAGTCCACTCCGGGCCGTCAACCGGCCCGGAACGATCGCGACCGCGAAATCAGAAGCGGGTCGCGATACCGAAGTTGAATTCCTGCGTTTTATCGGTCGGCTCTTTCTTGACCGGAATCGCATAGTCGATGCGGATCGGACCGAACGGCGAAGCCCACATCAGGCCAACACCGACCGAAGCGCGGAGCTTCATGCCCACAGACGACTGATCGACCAAGCTCGGATCAAGCTTGTTGCCATAAAGGGTTGCCGCATCGGCAAATACCGCACCGCGCAAACCGAAGCTCTCCGGAATGACTGGGAGCGGGAACTGGGCCTCAGCCGAAGCATTGAAATAGGTTGTACCGCCGAGATGATCGCCCGCCCCGTTGCTATCGACAGGACCAATACCGCCATATTCGAAACCGCGGATCATGCGGTCATTGCTCTGGAAGTGGTCAAAGATGCGCAGATCACCCTTGCCGTAGCCAGCAATGTACCCAGCGCCGCCCGAGACGAGACCGACAAGGTCAAGCTGCTCCGACAAGGTCTCATAGACGCTGGCACGCCCGGTTACCTTCACCCACTTGGCATCGCCGCCGAGGCCGGCAAACTCGGTGGTTCCGGTGATGTAAAGCCCCTCATGCGGGTTCTTCATATCGTCGATGGTGTTATAGACGAGGCCCAGGCTGACCGATGACTTCAGCCATGGGCTTTCTGCGATGCCGGCTTGAATTGCTTGCGAAACATCACACTTCGCAGGGTCCAGCGAACCGTCAGTCAAGCAATGGTCCGGGTAGTCATACTTTTCCTGCGAGATGTTATATGCCAGCTGCGTCGAAATGCTGTCGGTGATCGGCAGGCCGAAGCGAATGGTCGCGCCCGTGACGTCGCTGTCATAATGATCGTATTCGCGGGTCGACTTGTAGATGTCGAAGCCCGCCGCGATGCGCCGGCCAAGGAAGTAAGGCTCGGTGAAGGAAACAGCGAAGTCGCGCGAATGCTTGCCGCCGCCGGCCGACAGCTTGATGTATTGGCCGCGTCCGAGGAAGTTGCGCTCCGTGATCGAGCCTTCGATCGAGGGGCCGGGCGTGTCGCCGCCAGTCGAATAGCCGGCGCCGACCGAGAATTCGCCGGTCGACTTCTCGACCACGTTGACCACCAGCACGACCTGGTCAGGCGCCGAGCCCGGAACCGTCGAGATGTCGACGGACTGGAAATAATCAAGGGCTTCCAGCCGCTTCTTCGCGCGCTGGATGAGAACCTGGTTGAAGGCGTCGCCCTCGCTGACATCGAATTCGCGACGGATGACATAGTCGCGCGTGCGGTCGTTGCCGCGGATTTCGATGCGCTCGATATAGGCCTTGGTGCCCTGGTCGATGGTGTAGACGACCGAAATGGTGTGGTTCTCGAAGTTGCGGTCGCCGCGCGGCGTCACCTGGGCGAAAGCATAGCCCGAGCCCGCGACCTTCTCGGTCAAGGCGACGATCGAATCCTCGACGTCCTTGGCGTTGTAGACGTCGCCCTTATGGGTCTCGACTGCGGATTCCAGCGACTTCGAGTCCACCTCGGGAATGGTGCTTTCCACGCTGACGTCGCCGAACGTGTAGCGGTCGCCTTCCTGCACGGTGATGGTGACCGTGTATTTGTTGGTGGTGTCGTCGAGCTCGCCGACGGCCGAGACGACCTGGAAGTCGGCATAACCGTGATTGTAGTAGAAGCGGCGCAGCAGCTCCTGGTCGGCGCGGAGCTTGTCCTCGTCATAGACGTCGTCGCGCAGCACGAAGGACAGCCAGGACGAGCGCTTGGTGTTGATGACATCCGACAGGCGGCGGCTGGAAAAAGCGTGGTTGCCAACGAAATTGATCGCAGCAATCTGGGTGCGGCCGCCTTCATTGATGTTGAAGACCACGTTCACGCGGTTGTCGCCGAGATCCATGACCTGCGTGGTCACCGCGGCATCGTCACGACCGATGCGCTTGTAGGCCGTCTTGATCGCCTCGACATCGGCGTCCAGCGTCTGCTGCGAGAAGGTTGCACGCGGCTTCAGCTGGATACCCATCTGAAGCGCGTTGTCCTTGATCTTCTTGTTGCCCTGGAACAGGACCTGGTTGACGACCTTGTATTCGGAAACCTTGACGACCAGGCTCGAACCGACTTGGTTGATCCGGACGTCCGAGAACAGCCCGGTGCCGAACAGCGCCTTGACGGCGTCGTCGATATCGGAGCTGGAGAAAGGCTTGCCCGGCTTGATCGCGATATAATTGCGGATCGTCTCGGCATCGACGCGCTGGTTGCCGCTGACCTCTACCCGCGAAATGACCGCGGCTTCGGCCACGGATGTGGCGGCCAACTGCACTGCGAGCGCGCCTGGCATGACCAGAGCGGCGGACAAAGCCGCCGCGGAAGCGGCGCTCAGAAACTTGGATGCTGCCTTCATCGGGCTTTTGTACCTTTTTCTCGTAGTCCCCACGGCGAGAAAACCGGACGTGCGGTATTTTCCCGTACCGTATTAACCGGATTTTCCCTACACGCAAGGCTCCCGGTTAATTTGTATTTACTTAACCGTACCGCGTGGCTTTCGCGTCACGCATATCCCCACGCATGGTAAACGGCATCTCAATACGACCGGCGCTGAAGCCAAATTTCTTCATGATTTCAGCACCCAAACAGATCGTTCCAAAAGACGAAGCCCATGAAGCCGAGCACCAGGAACAGCCCGGTCCGATAGGCCATCTCCATCATTCGCTCCGAAACGGGCCGCCTAATGACGGCCTCCACGCCGTAGAACAACAGGTGGCCGCCGTCGAGAGGGGGAATCGGCAGGAGATTGAGAAATCCTATTCCGACTGACAGAAATGCAACAAGCTGCACCAGCCACTCGAAGCCGAGCTTGGCTGCCTGACCCGACATCTTCGCGATCTTGATCGGGCCGCCCAACTGGCATTTGTCCTCGCGCCCAAGCGCAAAGCGCTGCAGGAATTGGCCGGTGCGCTCGATCACATGCCCGGTTTCTTCGACCGCCGCCACCACGGCGCCGGCCGGCGTATAGGAGATCAGGCGCGGCTGGCCGAGCTCGGCGTTGTTGACGACTCCGATCACCGCGACCTTGACCTTGTTGCCCAGCGCATCCTGCTGCTCCATGGGCTCCGGGGTCGCCGTAACGTCGATTTCCTTGCCGTCGCGCAGCATGGTGAAGGTGATGGCGTCGCCCGCCCGGCCCGAAACCAGCCGCTGCACGTCGGCGAAGGTCTCCACCTTGCTGCCGTCGACTCTAACGAATCGGTCGCCCGGCTGGATTCCGGCTTTCTGCGCCGGGCTGCCGGCGGTCACTTCGGCCACCGTCGGCTCCAAGACCGGGCGGCCATAGAGAGAAAACAGCACCGCAAACACGGCAATCGTCAGCAGGAAATTGAAAAGCGGGCCCGCGACGACAGTGGCGGCGCGCTTCCAGATGGGTTGCGTGTGAAAGGCGACCGCGCGCTCGGCTTCCGTCAGCGATTCGAGCCCTTCCGTGCTCGGCTGGCTCGACGTCGCATTCATGTCGCCGACGAATTTGACGTAGCCGCCAAGCGGAATGGCGCAAAGCTTCCAGCGCGTGCCGCGGCGGTCGTAAAAACCGAAGAGCTCAGGGCCGAAGCCGATGGAAAAAGCCTTTACGCCGATGCCGCACCAGCGGCCGATCAGATAGTGGCCCATCTCGTGGACGAACACGACCACGGTCAGCACGAACAAAAACGGCACGAGCGTGCCAAGGACGAAGCCTTGTGTGCTGAAGACCGCGTGAAAGATGTCGTTCAAGTCATGCCCTCAAATTCGCCCGCACGCGACATTCCACCGCGACTGTGGCATCAATCCGGGCGAATCGGTGGCGCGCGCCATTTTTCGCCTTACTGCTGTGTCGTTCAGTTTGGAAAAAGCCCCAATGCCGGATGCTCGGCGCCCGCCGCGACCCAGCCTATGACGTACAGCGCGAACGCCGCCGCGACAAGCCCGTCCACCCTGTCCATGACGCCGCCATGGCCGGGAATGAGATTGCTGGAATCCTTGGCGCCGTGCCGGCGCTTGACCCATGATTCGAACAGATCGCCGATCTGCGAAACGATCGAGAGAGCGAGCGCGACGAGGCCAAGCTGGACAAGATTGCCGGCGCCGGCCGCGATTGCGAGCAAAACTCCGGCGATAACGCCGCCCACCGCGCCACCCAGCGCGCCGCTCTGGGTCTTGCCGGGCGAGATCGAGGGCGCGAGCTTCGGGCCGCCGACCGCGCGGCCGACGAAATAGGCCGCTATATCGGTCGCCCAGACCACGGCGAACAGGAAGAGAATCGCAATCAGCCCGGAATGATTGTCGTCGCGGAGATAGGCGAGCGAAAGGCCGGAAAGAGCCGCGTAGGCCAGCCCGGAAGCTTCCCAAGGCGCTGCCCCCCTGATCCGGGCGACAATGGCCGCGACCGCCACAAGGATTGCGACAAGGAGGAGCAGCCACAAGGCCGGCAGGCCGACGATCAGCGCGCCGATGAAGATCACAATCAGCGCTTCCGGCAGGAAGCCGAGCGCCGCGCCGTTGCCGGGGCGCGCCATGCGCGTCCATTCATAGAAGATCAGCGCCGCTATTCCCGCGCAAAACAGCCGGAACGGCAATCCGCCGAGCCAGGTGAGCGCAAGCGTCAGAGCCGCCATCACGATTGCCGAGATGACGCGCTGCTGGAGGTTGCTCATTCCTGGCGGCGCCTAAAGCGCGACATCGCGGGCGGCGAGCCCGCCGAAGCGTCGTTCACGGCCGGCAAAGTCACGCAGGGCATCGGCCAGATGCTCGCGGCTGAAGTCCGGCCAATAGCAAGGCAGGAAGACAAGCTCGCTATAGGCGGCCTGCCAGAGAAGGAAGTTCGACAGCCTGAGCTCGCCGCTGGTCCGGATCACCAGTTCGGGATCGGGAATGCCCTGTGTGTCAAGCGACGCCGCGAAGCTTTCGGCCGTGATCGCGTCGCTCGCCATGTCGCCGCGCGCGACGGCATCCGCCAGTTTGCGAGCGGTGCGCACGATCTCGTCGCGGCCGCCATAATTGAAGGCGATCACCAGCGTCAGCGCCTCGTTGCCGGCGGTCAGCGTTTCGGCGTCCTGCAGCAGGCCTCTGATGTCGGGCTGCAGACCTTCCTTGTCGCCGATCACCCTCACCCGCACCCCGTTCTGATGCAGTTCGGCGAGATCGCGGCGGATGAACAGCTTCAAAAGACCCAGGAGGTCACTGACCTCGGATTTCGGCCGCGACCAGTTCTCGGAGGAAAAGGCGTAGACGGTCAGGTAGGAGACGCCGAGTTCTGGTGCGGCGCGGACCGTCTTGCGCAGGGCCTCGACGCCGGCGCGGTGCCCGGCAAGGCGCGGCAGGCCGCGCGCCTTGGCCCAGCGTCCGTTTCCATCCATGATGATCGCGACATGCGCGGGCGTTGCCATAGTCTCGCTTTCGAGCCGGAAATCCCGACCCTAAACCTGCATGATTTCAGCTTCCTTATCGGAAAGCAGGTGATCGATGGTGCTGATCATCTCGTCGGTCAGCTTCTGGACCTGGTCGGACCGCTTGCGCTGGTCGTCTTCGCTGATGGTGCCGTCCTTCTCAGCTTTCTTGAGGAAATCCATGCCGTCGCGGCGGACATGGCGCACCGCGACGCGCGCGTTCTCGGCATAACCATGCGAAATCTTGACCAGTTCCTTACGGCGCTGCTCGTTTAGCTCGGGCAGCGGGATCCTCAGCGTGGTGCCGTCGACGATCGGGTTGAAGCCCAGATTGGCTTCACGGATGGCGCGGTCGACCGCGCTGACCATCGACTTGTCCCAGACCGACACCGAAATCATGCGCGGCTCCGGCACCGAGACATTGGCGACCTGGTTGATCGGCATCGCCGTGCCGTAGGCCTGCACCTGGACGGCGTCGAGCAGGTTGCTGGAGGCCCGGCCGGTGCGCAGCGAAGCCAGGTCATGCTTGAAGGCGGCGATCGCCCCGTCCATGCGTCGCTTCAGGTCTTCGTACTCGCCACTCATGATCATCTCCTCGACCCGTTCGCCGGGTTCACTGTTTCTATCGTCGTTCGGTTCGCGGTTCCGTAGTCGCTCAACGAATCCTGGCGCCTGTTACTTGTCCGTGACGACCGTGCAATGGCCGCCGCCTCTCAGAATATCGCCGAAACCACCTTTTTCATGGATCGAATAGACGATTATCGGAATGTTGTTTTCGCGCGCAAGTGCAATCGCTGCCGTATCCATGATCGCAAGCCCGCGTTTGATGACTTCGGCGTGGCTGATGCGGTCGAAGCGAACAGCGTTCGGGTCTTTCTTGGGATCGGCCGAATAGACCCCGTCGACCTGCGTACCCTTGAACAGCGCATCGGCACCGATCTCGGCGGCGCGAAGGGCCGCAGCCGAATCGGTGGTGAAGAACGGATTGCCGGTGCCGCCGGCGAAGATGACCACCTTGCCCTGGTTCATATAGGCCGTCGCCTGGCGCTGGGAAAAGCTCTCGCAAAGTTCCGGCATGGCGATCGCCGAAAGCACGACGGCGTCGACGCCGATCTTGTTGAGCGAGGTGCGCAGCGCCAGCGAATTGATGACGGTGGCGAGCATGCCCATGTGGTCGCCGGTGACACGGTCGCCGCCCTTGGAGGCGACGGCCACGCCGCGAAAAATGTTGCCGCCGCCGATGACGACGCCCACTTCGACGCCCAGCGCGCGCGCCTCGGCAATGTCTGCGGCGATGCGGTCGACCACCGAGACGTCGATGCCGAAATGCTGCTCGCCCATCAACGCTTCGCCGGAAGCTTTCAGCACGACACGTCGATAGAGGGGCTTCACCGTCATCTCATTCCTCGAAATCTCGGCGCGGCAAATTTGGAGGCAAACCGCCCCCGCTTCATCCGGCGATGCTGTCATGACGGGTTGACCCGATACACGAAGGGCGCGGCGATGTCACGCCGCGCCCTCGTGCAAAATTCGAAGGCTTTTTCGATCAGTTGCCGTCTTTCGATCAGTTGCTTGAGATGCTGACCGCCTCGCCTTCGATGATAACCGCAGGCGAATAACCGGCCGGCTTGTCGCCCGTCACCGCGCCGCCGGTCACCCGGACCTGGATCTCGGGGCCGAAATAGGAATGCGGGAACGGCGCAGGCGTGGCGCTGACCTTTTCCAGCCGAGCGCGAAGCTCTGCGGGAATCGAAAAATCGAGCGCGCCAAGATTATCCTCGAGCTGGTTGAGCTTCGTCGCTCCGAGGATGACGGAGGCGATGCCGGGCTGCGTCGCCACCCAGTTGAGCGCGACCTGGGCCATGCTGCGGCCGAGTTCGGCCGCCACCTTCTCGAGCTCCGCGACGATCGCCCAATTGCGGTCGCTGAACTTCTGGAAGCTGGGATGCGTGGTGTTGCGGAAACCGTCGAGCCTGCCGGCGTTTCCGGCTTGGGTCGGCCTGTATTTGCCGCTGAGCAGGCCGCTGGCCAAAGGGCTCCACACCATGATGCCCGCGCCATGACGGATGGCGAAAGGCACATATTCATGTTCGATGGCGCGCTCGGCGAGCGAATATTCGAGCTGCAGCGCCGAGACCGGCTCATAGCCACGCAATTCGGCGATCGCCTGGGCGCGGCCGGCATACCAGGCCGGCACGTCGGAGAGGCCGATATGGCGCACCTTTCCGGCGCGAACGAGGTCGTCCAGCGTGCGCAGCACCTCCTCGGCCGGAGTGATCCTGTCCCAGACATGCAGAAGGTAAAGATCGATATAGTCGGTGCCGAGCCGTTTCAGCGAGGCGTCCACGGCCCGCATGATGTTCTTGCGGCCGTTGCCGCCGGCATTCGGATTGCCGGCTTCGGAATTCATGGTGAATTTGGTGGCGATGACCGCCTTGTCCCGCAGGCCGCGCTCGGCGACGAACTCACCGAGCCAGGTCTCGGCAGTGCCGGCGGTATAAAGGTCCGCCGTATCGAAGAAGTTGCCTCCCGCTTCGACATAGGCGTCGAACATCGCGCGGGCTGTGTCCCTGTCCGCGCCCCAGCCCCATTCGGTGCCGAAGGTCATGGTGCCGAGCGCCAGCCGGCTGACGCGCAGGCCGCTGTTGCCAAGCGTGTAATAGCTCATGGTCATGGTGATCTCCGATTCTGAACTGATTTGCTGCCGGTCACTGGCCGGGGGTCGCCTTGACCCAGGGATTGCCGCGCTCATGCGTCATGCGGAAGGTGAAGCCGTCGACCTTCCAGCCGGCAGCCGAGCGTGTCAGGTGGTGCTCATAGGTGCCCCAGACTTCCCAGAGCGGGTTGCCATTGCCTTCCATCCGGTTCCAGGCATAACCGTTGGACCGGACAGTCGCGGCATCGGCTTCGAGCACGACCTGGTGGTTGGTGCGAAGATGCAGGCTGGTCTTGCTGCCTTTGAGGTTGCCCGCCCAGGCGCCGATCAGGTCGTCGGACGCGATATTGGCCGCGGGCTGCCCGGACAGGCTGCTGAAATCGGCGGTGACACGCTCGGCGAAATAGCTGCGCGCCAGCTTCCAATCCTGCGCATCCACCGCGCGGTCGATCGCATCGGCAATGCGGATAACGGTGCGCTCGTCGGCAAGCGCCTGCCAGCCGGCCGGTTCGGCGCCGCCGGCATCGACCGGCGCCAGTGCCATGCCTGCCGCAAAAGTTACATGTCTCAACACGTTCATTTCGCCTCTCCCAGGGCATCAGCCCGCCGCCGATGTGTTGACACCAGTATGAGCTGGCCCAGGAGTATGGATAAGATTGCATTGTTCGCAAAGACTGTGCGATATCATTCATGAATGGATCGCGATCTGCTCACACACCTGCCGGTCATCGTCGCCGTGGCGCGCCGCGGCGGCTTCGCGCTTGCCGCGGCTGAGCTCGGCATGAGCCCATCTGCGGTCAGCCACGCGGTCCGGCTGGTGGAAGAGCGCATCGGCCAACCGCTCTTTGCGCGTACGACGCGCAGCGTCTCGCTGACGGAAGCCGGCAAAGCGCTGGTGGAGACCGCGGCTCCTGCCCTGCAGGACATCGCCGAGCGGATGGATCGCATTCGCGGCGTGAAAGGAAGGCCGGCCGGCCTGCTGAGGATCAACGCCTCCAACATAGCGATCCCCTTGGCGGTGACGCCGGTGGTCGCGGCGATGGCCGAACGCTATCCCGATGTGACGGTCGAAATCGTTGCCGATCAGGGACTTATCGATATCGTCGGCGAAGGTTTTGACGCCGGCATCCGGCTGGGTGAAATGATCGCGCAGGACATGGTCACCGTCAGGATGACGCCGCCGTTCAAAGCCGTGATCGTCGCCTCTCCCGCCTATGTCGGAAAGCACGGCCGTCCGCGCGACGTGGCCGATCTCGCCAATCACAACTGTGTCGGCTACCGGCTGGTTCGGTCCGGCGCGCTTTACCGCTGGGACCTGAACGACAATGGCAAGGATGTCGTCGTCGAAACGCGCGGCACGGCCACTGTCACGGATTCGCTTGGCGCCATCGATCTGGCGCTGGCCGGCGTCGGGCTCGCCTACGCCTTCGAGCCGCTGGTGCGCGCCGACCTTGCCGCCGGCCGCCTCGCCCAGATCCTGCCGCAGACGGCGATCGAGGAGCCCGGGCTCTTCCTCTATTTCCCGCGCCGCGCGTCGATGGCGCCGAAGCTCAGGGCCTTTATCGATACCGCACAAGAAATCGGCCGGGCATCCATGCGGACACCCGGCCGAGTTGCCTGAGCTCGTGAGCTCTTCACCTTAAGGGAAACGCTGCGCGATTCCCTTGGATCAGAGCTATTTCTTGACCGCAGCCGCGACTTCCGCCGCGAAATCGGTCGTTTCCTTCTCGATGCCCTCGCCCAGCGCGTAACGCAGATAAGCGGTGATCTTCGCCGGAGCGCCGATCTCCTTCTCCGCATCCTTCAGCGCCTTCTCGACGGTGACGTCGGGATTGAGCACGAAGGCCTGCTTCAAAAGCACCACCTCTTCATAGAACTTGCGCAGGCGGCCCTCGACCATCTTCTCGATGATGGCTTCCGGCTTGCCCGACTGACGCGCCTGGTCGGAGAAGATCGCCTTCTCGCGCTCGACAAGCGCCGGGTCGACTTCCTCGGCGCTCAGTGCGACCGGGTTGCTGGCGGCGACATGCATCGCGACCTGGCGGGCAAAGGCGTTGGCCGCATGCTCGTTGCCGGTGGTCTCGATCGCCACCAGCACGCCGAGCTTGCCGAGGCCGTCGGCAACCGCGTTGTGGACATAGGTCGCCACCACGCCGTGCGGCACGGTGAGCTTGGCCGAACGGCGGAAGCCCATGTTCTCGCCGATGGTGCCGACCGCGTCTTTGATGGTCTCGGTGACCGACTTGTCGGAGCCCGGATATTTGGCGGCGGCAACGGCTTCGGTCGTGCCGTAGGCGAGCGCGACCTTGGCGACGTTGGCGACGATTTCCTGGAAAGCCGCATTGCGGGCGACGAAGTCGGTCTCGGAATTGACCTCGACAATGGCGGCTTCACGCACGCCGGCATCGACGCCGATCAGGCCCTCGGCGGCAGTGCGGCCAGCCTTCTTGTCGGCCTTGGAAATGCCCTTCTTGCGCAGCCAGTCGACGGCCGCTTCCATGTCGCCGTTGGTCTCGTTCAACGCCGCCTTGCAGTCCATCATGCCCGCGCCGGTCAAGTCGCGGAGTTCTTTGACCTGTGCAGCCGAAATCGTCATTGTCGCCTCTTTGTTTCAAATGCGCCGACGCACCAACCGGACTCGGGTGATGCGCTCGGCAAAAGCGCTTTAGCGCGCCAACTTATTGGAAAGATGAAGGCCGGGGCCCGGCATTCCTTATCAAGCTTCCGGAGTTTCGGCGGCCGGAGTGTCGAGCGCCGGCTCGACCGGAACCTCGGCCGAAGCGCCGACGTCGACGCCGAGCGCGCCCTGCTGGCGCGCGATGCCGTCGATGGCGGCCTTGGCGATCAGGTCGCAATAGAGCTGGATGGCGCGGGCCGCGTCGTCATTGCCGGGAATCGGGAAGTCGATCTTGTCCGGGTCGCAGTTCGAATCGATGATGGCCACGACCGGGATGCCGAGGCGCTTGGCCTCGAGGATGGCGATCGCTTCCTTGTTGGTGTCGATGACGAACATCAGGTCCGGCGTCGAGCCCATGTCCTTGATGCCGCCGAGAGCCTTGTTGAGCTTCTCGCGCTCGCGGTCGAGGTTCAGGCGCTCCTTCTTGGTGAGGCCCTGCGCCTCGCCGGCGAGCGTCTCGTCGAGCTTGCGCAGGCGCTGGATCGAGTTCGAGATCGTCTTCCAATTGGTGAGCATGCCGCCCAGCCAGCGCGAGTTGACATAGTACTGGGCCGAACGCTGCGCCGCGTCGGCGACGATGTCGGACGCCTGGCGCTTGGTGCCGACGAACAGCACGCGGCCACCCTTGGCGACGGTGTCGGACACCTGCTTCAGCGCCTGGTGCAGCAGCGGCACCGTCTGCGACAGGTCGATGATGTGGATGTTGTTGCGGGCGCCATAGATGTAAGGCGCCATCTTCGGGTTCCAGCGGTGGGTCTGGTGGCCGAAGTGAACACCAGCTTCCAAAAGCTGGCGCATGCTGAAATCTGGCAGAGCCATTCTTTAGTTCCTTTCCGGTTGGCCTCCACGGACACAGGCATTTCGGACAGGATGTCCTGATGCCACCGGAGGTTTCAGCCGGATTTCTCCCGGGCAGACACCAAAGTCCGTGTGTGGAATGAGCGCGCATATAGAGGGGAAGTCCTATAAACGCAAGCCGGGTGTCACTTCGCGCATCAACGTGCGGCAATCAGCGCACCGGTGCCGATCATCGCGCCGCCAGCGAGCCTGTTCATGAGGCGCATGCGCTTCGGGGTTTTGAACCACCCGGCTGCCCGACCCGCCATCGCGGCATAGAGGCCCATGGTGATGATATTGACGCTGACCACGACAAGGACCACGAGTAGGCCATCGGCGAACGTCATGGTGTCAAGGTTGAGGATCAGCGGCATGATGGAGGCGTGGAACAGAATCGCCTTCGGATTGCCGAGCGCAATGGATGCGCCGAGAAAGAAGGACCGCGACAGCCGCGCCTGTATCTGACGAGAGTCGTCCGGTTTCTGAGCGGCGGTCCGCCACATCCTGATGCCGAGAAAGACCAGATAAGCGGCGCCGGCATATTTCAGCAAAAGAAAAACCCACTCGAAGGTCTGGGCCAAGGCCACCAATCCGAGCAACGCCAGGGTGACCAGGACGGCGTCGCCCGCGGCGACCCCCATGCCGGCTATGAAAGCGCGCAAGAACCCACGCGACAGACCGTTGGTGATGACCGCGAACATCGCCGGTCCAGGCGTGGCGGCGGCCAATGAGATCGCGACGCAATAAGCCAGGAACGCCGTCACCGTCATCGTCTTACCTTCCCATTCGGAACCCGCACGCGGCGGAAGATCGCCACGATGTCCTCACGGCTGCATTCGATCGCCCCAAGCCTGACCGCGCGATCACGCTCGAACCCAGTGATATCGTAATGCGGCGCCGATGTCTTGGGCGGCCCCTGATAGGACGAGCGCTTAAGGCCTAGCTCGGCGGCAAAGCGATGGAGTTCGTCGGTATTGTCGGCGAGCAGATGACACCAGCGGTGGCCGGCCCATTTCCAGATCGCCGCATCGACATAGACCGCCATCAGGCCCACCGCATGCGGTGAGCCTCACACATGGCATTCGCAGGCCAAGCCTGCAAGCCGGGCCGGCTGCCGTCAGCAAATGCTATTTCGAAGCAGGGCAAGGCTTGGTCTGGTCGAACAGCGACAGGTTCACAAGCTTGCCGGTCATCGAGAACTCGCCATAGTCCATGACGAGGTCGCGCGTAATGCCGTTCTCATGCAGCTTGAAGCTGATCCGGTATTCCGGCACCTCTTCGCCGCTTTTGTCGGTATCGTCGAAATAGGCGATGTCGACCGGCCAGTATTTGTCGGAGGCGAGCTTGGCCAGCGCCGGCGCTTCCGGGTCCGTCTTTTCGGCTTCGGTCTTCTTGCCGACGATGACCGTGGTGGTCATCACCTTGTTGGCGTCCTCGGAGCCGTCGAACAGGTTCGTCTGGTAGAAATTCTCGCCCTTCTCGGCCTTGCCGATCAGCTCGACCAGATGCTGGGTCGGAAACTGCGTCGCCGCGAGCTCGAGACTGTTCTTCTCCGGCTTGTCGATATCGACCTTGAGGCCCTTCGCTTCCCTGGTGGCCGTGCCTTTGACTTCCTTGTCGAGGTTCTGGTCGACAAAGGATTTGGTCACGAAGGAAAAGGTCTTGCCTTCGGCGTCCTCGAACGTGGTCGTCTGCTGGTCGGTCAGCCTGGTGTTGTCATTGGTCACGATCTGGGTAACGAAGCGGAACTTGACCGTATAGCCTTCACAGGCGGAGCCGTTGAACTCGTAGACCATGCGGCCCGTGATGCCGGTAATGCCTGAACGGTCGGAGGCCTTGTTGAGCGTCAGATCGTAGACGGCGCGATGCGCCTGCAGCGCTGGCACAGCAAAGGCCGGCGCCATCGGAAACGCGGCCGAAAGGCAGGCGGCGGCGAGAAAAAGGCGCGTTGCGCGCATGCGTTGCTCCGGTCGTCGCGGCTGGGGGCAGGCCGCAGGGAAAGATGGTCCAGCTTAAAAAAAGTCGTGGCGGAAGCGAGGCAAAAATAGCAATTTCGGCCCGGCCAACGCGGCGTCTTCCAGCAATAGGGAAAACCAATGAGCGAAACAATCGAAAAGCGGCTAAGCGATCTTGGCGTCACCCTTCCGGCCGCCGCCGCGCCCGCCGCCAACTACGTGCCCTATTGCCGCACCGGCGACATGCTCTTTACCGCCGGCCAGCTGCCGCTGAAGGACGGCAAGCTGCAGGCAAGCGGGCTGCTTGGCCGCGACATCGACACCGTGGCTGGCAAGGAAGGCGCGAAAATCTGCGCCATCAACATCCTGGCGCAGGCCAAGGCCGCGCTCGGCGATCTCGAAAAGATCCGCCGCCTAGTCAAGATCACCGTCTTCGTCGCCTCCGCGCCTGACTTCGTCGAGCAGCATCTGGTTGCCAACGGCGCCTCCGACTTCCTGGTCGCGGTACTCGGCGAGCGCGGCAAGCACGCCCGCTCCGCCGTCGGCACCGCCTCGCTGCCGCTCAACGCCGCGGTCGAGATCGAAGCGATCTTCGAAGTCGAGTGAGGCTTAACATGACCGATCTGTCCTGGCTGATCGCGCGACCTGTCGCGCATCGCGGCTTCCACGACATGAACAAGACCCGCTGGGAGAACACGCTGTCGGCCTTCGCCGCGGCGGCCGAGCGCGGCTACGCCATCGAATGCGACGTTCATATCTCGTCCGACGGCGTCCCGGTCATCATCCATGACGGCGACCTGAAGCGCCTCACCGGCCAGGACGGGTTTGTCTGGCAATGTACCGCAGCCGAGCTGGCGACACTCAGGATCGGCGGCACCAAAGACCACGTCCCGACGCTCGAGGAAGCGCTCGACCTGATCGACGGCCGCGTGCCGTTGGTGGTCGAGCTGAAAGGCGTTCCCGGTCACGACGCGGGGCTGGTGGCAAGCGTCGGCCGGCTGCTCAAGCGCTACAAGGGCAAGGTGGCGATCATGTCGTTCGATCACTGGCTGATCCGCGACTTCGCCAAGGATGCGCCAGGCATCCCCGGCGGGCTGACCGCCTATGGCAGGGACAACCAGCTGATCGAAGCGCATTTCGCCATGCTCGCGCACGACCTCGCCTTCACCTCCTACGCCGCCGGCGACCTGCCGAACCCCTTCGTCAGCTTCGTGCGCGAAAAGCTGAAAATGCCCGTCATCACCTGGACGGTGCACGACCAGCCGGCGGTCGACCTCACCTTCAAATATGCCGACCAGATGACCTTCGAGGGATTTGAGCCTGATCTGGTCAAGGTCGCCTGAGGAATGCCTGAAACGTGACTTGTAGACGCCTGGGTGACGCTTAAATAAGCCCAATGGATCAAGGTGACGACGACGATGGACGGGCAGCGAACGCGGACTATGCGATCCGCGTCGCGGCGGGTATCGGCGCCTTCACCTGCGAGGAATGGAACGGCTTTGCCGGTACCACGCGTGGTGGCCAAGGAAACGGCTACAATCCGCTGGTTTCATTCGCTTTTCTAAGCGCTCTGGAAGATTCCGGCTGCGCTGTCCGGCGCACCGGCTGGCAGGGCCATCACCTGCGGTTGGAAACCGCGCAGGGCAGGCTTCTCGGCGCCGTCCCTTGTTACCTCAAATCGCACAGCCAGGGCGAATATGTCTTCGACCATGGCTGGTCGGACGCCTTCGAGCGCGCCGGCGGGCGCTACTATCCCAAACTGCAATGCTCGGTGCCCTTCACGCCGGTCACCGGCCCTCGCCTGCTGGTCAGCAAAGGCGAGAATGAAGGCGCCGTGAAGGCCGGATTGGCGGAGGGCCTGAAGCTCGTGACCGACAAGCTCGGCGTCTCTTCCGCGCATGTCACCTTCGCCACCGAGCCGGATGTCGCGACGCTGGAAGCGGCGGGCTTCCTGCATCGCACCGACCAGCAGTTCCATTTCCTCAACGATGGCTTTTCGACCTATGACGACTTCCTCGCCACGCTCGCCTCGCGCAAGCGCAAGGCGATGAAGAAGGAGCGCCGCGAGGCGCTGGTCGACGGCATCTCGATCGACTGGCTGACCGGCAAGGACATCACCGAGCGCGTCTGGGACGATTTCTACGCTTTCTACATGGATACCGGCGGCCGCAAATGGGGCCGGCCCTATCTCAACCGGCAGTTCTTCTCGCTGATCGGCGAGCGTATGGCCGACGACATTCTTCTGGTGATGGCGAAGCGGAACGGCCGCTACATTGCCGGCGCCATCAACTTCATCGGCTCCGACGCGCTCTACGGTCGCAACTGGGGCTGCATCGAGGATCACCCTTTCCTGCATTTCGAGGTCTGCTACCATCAGGCGATCGATTTCGCCATCGAACGCAAGCTCAAGGTGGTGGAGGCGGGCGCGCAGGGCGAG
This sequence comes from Mesorhizobium sp. CA4, assembly GCF_020165075.1. Classification (NCBI taxonomy): domain Bacteria; kingdom Pseudomonadati; phylum Pseudomonadota; class Alphaproteobacteria; order Hyphomicrobiales; family Phyllobacteriaceae; genus Mesorhizobium; species Mesorhizobium sp. CA4. Next base: position 89,840 of record NZ_JAIUHK010000009.1, read on the forward strand.
CACAAGCTGGCGCGCGGCTACCGGCCGGTGACCATGCATTCGGCGCACTACATCTCGCATCCCGGTTTGCGCAATGCCGTCGCCGACTATCTCAGGCGCGAGCGGCGCGAGGTCGAACGCATGGGCGAATATCTCGAAGAGCACACACCCTTCCGCAAGGACCTCGAGGAATAGTCGGGCCTCGCCCGCGCGCCATGCCGCTGTGATGAAAAACAGCGCCGACACGTTTGCCGCATCAGGCGACAAATGTCGGCGCTCATGCAATAGCAGGGCGTGCCGTCAAGAACAGCCGATAGTCCTGGCAAAGCGAATGACGCCGGCTTGATGCATGCCTTCCAAAACTACGCAGGTTTTGCGAGAACGACATGCATGAAAACAGAGACTTAAAGCGCGTCGCCTGAATCCATTCCGCACGACGCGCTTTAGCGATCTCGCCTGAGCGCCTTGCCGCCCGGTGGCGGCTTCGCTACACCGGACAGCGAATGCAATTGGGAGTGTCACCCCATGGCCGAAGCTTATGATCCCGGCAACATCTTCGCGAAAATCCTGCGCGGCGAGATCCCCTCGCACCGCGTCTACGAGGACGATGCTGTCGTCGCCTTCATGGATGTGATGCCGCAAGGCACAGGCCACACTCTGGTGGTGCCCAAAGCGCCGTCGCGCAACATCCTCGACGCCGATCCGGCAACGTTCGCACCTCTGTTCATGGTCGTCCAGAAGGTGGCCGTGGCGGTGAAAAAGGCCTTCGACGCCGACGGCGTCACCCTCATGCAGTTCAACGAATCTGCCTCCGGGCAGACCGTCTACCATCTCCATGTCCACGTCGTGCCGCGCTTCGAAGGTGTGCCATTGAAGCCGCATTCCGGCCAGATGGAGAAGCCTGAAGTGCTGGCCGAGAACGCCGACAAGATCCGGGCGGCGCTGGCAAGCTGAACGGCTGGCGCCCGGCCGGCAGCGGTTGCGCAAGTGTCCGGAACGACGACGGCTCGGGTCCGACCTCAAGCTTTTCCCGGATCGCCGCGGCGATGCTCGGCTTTCCCGAGCGCGGCGCACCGTTGAGGATGATGATTTGTCCGGCTTCCAAGCGGTGCTCCCTTCAACGAAAAAAGGCCCCGTTGCCGGGGCCTTTTGTATTTCAAGCGAGCGCTTGTCAGCCCTTGCGCGGCAGTTGCGGCACAAGGCTGCGCTTGTTGCCGTCCTTGCCCTTCGGCTCCGGCTTCTGCGCCACTGCCTTCTTGGGCGCAGGCTTCTTGGCCACCGCCTTTTTCGGCTTCGGCGCGTCTTCCGGCTCTTCCTTCTTCGGCTGCACGGGCGACTCGTCGGCGAGCGATTCGAGCTTCAGGCCGGACTCGCCGGTTTCCTTCTTCTCGACGGTCACGCGCACCGTGCCGCCCTTCTTGAGCTTGCCGAAAAGCACTTCGTCGGCCAGGGGCTTCTTGATGTGCTCCTGGATGACGCGGCCGAGCGGACGCGCGCCCATGCGCTCGTCATAGCCCTTGTCGGCCAGCCAGGCGATCGCGTCCGGCGACAGGTCGAAGGTGACTCCGCGCTCGGAGAGCTGGGCTTCGAGCTGCATGACGAACTTCTGCACCACCTGATGGATGACAGGCACCGGCAGCGAGCCGAACGGGATGATTGCGTCCAGACGGTTGCGGAACTCCGGTGTGAACAGCCGGTTGATCGCTTCGACGTCGTCGCCTTCGCGCTTGGTCGAGCCGAAGCCGATCGCCGCGCGCTGCGCGTCCGAGGCGCCCGCATTGGTGGTCATGATCAGGATCACGTTGCGGAAGTCGATCTGCTTGCCGTTGTGGTCGGTCAGCTTGCCGTGGTCCATCACCTGCAACAGGATGTTGAACAGGTCCGGATGCGCCTTCTCGACCTCATCGAGCAACAGCACGCAATGCGGATGCTGGTCGACGCCGTCGGTGAGCAGGCCGCCCTGGTCGAAGCCGACATAGCCGGGAGGCGCGCCGATCAGCCGCGAGACGGTGTGGCGTTCCATGTATTCCGACATGTCGAAGCGGATCAGCTCGACGCCGAGCGAGGCGGCAAGCTGTTTCGCAACTTCGGTTTTGCCGACGCCGGTCGGGCCTGAGAACAGGTAGGAGCCGATCGGCTTCTCCGGTTCGCGCAGGCCGGCACGCGCCAGCTTGATCGCCGAGGTCAGCGCGGTGATGGCCGTATCCTGGCCGTAGACCACGCGCTTCAGCTCGATATCGAGCCCCTGCAGCACCTTCTCATCATCTGCCGAAACCGTCTTCGGCGGGATGCGCGCCATGGTGGCGATCGTCGCCTCGATCTCCTTGATGCCGATCGTCTTCTTGCGCTTGGCCTCGGGCACCAGCATCTGCGAGGCGCCGGTCTCGTCGATCACGTCGATCGCCTTGTCAGGCAGCTTGCGGTCGTTGATGTAGCGCGCCGACAACTCGACCGAGGCCTTGATCGCTTCGCTCGTGTAGCGGACCTTGTGGAACTCCTCGAAATAGGGCTTCAGGCCCTTCATGATCTCGATGGCGTCCTCGATGGTCGGCTCGTTCACGTCGATCTTCTGGAAGCGCCGCACCAGCGCACGGTCCTTCTCGAAGAACTGGCGGAACTCCTTATAGGTGGTCGAGCCGATGCAGCGGATGGCGCCGGACGAAAGCGCCGGCTTCAGAAGGTTCGATGCATCCATGGCGCCGCCCGAAGTGGCGCCCGCTCCGATCACGGTATGGATCTCGTCGATGAACAGCACCGCGCCCGGATAGTCCTCGAGCTCCTTCACGACCTGCTTCAGCCGCTCCTCGAAGTCGCCGCGATAGCGGGTGCCGGCCAACAGCGTGCCCATGTCGAGCGCGAAGATGGTGGCGTCCTGCAGCACTTCCGGCACGTCGCCCTCGACGATGCGCTTGGCCAGTCCCTCGGCGATCGCCGTCTTGCCGACGCCGGGATCGCCGACATAGAGCGGGTTGTTCTTGGAACGGCGGCACAGCACCTGGATGGTGCGGTTGATCTCGCTGTCGCGGCCGATCAGCGGGTCGATCTTGCCGGCCCGCGCCTTGTTATTGAGGTTGACGCAGTAGGCCGTCAGCGCGTCCTGCTGCTTCTTCTTGCCGCCCTCTTCCTGCGGCTCGGCGCCGTTCTGGCCGCCCTGCTCGTCCTCGGCGCCGCGCGGCGTGCGCGATTCCGAAGCGCCCGGGCGCTTGGCGATGCCATGCGAGATGTAGTTGACCGCGTCGTAGCGGGTCATCTGCTGTTCCTGCAGGAAATAGGCGGCGTGGCTCTCGCGCTCGGCGAAGATGGCGACGAGCACATTGGCGCCGGACACTTCCTCGCGGCCGGACGACTGCACATGGATCACGGCGCGCTGGATGACGCGCTGGAAGCCTGCGGTCGGCTTCGAATCTTCGTCATAACCGGTGACGAGATTGTCGAGCTCGGTGTCGATATAGGTGAGAACGGTGTGCTTGAGCTCGTCGAGATCGACATTGCAAGCGCGCATGACGGCGGCCGCCTCGGTGTCGTCGATCAACGCGAGCAGCAAATGTTCGAGCGTCGCATACTCATGATGCCGCTCGTTGGCGAATGTCAGCGCCTGATGTAGCGCCTTTTCCAGGCCTTGGGAGAAAGCCGGCATGTTACCTCACTTCTTCTCCATCACGCATTGCAGCGGATGCTGATTCTGTCGGGCGAAATCCATGACCTGGGACACTTTGGTCTCGGCCACCTCGAATGTGTAGATGCCGCACTCGCCCACTCCATGATTGTGAACATGAAGCATGATGCGTGTGGCGGCTTCGCGGTCCTTTTGGAAAAACCGTTCCAGGACGTGAACGACGAACTCCATCGGGGTGTAGTCGTCGTTCAGGATGAGGACCCGGTAGAGACTGGGCTTCTTGGTCTTGGTTTTGGTGCGCGTGATAACAGCGGTGCCGCGACCGGGATCGTTGCGGTCACCGTCACTTTGCATTCGCACCACGTCTGCCGTGGCAGTCAAACCGATCGTCACGTAGTCCAGCCTTTTCGATTCCCCATGCGAGTTCAACATGTAGGTTCTCGATGAACGATTTTAAGCCCTTCTGTTTAGCTGACAATATGGCTAGGTGGGCAAACCTCAGCGAATTTCTCAATCGTGAATGCAGCAAGGCGCATCAGGTTGCGATTGCGCATGAAAAAACCCGGCCGCGTTTCCGCGACCGGGTCCTTTTCGCAGGCCGGTTGGCCGTATCGGCCATGATCGGGCGAAATTACTTCGCCTTGGCGACCACCGATTCGAACGGCTTGTAGGCTTCCTTGGCGAGCTCGGCATAGAGATTGCCGATCTTGCTGGCCTCGGCCACGAAGCTCTCATAGCTCTGCTTGGCGTAATCGGTCTGGATCTCGACGGCCTTTTCGATCGACTTGGCCGAGAACAGCTTCTCGAAAGCGGCGCTGCCGGCCTCGAAGCTCTTTTTGGTGTATTCGCCGGCTTCGGTGGCGATCGCCTGCGCGCCCTTGGTGAGCGAGGCAAAGCTCTTCAGCCCGGTGTCGGCAAACTCCTTGCCGTATTTCGTGAAGTCCTCATAGGTCTGGGTCATTTCATGCTTCCCTTGGTTGAAACGCCCTTTTGGCCCCGGGCGCCCTTGTGCAATGCACCTCAATATATTGTGCGATGCACAAAAGTCAAGAATCCCCTTAGTATGCAGGGGGTTCAGCGCTGGCGGCTGGTAAAATTCGATTAAAGAGAAGCTCGATTTGCCGAAAAATGGTGAACGCGGCGGTTACCATAAACGGATTGGTAACGCTGGGCGCGATAGCGTGGCCCGAAGCGAGGCAGGCACTCCCTTTGCCGCCTCCGGGGCAACGAAAATTCAGGGTAAGTAACGGTGCGTCAGGCGTTGTCGGGGCTGGTCTCCAAATCTTTCTCCCTCAAGGCAATCATGATCGCTGCGCTCGCGATGACGGTTGTAGTCGCCGATGTGGCGTCGGCAATGGCAGCGAGATCCTCGGCCATCGTCGTGGACGCCAAGACCGGCAAGGTACTCTACTCCGCTGACGCCAATGGCCGGCGCTATCCCGCCTCGCTGACCAAGATGATGACGCTCTACCTCACCTTCGAAGCGCTGGCGAAGGGCAGGATCAGCAAGAACACCCCGGTTCCGTTTTCCGCGCATGCCTCCGCCGAGGCGCCGACCAAGCTCGGCGTGCGCGCCGGCGGCTCGGTTCCGGTCGAGACCGCGATTCTGTCGATCGTGACCAAATCTGCCAACGACTCGGCGACCGCGCTTGGCGAGATGCTTGGCGGCAGCGAAGAGAATTTCGCCCGCATGATGACAGCCAAGGCGCGCCAGCTCGGCATGAACGGCACCGTCTTCCGCAACGCCAACGGCCTGCCCGACCCCGGCCAGTTCACCACGGCGCACGACATGGCGATGCTTGGCATCGCTCTGCGCGAGCACTACCCGCAATATTACGGCTATTTCTCGCAGCGCTCGTTCCTGTATGGCCGCCAGCGCATCAACGGCCACAATCGCCTGCTTGGCCGCATCAAGGGCGTCGACGGTATCAAGACCGGCTATACCCGCGCCTCGGGCTACAATCTCGTCTCCTCCGTTGCCGATGGCGACCGCCGCCTCGTCGCGGTGGTGATGGGCGGCGCTTCCGGCCGCAGCCGCGACAACCAGATGGCCGCGCTGATCAACACCTATCTGCCGCGCGCCTCGACGCGCGGCGGCGGCGATCTCATCGCCAAGGGCAATGACAATCCGGTCAAGACATTGGCCAAGGTTTTGTTGCCCAAGCATGACGCGCCGACGCCCGATGCCAAACCGGCAGCGGACGACACCGTCGTTGCCTCAGCCGATAACGTCCAGGACGACACGCAACAGGTCGCCGAAGAGACCAAGCCCGTCATCAAGGTCAAGAAGGTGAAGACGGTTGCCGTGGCCGCCATGGTGCCGTCTCCCAAGTCACAGGACACCTCGTCCCAGGTCGTCACCGCCTATGCCGAGCCGGCACCTGCCGCGCCCGCGATAGATCCGGTCAAGACGTCGTCAGTGCCATCCGGCTGGGTGGTTCAGGTTGCGTCATCGCCGACGAAATCGGGAGCCCAGGCGCTGCTCGACCAGACCGCCAAGCAGGCGCCGAAGATCCTGGCTGACGCTTCGGGCTTCACCGTCGCCTTCGACAAGGACGGCACCACCTACTACCGCGCCCGCTTCGGCGGCTTCGGCTCGAAGGACGCCGCGTGGAAGGCCTGCGATGCGCTGAAGCGCAAGAAAATCTCATGCTACGCCGTCGAGCAGTAGGCGGCCGTTGAATCTCCCGGAAGGTACCTGCGTCGAAGGAGACTAATCGTGATTGGAGAGCAAGACGTCCTTGGCTTCATTGATTCGCGCCGCCAGGACAGACGTGCCGCCGACATCGGTGTTCAAGCGCTGCATCAGGCGGCGGTGCGCCTTGCGGATATCCGCCGCGGCAGCCCCCGCTTCAAGACCAAGGATCTTGTAGGCCTCCTCCTTAGTCATGGCGCCCGCACCTGGCGCAATAGCCAGCCCTTCGCCACCGTGCGGCTGCGCGTCCTTGCGCCAGACGGGAAAACGGCCGTCAAGATACGTCTCTAGGAGCTGACGGCTCTCCAGATCGGGGCTGAGCTCGCTATAAAGCTGGCGCAGGTCCGTCAGCCCCATGGCCCCAAGCATCTTGCCTTCATAACGCCCGGCCAGGACAAGCCCCTCGAGCCTGCCGCTGTCATGATCGAGGTCCATTTCGAGCGCGGCGGTGCGCACGGTCGAGTGTTTGGACGCCGCTGCCCTTGCCGCAGGCCGCCTCGTGCGTATCCAGCCGACCCAGGCCAGCGCCGCGAGCAAAAGCAGTCCGCCGATAAGGCTGCGGCCGAAGATCAGCATGGGCGCGCCGACCAGCCCCAGGAAGGCGGGGCCAAGCGATCTCAGACTGCCGGCCATCCTTGCCGCATCCGCGCGCACAAAGAGCAACGCGGCGCCGAAGAGCACCACGAGCACCGCTGCCAAGGCGAGGATCACGCCCATCGACTAGCACCGCCGTACGGATGACCGAGCATAACAAATAGGATGGGACGAAGGTCCTGCGCTTGCAAGTCCCACATCGGACAAGCCGGAAGGCCAGCGCCGGGGACGATCCGCAAAACCGTGCTTAGAGCAGACCCAGTTCGGCGAGTTCCAGCCTGAGCTTCGGCGGCATCTCGGCGAGTGCCGCCCTGCCCTTGCCGAGATCGGCCGGCGCATCGGCGGGCTTGAGGTAACGCCACCCCTGGAAGGCGCGGCGCGGCTGCCAGTCGGTGCGCACCACCTCAGGATCGAGCACCAGATGACAGCGACCGATCCCTTCATCATCGGTGAAGGGCCTGATCTCGGTGATCAGTTGCCGGCACTGCACGCTGCCCTTGATCACCCAATAGAGCGAACCGCCATCGGTGATCTCATCGCCGCGCGTCGGCACCATGCGGGTGGTGTGCCAGTGCTCGGCCGGCTCGCCCGCGCGGCGCCGCTCATCGAGACGGAAGGCAATCCACTCTTCGAGGTCCTCGACGCTGTCGCAGCCGACGCACAGTTTGATAAGGTTGAGTGACATGCCCCAAGATCTAGCCGCAAGGGTTGACGCGTCAACGCCTTGAGCGACTTCTCCACAGGGCCAGTCTGGGGTCTCGGTAACACCTCAGCACTCCACCACATTGACCGCCAGGCCGCCGAGGCTGGTTTCCTTGTATTTCTCGTTCATGTCCAGGCCGGTCTGGCGCATGGTCTCGATCGCGGCGTCAAGCGGCACGAAATGCGTGCCGTCGCCCTTGATGGCCAAGGAAGCGGCCGTCACGGCCTTCACCGCGCCCAGCGCATTGCGCTCGATGCATGGCACCTGCACCAGGCCGCCGACCGGATCGCAGGTCATGCCGAGATGATGTTCGAGCGCGATCTCGGCGGCGTTCTCGACCTGCTCGGGCGTGCCGCCCATCACCGCGCAAAGGCCGGCGGCAGCCATCGCCGAAGCGGAACCGACCTCGCCCTGGCAACCGACTTCGGCGCCCGAGATCGAGGCGTTGGACTTGATAATGCCGCCGACGGCAGCGGCCGTCAGCAGGAAGTCGCGGATGCTCGGCTGGTCCGCTTCGGGATGGAAATGCAGCCAATAGCGCAGTACTGCCGGCAACGTGCCGGCCGCGCCATTGGTCGGCGCCGTCACCACGCGACCGCCGGCGGCATTCTCCTCATTGACCGCCATGGCGTAGATCGACAGCCAGTCATTGGCGAGCAACGGATTGGGCCGGTTCTGCTGCCACTGTTCCTGCAATTTGTCATGCAGTTGCCGCGCACGGCGGCGCACCTTCAGCCCGCCGGGCATGATGCCGTCCTGCGACAGGCCGCGATCGATGCAGCCCTTCATCGCGCCCCAGATCGCGTCGAGGCCTTCGTCGAGCTCCTCGCGCGACATGTGCCTTTCCTCGTTGGCGCGCTTCATCTCGGCAATCGAAAGCCCGCTCTTTGCCGCCATCGCCAGCATCTCGGCGGCATTCTTGAACGGGTACGGCACCGTCTTGCCCTCGGTCGTCACCGAGCCCTTGGCCTTCATGCGCTGCAGCTCTTCCTCGGAAACGACGAAACCGCCGCCAATCGAATAATAGATGCGCTTGAGCAGTAGCCGGTCGGATGCGTCATAGGCATAGAAGGCCATCCCGTTGGCATGGCCGGTCAGCGGCGTCTTGCGGTCGAGCACGAGGTCCTTGGCGGGATCGAAACGGTATGTCGGGTGCCCGGGCGGGGAAATCAGCTTCTCCGCGCCGATGCGAGCGACGATGCCCTCGGCCTCGTCCGGATCGACCGTCTGCGGCGTCTGGCCGGCCAGGCCGAGGATGACGGCGCGATCGGAGCCGTGGCCGATGCCGGTATAGGCGAGCGAACCATGCAGGCTGGCGCCGATACGATCGACTTTCACGCCCGCCGGACGCGGCCAGTCGCCGGCCAGGATCTCATCGAGGAAACGGCGCGCGGCCGTCATCGGCCCCATCGTGTGCGAACTCGACGGGCCGATGCCGATCTTGAACAGGTCGAAAACAGAAAGGAACACGGGGCCGTTGTCTCCTGGAGGCCAATCAAGACTTACATACAGGAATTCCCGCGATGTTTCCGCTGTTTTGCATGGCGCGGCGCGGCGGCTGCCGACCTTGTTTGCTCCGCCAGCGACATCGTCCTCCCGAGAGCTCTCGCGCCCGTCGAAGCGACGGCTCGGCCCGTGTTACAAGAAGTCATGGGCGACTCACTCCACCTTTCAATGGCAGATCTGGCGGCGTTGACCTTCTTCCTGGTCGTCTGGGTGCTGCACACGCTCGCTTCCGACGGCCGGCTGATCAGCCGCGTCTCGCTGACGACCGCCATGAACGCGCAGCGTGAGGCTTGGATGCGCAACATGGCCGAGCGCGAGATCCGCATCGTCGACACCGCCATCATGGGCGGCCTGCAGCAAGGCACCGCCTTTTTTGCCTCGTCTTCCCTGATCGCGCTCGGCGGCTGCTTTGCTTTGCTCGGCGCCTCCGATCGCGTGCTTCAGGTTCTGGCCGACCTGCCCTTCGGCGCGGCTTCGTCGCGCGAAGCCTTCCAGACCAAGGTGTTCGGCCTGGTGCTGATTCTCGCCTTCGCCTTCTTCAAATTCGGCTGGGCCTACCGGCTGTTCAATTACTGCTCGATCCTGATCGGCGCAGTGCCCACCCCGCATGGCCCAGCATCGCGCAATCCGGTCAGCGAAACGGCGGTGTGGCGGGCGACGCGCATGAACGTGCTCGCAGGCAAGCACTTCAACTCCGGCTTGCGCGCCGTCTTCTTCTCGATCGGCTATCTCGGCTGGTTCGTCGACCCAATCGTCTTCGTCATGTCGACGCTGGTGCTTCTGGCGGTGCTGGTGCGCCGCCAGTTCTTCTCGGCGGCGCGGCAGGCGGTGCTCGGTCAGCCGCCCGGTCCGGGAAAAGGCTGATCGATGCGGCCGGCGATCCAATAAGCGATGAGCCCGGTCCATTCACGCAGCGCCTTGGTGGTGATTTCCAGATTGTCACCGGGGCTTGTGCGGTACAGGCGTTCCCTTCCCGTGGTCCAATAGTCAACGGGCCAGGGGACCGTAGGAAAGCCGGCCCTGTCGAACAGCGCCTTGGCGCGCGGCATATGAAAAGCCGACGTGACGAGCAGCCAGGTCTCGCCCGGTTTCGGCATCACCATCCTCTTGGTGAATATGGCATTCTCGTACGTGGTGCGCGATTTGTTTTCGAGGACCAGGCGATCGGCGCTTACCCCAAGGGCTGTAAGCAGGCGCGGCGCGGCGTCCGCATCGCCCTCGCCTTCGCCGATCATTTCGAGCGGACCGCCCGTAACGACGACCTTTGCCATCGGGAACCGCCGGGCCAGCACCGCCGCCTCGACGATACGGTCGCCGCTGGCATTCAATTCATAGCCGCCGCGCACGATATTGACCGCCCCGTCCATGGCGCCGCCCAGCACGACGATACCGTCCACCTTTGCCGGCAGCGGCGGTTTCGGAAAGCGCTCTTCCAGCGGGTTGAGCATCAGGACGCCAATCGACGACCATGTCGAAAGCACAAGGATGAGAAAGGCAAGGACGCTGCCGGCGGTTGCCAAGCGCCGACGTCTCAACATGCCGGCAACCAGGCCTGCCAGCAGCAGGAAGATCGCCAGGTTGAGCGGCCTGGCGACAAACCAAAAGAGCTTCGACAGGAGGAAGAACATCACTCACCCCGCTGGGTCGCCGCTGACCCTGACGGGATTGAGCCTACCACCATTTTTCCGGCTGGAACCTGCCCGCCGCCTGCTCGATGACGTTGGCCGTCTGGAACAGCGTTTCCTCGTCGAACGGGCGGCCGATCAGCTGTAGGCCGAGCGGCAGGCCCTTGCCGTCGAGGCCGGCAGGCACGGAAATGCCGGGAAGGCCGGCCATGTTCACCGTCACGGTGAAGATGTCGTTGAGATACATCTTGACCGGATCGGAGGCCATGTCCTCGTCGGCGATGCCGAAAGCGGCCGATGGCGTCGCGGGCGTCAGGATGATGTCGATGCCGGCGGCAAAGACGTTCTCGAAGTCGCGCTTGATCAGGGTGCGCACCTTCTGCGCCTGCAGATAGTAGGCGTCGTAATAGCCGGCCGACAGCACATAGGTGCCGATCATGATGCGCCGCTTGACCTCGCGGCCGAAACCGGCGGCGCGGGTCTTCTCATACATGTCGACGATGTCCTTGCCGGGCACGCGCAGGCCATAGCGCACGCCGTCATAGCGGGCGAGGTTCGACGAAGCCTCGGCGGGCGCCACGATATAGTAAGCCGGCAAGGCATATTTGGTATGCGGCAGCGAGATGTCGACGATCTCGGCGCCTGCATCCTTCAGCCAGGCGATGCCCTGCTGCCAGAGCGCCTCGATGTCTTCCGGCATGCCGTCGACGCGATACTCCTTCGGAATGCCGACCTTCATGCCCTTGATCGGCTTGCCGATCGCCGCTTCATAGTCCGGCACCGGGCGGTCGACCGAGGTCGTGTCCTTCGGATCGACGGAGGCCATCGACTTCAGCAGGATCGCGGCGTCGCGCACGTCGCGCGCGATCGGTCCGGCCTGGTCGAGCGAGGAAGCGAAGGCAACGATGCCCCAGCGCGAGCAGCGCCCATAAGTCGGCTTGATGCCGACCGTGCCGGTCAGGGCGGCGGGCTGGCGGATCGAACCGCCGGTGTCGGTCGCTGTTGCACCGGCGCAGAGGAACGCGGCTACCGACGATGCCGACCCGCCGGACGAGCCGCCCGGCACCAATTGGGCGTTGTCCAAGGTCCGCGCGGTCTTCGTGCCGCCGGCGGAAACAAAGCCGCCATCGCCCTGATGCGTCGTCGGCATGACGACCGTATCGACACGCGAGCGCCGCCATGGATTGATCACCGGGCCGTAATAGGAGGTCTCGTTCGACGAACCCATGGCGAACTCGTCCATGTTGAGCTTGCCGAGCATCACCGCGCCGTCGGCCCAAAGATTGCTGGTTACGGTCGATTCGTAGCGCGGCTTGAAGCCGTCGAGCACGTGGCTGCAGGCCTGGGTGTGGATGCCTTCGGTGGCGAACAGGTCCTTGATGCCGAGCGGAATGCCTTCAAGCGCGCCGCCCTCGCCCTTGGCGAGCCTGGCATCGGAAGCCTTGGCCATGTCGCGCGCCTTGTCGGCGGTGATGGTCACATAGGCATTGAGCACCGGATTGGCGCGATCGATCGCCGCGAGATAAGCCTCGGTGATCTCGGCCGCGGTGATCTCCTTGCCGCGCAGCTTGGCGCAGGCCTCGGAAATGGTGAGATGGGTGAGATCGCTCATCAGGCAAGGCTCTTTTCGTAAAACACCGACCACTCGGAGTCGGGATAATCCAGCACCGGTCCGCAACGCGAGAATCCGGCACGCTCATAGACGGTCCAAGCGGCGGGGTGGCGATCGCCGGTTTCGAGAACCAGGCGGGTCAGCCCTTCCTGCCGGGCGAGCGCTTCAATCCGCCCGACGATCTCGGCGCCGATCTTGCGGCCGCGATGCGAAGGCCGCGTGTACATGCGCTTGACCTCGCCGGTGGCATTGTCGTGGCGCTTGAGCGCGGCGCAACTGACGGCAAGGCCGTTGTCGCGGGCGATGAACACCGTCGTATCCTTGCCCGCCATCTGCTCGACGGTCAGGTGATAGCAGTGCTCGGGCGGCGTCAGTTCGAGCAGCGCGGCATTGAGTTCGGCGACCAGCGCGCGCACGTCGTCCTGCAAAGGCGTCTCGACGGCGATCTCGACAGCCACGGCCTACTCCACCACCTTCGGAACGAGGAAGAAATTCTCTTCCGTTGCCGGCGCGTTGGCGACGATGTCGGCAGGCTTGTTGCCGTCGGTGACGACATCCTGGCGCTTCTTCATTTCCATAGGCGTGACCGAGGTCATCGGCTCGACGCCCGAGACATCGACCTCGTTCAATTGCTCGACGAAGCCGAGGATGGCGTTCAATTCGCCGGTCATGCGCTCGGCGTCCTCCTCGCTCACCGCGATACGGGCAAGGTGCGCGACGCGCTTCACGGTCTGAAGATCAACGGACATGTTCTATCGCCTCGGGAAAACCAGTGCGGGCTATAGCGGCGCGGCGCTCAGCACGCAACATGGATCATGTGGGCCGCGGACAGCCCAGCGTCGCCTCAAGCATGTCTCGCAACGCGCTTTCGGAGAGCGCGGCTCAGATCGTGATCGCCTTGCCGATTTCCGGCAGCGCCACGTTTACGCCTGAGCCTTCCATGCCGGCGACGAACTTGTCGGCGGTCTGGTCGATCATCGAGAAGGTGCCGAAATGGCAGGGAACGACCGTATCGAAGCCGAAGAAGCGGCGGCAGGCAAGGGCCGCCACGGCGCCGCCCATGGTGAAGCGATCGCCGATCGGCACGATGCCGATCTTCGGTTCGTGCAATTCGTTGATCAGGCCCATGTCGGAAAAGATGTCGGTGTCACCCATGTGGTAGAGCGTCTTGTCTTGGGGGAAGTGCAGGACGAGCCCGCCCGGATTGCCGAGATAGGTGTTCGTGCCGCCTTCGCCGCCGAAGGAGGACGAATGCAGCGCCTGGACGAAGGTCGTGGTGAAAGGGCCGCAATCGACGGTGCCGCCAATATTGCCCGGATTGATCTTGTCGCCGCTGACGCCCTGGCCGACGAGATACATGCAGATCTCGAAATTGGCGACCAGCATGGCGCCGCTTTTCTTCAGCACTTCGACAGCGCCGCTGACATGGTCGCTATGGCCGTGGGTCAGAAGCACGTGGGTCACGCCTTCGGCCGGTCCTTCCCAGCCGCCCGTCCATGACGGGTTGCCGACCAGATAGGGATCGATGAGAATGGTGGCGTCCTTGGTCTCGACGCGGAATGCCGAATGTCCGTACCAGGTCAGTTTCATAGTGCTTCCTCGATTTTTCCGTTGCCGGAAGATAGAACGCTGGCGGCAAATTGAAAGTAGTGCGGCGCTCCCCACCGTCAAAAGGACGTGTGGCGCCCTTGAGCAGTTCCAGGAAAAGTGCGATCGGTTTTCCGTCCGGAACTGCGTAAGAACAAAGAGATAGAGCGGTTCACCGTTTCCGTGAAACGGTGCGATGCTCTAACGTCAGGAAAAGCCGTTGGGCATTATTTCAATCGAGAATCTGCCGGGTCGGCTTGCCGACGGCAACACGCTCGCCGGGCTCGATCTCGGTGACAAGACGATCGGCGTGGCGGTCTCCGATCGCGGGCTGTCCTTCGCGCATCCGCGCCCGGTGATCCTGCGCAAGAAATTTTCGCTGGATGCCGCCGAACTGCTCGCTCAGCTCGACAAGGACAATGTCGGCGCCGTCGTGCTCGGCCTCCCGGTCAACATGGACGGCTCGGAAGGGCCTCGTGCGCAAAAATCCCGCGCCTTCGTCCGCAACATGGCGCCGCTTTCCGACCTGCCCTTCGTGCTGTGGGACGAGCGGCTGTCGACGGTCGCGGCCGAGCGGACACTGATCGAGATGGATTTCTCGCGCAAGAAGCGCGCCGGCAAGATCGATTCGGCGGCGGCCGCCTTTATTCTGCAGGGAGCGTTGGACCGGCTTCGGTCGCTGGGCCGAGCCGATCGGGGCTGATAGCGCCCCGCCGGCGCTGCCTTATCCATTCGGCGATGTTGCGCCGGCGGCGGAAGGCCCAAAGCCCCATGAGTAGGAAAAAGTCGAAAACGCAGGTTCGCGCCACCATGCCTGGGATGATAGCCGGATCGACGCCGAGCATCTGGCCGTAGAGCTGGAAAGCGAAATCGTGCACCTGTCGGCTCAGCATCGCGTAGCCGAAATTCATGTCGTTGGCCGACAGGAAGAACCATCCCCAGAAGATGGCCATCGGAGCAGCCCAGAGCGTGAATATCGTGCGCATCAGCGCCTGCCTCCAGGGTTGTTTTCCGTGCGGCCGGATATGCGGGACAGGAGCGAACTGTGCGCGGCGCCCATCGCCATGCGCGAGGCGGCGCGAACATCGCCCTCGGGCAAATTCATTGCGGCGAAGGTAGAGCGGCGTTCGGCCAGCACGGCGATGTAGGAAGCAAGCAGCGCCGTCATCTGGATGGCGACGATCATGAACAGGCCATTTACGCCTTGCGCCACGCCGCCGATGAGAATCAGCGAAAGCAGAAACGATGCCGAGATGAAGGCTATCCGCGCCACGCTCTCGCCCGCGTCCGGCCTTGCCGCCGCGTTCAGCAGCGTTTCGACGAAGGCCCAGCAGAACAACACTGCGACGGTCAGGAGCGCGATCGAAAGCGGCGCCAGCACGGCAGCATTTTCAAGCTCGGGGAGCCGGTGGGCCTGGACTGAGAGGCCAAGCACGCCAAACGCCGCCGCGATGCCGCGGCTGCCGTCCATGCAGATATAGGCAAGCAGGGCGAAAACCACCGCCCAATGCAAGGCCAGAACTGAGCTCAACACGTGCCGCATACGTTTCCCGCTGGCGGAGCTCGGGGAGGTCATGGTTAACCGTCCCCTACTCCAGCATGCGGAGATTGGGCTTTGCATCGGCTCGCCGCAACGGAAACCATTTGTTAACGTTAACGGCTATCCACAGATCGGCAATCCGCCTCGGAGCATGATGCCGAAAAATGTGAAGCGGTTTCGGACGGCATCCTGCCCTGTCTCCTTGATATGGAGCAGGATCAGGTCACCGGCGGATAGAGCGTGTCGATGATCATGCGCGCGTCGTGGCGCGAATCGAGCATGCCGTAGGTGGTGCGCCACTGGCCGCCGAGCCGAGTTTCGACAAAGGCGTCGGCAATCCGCCCTGCTCCCAGCCGGCGCAGCTCCGCCGCCGCGGCCGAAAGCGCCAACTGTTCGGTGAGCAGGCGCGCCGAGCCCTGGTCGGTCGCAGCGACCTGCATGGCAGCCTTCAGCACGCCGATGGTGCCGCGCCCGCCGGTGCCGAGATCGCGGTCGATGCCGGTCAGCACCTCCTCGAACAGGCCCGGCGCACGGCCGAGCACGCGCAGCACGTCGAGCGCCATGACATTGCCCGAGCCCTCCCAGATCGCGTTGACCGGCGCCTCGCGATAATAACGGGCAAGCGGCGCTTCCTCGACATAGCCGTTGCCGCCAAGGGATTCCATCGCCTCGTAGAGCAGCGCCGGCGCGATCTTGCAGACCCAGTATTTGACCACAGGCGTCATGGCGCGGGCAAAGGCCGCCTCGCCACGGTCGCTTGCCGCCTCGTCGAACGAACGCGCCAGCCGGAACGACAGCGCGGTGGCCGCGGCGACATCGAGCGCCATATCGGCCAGAACCCGCTGCATCAGCGGCTGGTCGATCAGGTTTGAGCCGAACACCTGGCGATGGCGCGTGTGATGGATGGCCTCGGCAAGGCCCGCCCGCATCAGCGCCGATGAAGCGACTGCGCAGTCGAGCCGGGTCAGCGTCACCATGTCCATGATCGTCTTCACGCCGGCGCCCGGGTCGCCGACCATCTCGCCGATCGCGTTGACGAACTCCACCTCCGACGAGGCATTCGAGCGGTTGCCGAGCTTGTCCTTCAGCCGCTGGAAGCGGAATCCGTTGCCGGAGCCGTCACCCAGGATGCGCGGAACGAGGAAGCAGGACAGCCCTTCGGATGCCTGGGCCAGCACCAGGAAGGCATCAGACATTGGCGCCGACATGAACCATTTGTGGCCGGTCAACCGGTAGAAGCCGCTTCCCGTGCGCTCCGCCCTGGTGGTGTTGGCGCGCACATCGGTGCCGCCCTGCTTCTCGGTCATGCCCATGCCGAGCGTCAGCCCGGTCTTTTGCACTGGAGGCTTCTGCGTCTGGTCGTATTTGCGCGTCGTGACGCGCGGCGCCCATTCGCGGAAGAGCTTCGGGCTTGCCATCAGAGCCGCCAGCGAGGCGCTGGTCATGGTGATGGGGCATAGATGCCCGGTCTCGAGTTCCGCCGTCAGGTAGAAGCGTGCGGCCCTCACCTGATGGCGGCGGCCGATCTCGGCATCGCCGTTTTCCCACACCGAAGAATGCAGGCCGCCGGCGATCGAGCGGCGCATCAAGGCGTGATAGGCCGGATGGTATTCGACCAGGTCGAGGCGACGGCCCTGTCGGTCATGGGTCCGCAATTTGGGCGCGTCAGTGTTGGCGAGGCGGGCAAGCTCCTGCGCCTCCTGCGTCATCACGAACCGGCCAAGCCCGTCGAGATCCTTACGCACGGGATCGGAAAAACGCTCGGCAAGCTGGATGAGTAACGGATCGCCCCGCCACGCATTGCCACCGGTCAAAGGCGGCGGCTGGTTGATCACCTCGTCGGTCACGCCCAATCCTTCAGTTGCCCAATCCTTCAGTTGGCCGAGAGGTTCTGACCATTTCCAAGGCCGCGGTCGCGAATCCGAACCCACTGGGCCTTATAGCCCAAGCCACGGAAGGCGCGCGACGAAAATACCGGGGAGAACGCCTGCAATCCAAAGCTGGCGCTTGCGGCGGGCCGGACCGCACCCTATAGCAGCGCCTTGAGATGACCGACGCTTCGTCCCTGCCGCTCTTCCCCCACCGCCACCTTCTGGGCATCCGCGATCTTTCCCCGGCCGATATCGAGCTGTTGCTCGATCGCGCCGACCGGGCCGTGTCGATCTCACGACAATCGGAAAAGAAGACCTCGACGCTGCGCGGCCGCACCCAGATCAACCTGTTCTACGAGGCATCGACCCGCACGCAGTCGTCCTTCGAGCTCGCCGGCAAACGTCTCGGCGCCGACGTCATGAACATGTCGGTGGCAAGCTCCTCGGTGAAGAAGGGCGAGACGCTGATCGACACGGCGATGACCCTCAACGCCATGCGGCCCGACATCCTGATCATCCGCCACCAATCGGCGGGCGCGGCTGCCTTGCTCGCCCAGAAGGTCGGCTGCTCGGTGGTCAATGCCGGCGACGGCGCGCATGAGCATCCGACGCAGGCGCTGCTCGATGCGCTGACCATCCGTCGCGCCAAGGGGCCGCTGTCGAAGCTGATCGTGGCGATCTGCGGCGACATCCTGCATTCGCGCGTCGCCCGCTCCAACATCGTGCTTCTGAACGCGCTTGGCGCGCAGGTGCGCGTCGTCGCGCCCTCGACGCTGCTGCCCTCCGGCATCGACAGGATGGGGGTGATCGTCGCGCGCTCGATGGCCGAAGGCCTGAAGGACGCCGACGTGGTCATGATGCTGCGCCTGCAGCGCGAGCGTATGGAAGGCGCTTTCGTGCCGTCGATTCGCGAATATTTCCGCTATTTCGGTCTTGATGCCGAAAAGCTGAAAGCCGCCAAGGACGATGCGCTGGTCATGCATCCCGGACCGATGAACCGCGGCGTCGAGATCGCCTCCGAAATCGCCGACGGACCGCAAAGCGTCATCCAGGATCAGGTGGAGATGGGCGTCGCCGTGCGCATGGCGGTTATGGAAGCGCTGCTTGACCCGCGCCGCAACCATGAGGGGCGCGGCGCATGAGCGTGACCGTCTTCAGCAAGGCGCACATCGTCGACCCCTCGCGCGGCATCGACGAGATCGGCAGCGTCATCGTCGACGGCCGCAAGATCGTCGCGGCAGGGAAAGCGGCATTGAACCAGGGCGTGCCGGAAGGCGCCACCGTCGTCGACTGCGCCGGCAAAACGGTCATTCCAGGCCTTGTCGACGCGCGCGTCTTCATCGGCGAGCCCGGCGGCGAGCATCGCGAGACCATCGCCTCGGCAAGCGTGGCGGCCGCCGCCGGTGGCGTCACCTCCATCGTCATGATGCCGGACACCGATCCGGTGATCGACAATGTGGCGCTGGTTGAGTTCGTGCTGCGCACGGCGCGCGACACCGCAAGTGTCAACATCTTCCCGGCGGCCGCGATCACCAAGGGCCTCGAAGGCCGCGAGATGACCGAATTCGGCCTGCTGCGCGAGGCCGGCGCCGTCGCCTACACCGACGGCCGCCACACGATCGCCAATGCGCTGGTGATGCGCCGCGCGCTGACCTATGCCCGCGATTTCGGCGGCGTGATCGCGCATGAAACGCAGGATGCCGACCTCGCCTCGTCCGGCGTGATGAACGAAGGGCTCTATGCGAGCTGGCTCGGCCTGTCGGGCATTCCGCGCGAGGCGGAACTCATCCCGCTCGAACGCGACCTGGCATTGGCCCGGCTGACCGGCGGAGCCTACCATGCGGCAAAAATCTCGTCCGCGATGGCGGCCGGCGCGGTGAACCGGGCCAAGACCGACGGCGCCAATGTCACGGCCGGCGTCGCCATCCACAATCTGTCGCTCAACGAGATCGATGTCGGCGAATACCGCACCTTCTTCCGGCTGACCCCGCCCTTGCGCGCCGAGGACGACCGGATGGCGATGATCGAGGCGATCAAGGACGGCACGATCGACATCATCGTCTCCTCGCACGACCCGCAGGACGTCGACACCAAGCGCCTGCCCTTCGCCGATGCCGCCGCCGGCGCTATCGGGCTGGAGACGCTGCTTGGCGCGGCACTTCGGCTCTACCACAATGGCGACGTGCCGCTGTTGAGGCTGATTGAGACGCTGTCCACCGCGCCGGCAAGATTGTTCGGCCTGCCGGGCGGCACGCTGCAGCCCGGGGCGCCGGCCGATCTCGCGGTCGTCGATCTCGACGAACCGTGGATCGTCAGCGAAAGCGGCCTTCGCTCGCGTTCGAAGAACACCTGCTTCGAAGGCGCGCGCCTGCAGGGCAAGGTCGTGCAAACGGTGGTGGCGGGCCGCACGGTGTTTACTGCATAGACCACCCGTCGCCTGAACTCTGCCGAGGCTGCCGCACAGAGTTGCTTGGCGAACCCTTCCGACTCTACCATTATGACCAACTGATCCTCGAGCGGGCCAGGCCCTTGCAAACTATGGTTGCATAGACCACATTCAATCAACCTTAGGATGCGAACCCGGAGACAAAGGAATATGGGGGAGACAATGGGTTACGCGATCGCGCTCGTCTTCGGCTATCTGCTCGGCTCGATCCCGTTCGGGCTCTTGATCACCCGCGCGGCCGGCCTCGGAGATGTCCGAAAGATCGGCTCCGGCAATATCGGCGCGACCAATGTTTTAAGGACAGGCAACAAGGGCCTGGCTGCCGCAACGCTGCTGTTCGACGCGCTGAAGGGCACGGCCGCGGCGCTCATCGCCGGGTATTTTTCGCCGGACTTCGGACTGTTGGCCGGCTTCGGCGCCTTCCTCGGCCATCTCTTCCCGGTCTGGCTCGGCTTCAAGGGCGGCAAGGGTGTCGCCACCTATCTCGGCGTGCTGCTTGGCCTTGCCTGGCAAGGCATGCTTGTCTTCGCCGTCGTCTGGCTCGCAATGGCCTTCCTGTTCCGCTATTCCTCGTTGGCGGCATTGGCAGCCGCGGTGGTCGTGCCGATCGCGCTCTATGTCACAAGCACGCCGCAGATCGCCGGCGTGTTCGCGGCGATGAGCCTTATCGTCATCGTCAAGCATCGAGCAAACATCTCGCGGCTGCTCGCCGGCACCGAAAGCAAGATCGGGGCGAACGGATGAGCGCCCCGGCTGCCGGCCCGCGTCTCAGCGATCGGCAGCGGCTTGCTTGGCTTCGCCTGATCCGTACGCCCAATGTCGGTCCGGCCTCGTTTCGCGAGCTGATCAACCGCTTCGGCTCTGCCCAAGCCGCGCTTGAAATGCTGCCAGAGCTGATGATCTCCGGCGGTGCCAATCGCATCGTCCGCATCCCCTCCGTCGCCGAGGCCGAAGCCGAACTGGAAGCCGCCCGGCGCGCTCGCGCCCGCTTCGTCGGCATCGGCGAGGCCGACTATCCGCCCTTGCTGAAGACCCTCGACAACCCGCCGCCGCTTCTGGCGGTGAAAGGCGAAGGCGCGGTTTTCCGCCTGCCGGCGGTGGCGATTGTCGGCGCCCGTAATGCCTCGCTGGCTGGCATCAAGATGGCGCGCATGCTAGCAGCCGATCTCGGCCGCGAAGGCTACGCCATCGTTTCCGGCCTGGCGCGCGGCATCGATACCGCCGCGCATAAGGGCAGCGTTTCGACCGGCACTGTCGGTGTTCTGGCCGGCGGGCTCGATGTCCCCTACCCGCCCGAGAATGCCGGCCTGTGCGACGAGATCGCCGACCGCGGCGGCGCCGTCCTGTCGGAAATGCCGTTCGGCTGGCAGCCGCGCGCGCAGGATTTCCCGCGCCGCAACCGCCTGGTCGCCGGCATGGCGCTTGGGCTGGTGGTGGTGGAGGCGGCGCAGCGCTCCGGTTCGCTGATCAGCGCCCGCCTTGCCAACGAAATGGGCCGGTTGGTCTTCGCCGTGCCGGGTTCGCCACTCGATCCGCGCGCCGCCGGCTGCAATGCGCTGCTCAAGGACGGGGTCACGCTCGTCACCGAAGCCGCCGACGTGCTTGGCGCGCTGATGCCGCTTGCCGGCACCCGTCGTCAGCGGACCACGCCGATTGCCGAGGCGCCCGACATGTCGGCCATGCCGCCGCCCCGCGAAAGCGAACGCGCCGATGTGCTTGAAGCGCTCGGGCCAACGCCGACCGCGGTGGATGATATCATCCGCCACACCGGACTGAGCGCCGCGCAGATCGCGATGGTGCTTCTGGAACTTGACCTCGCCGGACGGCTCGAGCGTCACGCCGGCGGAAACGTGTCGCTCATCGCTTGACTTGGCGCGTGCGCCGCAACGCCGATTTCCTCACCGGAACAAATATTTGGACACTTCGGGATTGCCGCGGCGCCACATCACATTGTCGAGGAAATAGTGGTGCACATTGATGAAGATCAGCACGATGAAGAAGAACAGCGACGAACCGAGCACCTGCTTGTCATAGGGGACCAGTGCGGTCAGCAGGAACGGAATCAGCCAGAAGCCGAGATAGCCGAGTGCGCCACCCCCGATGATGAATCCCAGCACCCGCAGCCTGTAGCGGGGCCCGAGCACGGATAGTATCTTCGGCTCCGGATCCCGCGCGGCATCCAAGACGTCACGCTCGACATTGGTTTGATAGCGCCATACCACGGCCAGATATTGCAGTGAGTGCAGCGCCGGCACCACCAGCAGCCAGAGCGGGTTTATCCTGGCAATCAGGATCCAGAGATAGAGGGACGCGACATAGGCAACGATGCCGTTATACGGCAGGCCGCCGTTCTTTCGCCAACGGTTGGCCAGCATCAGGAGCGTAGCCGCTGTCGATGCGACGGCCGCCGCCAAGGCAATATCGGTGATCCATGAAGGCGCGGCGAAGGTGTAATACTGAAGCCCGTAATACTGTCCCGCGGTCACCGCCGTGTTGGTCTGCAGCCAGGCCAGGATCCACACCGCGTAACTGTTGACGAGCAGCACCTTCTTGTCGCGGTCGTCGAAGAATTTGCGTTTCAAGACGGCGTCGACCATCAACATGCCGTAGCCTTGCTTGACGTAATGCCAGCCGACGAAGAAGAACATCGCGTTAGCCGCGAAGCCCAGCAACCGCGTGTTCGACGTCGCCGCGCCATAGGCGAAGAACAGGACCATGATCACCGGAACGACGACGCCGGCGAAAATGTAGCGGAGCTGCAGGCTTCTGTCGTAGCCGTCGCCACGCGCCTTCCGGCTGAAATTGCGATAGAAAATCTGGTAGGAATGCGCGAAATGCGGATAGTTCACCAGATAGGCCACGACGACCATCGTCGCGGCTAACGGACCTTCATAATCGCGCGGCACAAAGAATAGCACGGGCAGGATCAGAAACGCGCTGCCGCCGAGCATGAGGAAATCGGCGACCGGGCCGAAGAGATATTTGCCGGGCGGAGTTGCCGCTTTACGGGCGGTGGTCTCTACCGAAAGGTCAAGTGCCATTCTGGAGCCTCCCTCGGGGGGGCCGAGTTTAACCATGACCCTGCCCATGGAACAAGTTTGCGGGGGGCCGACTCTCATTGGTCTTGGGGAAAGTCACGCCGTTAGGGTAAGGCAGCTCGAGCGATCTTCATCAGCCGCTTTCTGGCTTCTGCCACACGCTTCTGTTCCAACCTTATACGATCGCACAGCGCAAGGTTGATCCCTACGCCGCAGTCCTCTTCCAGCATTTCCTTTGCGTGATTGAGAGAAGTCTCTGCGCGTTTTACGCTCTGCCTGGCCCTGGCCAGTTCCAAGTTCCGTACGTCCACTGTATCCGCATCCCAGATTGCGGTCCCTTCAACAAGGAAACAGCCGCGCGCAAGTTTTTGTTCCGATTGCCGGGGACGCAGACGACATGTCCTTGCTTCGATCGCCTGTATGGAAAGCGTCGGCAGGTTTTCTCTGGCATCTATTTGGGTGTTGAAATTTGGTGAGCGCGATGGGATTCGAACCCATGACCTACTGATTAAAAGTCAGTTGCTCTACCGGCTGAGCTACGCGCTCCCGCGGGCTCGAAACGCCGCCCTCGAAATTGCGCGGAACATAGGGAGAGTGCCGCGGCCGGTCAACCGGAAAAAGACGGGCTTCCAAGGCGGATTTTTTGAACGGTTTCGAAGGGGCGCCGAGAGTATTTGCGAACGGCTTTCGATGCCTGCGCCAATGGCCCGACTCCGGGCTACTTCAGAAAGCCCTCAAAAAAATCCATACAATAATAATGGCCTGAAACAATGGGCTGATGGTGGAATGAGGAACCATTGCAACCGGGGGCCGTTCCGCAAAACAGGGACGACCCGTCAACCATCGAGGAGAAGATCAATGAACAAGATCGCATCGGGCCTGTTGGCAACCGCTCTCTCGGCCTCGTTCGTCGTGGCGGAGATGGTGCCCGTCAACGCCCAGCCGGCCTATGTACCGCAACCCCAAGGCCTGTCGTCAGATGTCCAGACCGTACAGTATCGGGATTGGAGAAGGCACCGTGCCTTCAACCGGGATTTCTCGCGTCGTGGTGACGCCGTCTACTGGAACGGCCATCGCGGCTATCGTGAGTATCGCCGCGGCTATCGCCGGCATGGCGACTACTGGTTCCCGCTGGCAGCTTTCGCCACCGGCGCGCTGATCACCGCCGCCATCGTCAACAGTGAGAACAACCGCGTCTATCGCGGCAATTCCCATGTCCAATGGTGCTATGACCGCTACCGCTCTTATCGCGCCTCGGACAACACCTTCCAGCCTAACAGCGGTCCGCGTCGGCAGTGCGTGTCGCCCTATTGACGGCTTCCAGTCAGTACCCAGGGCCTTGATCGACCGAGCCCGCCCCGTAAGGCGCGGGCTCTCTCTTTCTGATTTGCTTGCTTTGCAACGACGGACTTGGTCAGTTCGCCCATCGTATAGTCTTGAAAACCAAATATAGAGCGCCGCCTTCACCGCGCGGGGAGCGGTAAGCTCCAAGCGCATTGCAAACCCGCACCATCGCCGCCGTCAGTTCCCAGCCGAGTGCTTCCAGGTCACCGCCCGTATCGTCCACATAGGCTTGGGCCAGGTCGTCCACGCCCTTTTCTTCGCCGAATGACCGCACCAGTTTGGCGTCGCTGAGAAGGTCGCCAGGCAAGTTCGAATTGGCCCACGCCCAGAGCCAATTGCCGGCCTTGCCGCTGGTGGAGTCCGCAGTCTGGATTTCCGAAACGACCTTGACGCCACTCTGGTCGGAAAACACCAGCTTTCCTGCCGTCAAGTCGTAGTCGTAGCGCGACCAGCTGCCGAGGCGGAAATCCTTCGCCAGGCGCGCATTCTTGGCCGTGAGCTGTTCGAAGGCCTCATCACGCCAAGCAGGATACCAATCCGGCTGCATTCCCCTCGCCCAATCCCGTAAATCGCTATCTCACACTTAGCGTCCTGCGCACCGCATCGCGCCATCCGGCCAGTTTCGCCGAGCGCATTCTGGCGTCCATCTCCGGCTTGAAGCGCCGCTCCAGCGCCCAGCTCTTGGCGAATTCTTTCGCTTTCGGCCAGACACCCGCCTTCGACCCGGCAAGCCAGGCCGCGCCAAGCGCCGTCGTCTCCAGGATCGTCGGACGGTCGACCGGCGCGTCGAGAATGTCGGCGAGCCGCTGCATCGTCCAATCGGATGCCACCATGCCGCCGTCGACGCGAAGCACCGTCTTGGCCGAGGCGCCTTTCCAGTCCTTGCGCATCGCGTCGAGCAGGTCGCGCGTCTGGAAGGCGACCGATTCAAGTGCCGCGCGCGCAAACTCGGCCGGGCCTGAGTTGCGCGTCAATCCGAAGATCGCGCCGCGCGCATCCGCATCCCAATGCGGCGCGCCGAGGCCGACAAAGGCCGGCACCAGGTAAACCTGCTGCGCCGGATCGGCGCTCGCCGCGAGCGCACCGCTTTGCTCCGCCTTGCCGATCACCTTGATGCCGTCGCGCAGCCACTGTACGGCGGCGCCCGCGACGAAGATCGAACCTTCCAGCGCGTAAGTGGTCTTGCCGTTCAATCGGTAGGCGATCGTGGTCAGAAGCCGGTTCCTCGAGCGGACCAGGTCAGCGCCGGTGTTGAGCAGCGCGAAACAGCCGGTGCCGTAGGTGGATTTCATCATGCCGGGTTCGAAACAGGCCTGGCCGATGGTCGCCGCATGCTGGTCGCCGGCGACGCCGAGGATCCGCATCTCGGCCCCGAACAGGCTCTTCTCGGTGACGCCGAAATCGTCGGCGCAATCCTTCACCTCGGGCAGGATCGCGGCCGGGATATTCAGGATCGAAAGCAGCTCGTCGTCCCAGACATTCTTCTCGATGTTGTAGACCAGCGTGCGCGAAGCGTTGGTCGCGTCGGTGGCGTGCACTTGGCCAGCGGTCAACCGCCAGATGAGAAAACTATCGATGGTGCCGGCGAGCAACTCGCCCTTCTCGGCTCGCTTCCTGGCACCCTTCACCTTGTCCAGCATCCAGGCGATCTTGGTGCCGGAGAAATAGGGGTCAAGCAGCAGGCCGGTCTTCTTCGTGAATTTTTTCTCCAGCCCCTGCTTCTTCAGCTTCTGGCAGAGCGGCGCGGTGCGTCTGTCCTGCCAGACGATCGCGTTATGGATCGGCTTGCCGGTCGCCTTGTCCCAGATCACGACCGTCTCGCGCTGGTTGGTGATGCCGATCGCGGCGACATCCGATGCCGCGCGGCCGGCGGCCTTCAGCGCCGCTTTCACCGTGGCGAGAACGCTCGTCCAGATGTCTTCCGGGTCGTGTTCGACCCAGCCGGAAGCCGGATAATGCTGCGTGAATTCTTGCTGGCCCGTGCCGGCGACCTTCATGCTGTCGTCAAACAGGATCGCCCGGGTCGACGTCGTTCCCTGGTCGATCGCCAGCACAAAACCGCTCATTCCATCCCTCCACTTCTCATGCAACAGGGGAGACGGCCAAGCCGCCTCCCCCGCATTTCTGAATGGGCACGTATGCCCACGTTATGTGCTTACTTCTGCCAGCTCTTGACCAGCTCGTCATAATTGACGGTGACCGGCTTTTCCTTCTCGTTCTCGATCTTGAGCTGCGGCGCAAGGTTGCCCTTCGAGACGGCGTCCTTGTTCCAGTATTCGAGATCGTGCTCTTCGGCCATCTTCGGGCCGATGTCGCCCTGCACGCCCGACTTCTCGAGGCGGGAGAGAACCTTCTCCTGGTCGGCGCAGAGCGAATCCATCGCTTCTTGCGGGCTCTTGGCGCCCGAAGAGGCGTCGCCGATGTTCTGCCACCAGAGCTGCGCCAGCTTCGGATAGTCCGGAACGTTGGTGCCGGTCGGGGTCCACTGCACACGCGCCGGCGAGCGGTAGAACTCGATCAGGCCGCCGAGCTTCGGCGCCCGTTCGGTGAAGCTCTTGTCATGGATGGTGGAGTCTCGGATGAAGGTCAGACCTACCTGGCTCTTCTTCACGTCGACGGTCTTCGAGACCACAAACTGCGCATAGAGCCACGCAGCCTTGGCGCGGTCGGTCGGCGTCGACTTCATCAGCGTCCAGGAACCTGCGTCCTGATAGCCGAGCTTCATGCCGTCCTTCCAGTAAACGCCGTGCGGCGACGGCGCGACACGCCATTTCGGCGTGCCGTCATCGTTCACGACCGGCAGGCCGGGCTTGGCCATGTCGGCGGTGAAGGCCGTGTACCAGAAGATTTGCTGCGCAATCGTGCCCTGCGAGGGCACCGGCCCTGATTCTGAGAAGGTCATGCCCTGCGCTTCCGGCGGCGCATAGGCCTTCAGCCAGTCGAGATATTTCTGGATGGCGTAGACCGAGGCTGGACCGTTGGTGTCGCCGCCCCGGGCGACGCAGGAGCCGACGGGACGCGACTTCTCGTCGACCTTGATGCCCCATTCGTCGACCGGCTTGCCGTTCGGAATGCCCTTGTCGCCATTGCCGGCCATCGACAGCCAGGCATCGGTGAACCGCCAGCCGAGCGACGGATCCTTCTTGCCGTAGTCCATGTGGCCATAGACCTTCTTGCCGTCGATCTCGCGGCCGGTGAAGAATTGGGCAATGTCCTCATAGGCCGACCAGTTGACCGGCACACCGAGGTCGTAGCCGTATTTGGCCTTGAAGTCCGCCTTGTTCTTTTCGTCGTTGAACCAGTCGTAGCGGAACCAATAGAGGTTTGCGAACTGCTGGTCGGGCAGTTGGTAGAGCTTGCCGTCCGGCGCGGTGGTGAACGATTTGCCGATGAAGTCGTCGACATCGAGCATCGGATTGGTGACGTCCTTGCCCTCGCCCGCCATCCAGTCTGTGAGGTTGCGCACTTGCTGGTAGCGCCAATGCGTGCCGATCAGGTCGGAGTCGTTGACCCAGGCGTCATAGAGGTTCTGGCCCGTCTGCATCTGGGTCTGAATCTTTTCGACGACGTCTCCTTCCTGGATGACGTCATGCGTGACCTTGATGCCGGTGATGGCCGAGAAGGCCGGCGCCAGCACCTGAGATTCATAGGAATGGGTGGCAATGGTTTCCGACACCACCTTGATCTCCATGCCGGCAAACGGCTTGGCGGCGTCGACGAACCACTGCATTTCCTTTTCCTGATCGGCGCGCGAGAGCGTCGACAGGTCGCCTATCTCCTTGTCGAGAAAGGCTTTTGCCTCGTCCATTCCGGCATAGGCATGGCCCGCTCCGAGCAATAGAACAAGGGCCGTCGTCGATGTTAGTAATTGCCGTCGCATGTGTCTCCTCCACTTAGGTTTCAAGTTCGATCCGAAGCGGGCCGCCAGCACGCGGCCGCTCCGGCTATTCCCCCTCTATACGTATCGGAATACGCCAATAGCGTAGACCACGGAGAGAGCGAGAGCCCACCACAGGTCGGGTCCTACCAGGCCCAGCCAAGCGAGATGGATAAAGGCGCTGCCGAGCAGCGAAACGAAGAGGCGGTCGCCGCGCGTCGTCTCGAAGCGCAGCACTCCGATGCGAGGATTGCCGCCGGGCGAAACATATTCCCAAACGCCCATGCCGCAGAGCATCAGGGCAATGACGATGAAGAAGGCGGCCGTCGGCCACGTCCACGCCATCCACGAGAAGTCGAGGTTCATGGCTTAGACCCTCCCCAGGGCGAAGCCCTTGGCGATATAATTCCGCACGAACCAGATGACCAATGCGCCGGGGATCAGCGTCAGCACGCCGGCGGCGGCGAGCAGGCCCCAGTCCATGCCGGCGGCAGAGACCGTTCGGGTCATGGTGGCGGCGATCGGCTTGGCGTCGGTCGTGGTCAGAGTGCGGGCGATCAGCAGTTCGACCCACGAGAACATGAAGCAGAAGAAGCAGGCGACGCCGATGCCGCTCGCGATCAGCGGCATGAAGATCTTCACGAAAAAGCGCGGGAAGGAATAGCCGTCGATATAGGCGGTCTCGTCGATCTCCTTCGGCACGCCGGACATAAAACCTTCGAGGATCCACACCGCCAAAGGCACATTGAACAGGCAATGCGCCAGCGCTACCGCGATATGGGTGTCGATCATGCCGAAGGCCGAATAGAGCTGGAAGAACGGCAGCGCGAACACCGCCGGCGGCGCCATGCGGTTGGTGAGCAGCCAGAAGAACAGGTGCTTGTCGCCGAGGAAGCGGTAGCGCGAGAAGGCGTAGGCCGCCGGCAGCGCGACCGCCACCGAGATCACCATGTTCATCACCACATAGGTGATCGAATTGATGTAGCCCGAATACCAGGACGCATCGGTGAAGATGATCTTGTAATTGCGCAGCGTCGGCTCGTGCGGAAAGAGCGTCAGCGAGGAGATGATCTCCTGGTTGGTCTTGAAGCTCATGTTGATGAGCCAGTAGATCGGCAACAGCAGCACGATGATGTAGATCGTCGGCACGATCCACCACCAGCGCGATTCCTCGCCGCGGCGGCGCATGAGCTTCGCCACCTCGTCCTGCGACAGCGTGCTGCCCACCTCGGTCACCGCCGCTTCGCTCACGCGCGTCGTCTCGTTGGCGCTCGCCATCTCAGCGCTCCGCGTCGTAATTGGTCATCACGGTGTAGAACACCCACGACAACAACAGGATGATGAGGAAGTAGACCAGCGACATGGCCGCCGCCGGACCGAGATCGAACTGGCCGAGCGCGGTCTTGACGAGGTCGATCGACAGGAAGGTCGTCGAATTGCCGGGGCCGCCGCCGGTGACGACGAAAGGCTCCGTGTAAATCATGAAACTGTCCATGAACCGCAGCAGCACGGCAATCAAAAGCACGCGCTGCATCTTCGGCAATTGGATGTAGCGGAACACCGCCCAGCGCGAGGCGCCGTCGATCTTGGCCGCTTGGTAGAAGGCGTCCGGGATCGAGACCAGGCCGGCATAGCACAGCAGCACGACCAGGCTCGTCCAGTGCCAGACGTCCATGACGATGACCGTGACCCAGGCGTCGAACGGATCCTGGACGTAGTTGTAGTTGAAGCCCAGCGCGTTGACATAATAGCCGAGCAGGCCGATGTCGTTGCGGCCGAATACCTGCCAGATCGTGCCGACGACATTCCACGGAATTAGCAGCGGCAGCGCCATCAGCACAAGGCAGACCGGCACGCCCCAGCCCTTCTTCGGCATGTTGAGCGCGATGAAGATGCCGAGCGGCACCTCAATCGCCAGGATGATGAAGGAGAAGATCAGGTTGCGCACCATCGCTTCCCAGAAGCGGTCGGAGTGCAGCAATTCCTCGAACCATTCGGTGCCGGCCCAGAAGAAGACGTTGTTGCCGAACGTGTCCTGCACCGAATAGTTGACGACCGTCATCAGCGGGATGACGGCCGAGAACGCCACCAGCACCAGCATCGGCAGGACAAGGAACCAGGCCTTGTTGTTCCAGGTCTTGTCCATCTATGCCCCCATCTCGACGCGCCAGGAATCGGCATAGATGTTAATGCCGGCCGGATCGAAGCGGACTTTTGGTTCGGCCGGCACCTCGTCGTCCTCGCCGATTACGGCGGCAATCTCCCTGCCCTCGAGATTGGCGCGAACCACCTTGTGGCGGCCGACATCCTCGACCTTGCTGACCTGCACCGCCATGCCCTCGCGGCCGAGCCGCACATATTCGGGGCGGATGCCGAGCTCGACAGCTCCGGCCTCAGCCTTCGGCACGCCCGGAAGCTCGATGCGCTGCGCGCCGAGCTTCGCCGTCCTGCCTTCCAGCGCAATCGGCAGCACGTTCATGCCCGGCGAGCCGATAAAATAGCCGACGAAAGTGTGGCGCGGGCGCTCGAAGAGTTCGGCCGGCGTGCCGATCTGGACGATCTCGCCGTCATACATGACCACCACCCGGTCGGCGAAAGTCAGCGCTTCGGTCTGGTCATGCGTAACATAGACCATGGTGTAGCCGAAGCGACGGTGCAGCTGCTTCAACTGCGAGCGCAGCACCCATTTCATATGTGGGTCGATCACGGTGAGCGGTTCGTCGAACAGGATGGCGTTGACGTCGGAGCGCACCAGGCCGCGTCCAAGCGAGATCTTCTGCTTCTGGTCTGCGGTGAGCCGGCGCGCCTTCCTGTTCGCCATCGAAGCGAGATCGATCATGTCGAGCGTCTCGCGCACCTTGCGATCGACATCGGCTTCGGGCACGCGGCGGTTGCGCAGCGGGAAGGCCAGATTGTCGTACACGGTCATGGTGTCGTAGATGACCGGGAACTGGAACACCTGCGCGATATTGCGCTCCTGCGTCGACAGATTGGTCACGTCCCGACCGTTGAACAGCAACCGGCCATGCGAGGGGTGCAGCAGTCCCGAAATGATGTTGAGCAAGGTGGTCTTGCCGCAGCCCGACGGCCCGAGCAGCGCGTAGGCGCCGCCATCCTCGAAGGTGTGATGCACTTCCTTCAGCGCGAAATCGGAATCCTTCTGCGGGTTGGGCAGGTAGGAGTGGCGGATGTGGTTGACCTCGATGCGCGCCATCGTTTTCTCCTCAGGCCGCCAGCTTCGACGCCGTCACGGCACGGCCGTTCTGGTCGAACACCATGATGTGGCGCGGGTCGATGAACACTTCGACCTCGTCGTCCGTTTCGAAATCGAGAATGCCATGCGCAAGCATCACCCAGCGCGCATCGGCGAAATCCAGATGAACGAAGCTTTCCGAGCCGGTGATCTCGGTGATGGTGACCTTGGCCCGCACCGGCACGGCGCTGGCGTTCGGCCGCTCCAGCGACAAATGATGCGGCTGGAAGCCGATCGTGTAGCTTGCGTCCGGGATACCGTTGAGCTCCGGCGGCACCGGCAGCTTGACGCCGCCTTCGAGCAGGAAGTCCGATCCCTTCTTGGAGAGCACGATGGTGTTGAGCGGCGGATCGGCGAAGGTCCTTGCCGTCACCAGGTCGACCGGCTTGCGGAACACTTCGACGGTCGGGCCGAATTGCGTGACGCGGCCTTCCGAGAGCGTGGCCGTATTGCCGCCGAGAAGCAGCGCTTCGTGCGGCTCGGTTGTGGCGTAGACAAAGATGGTTCCGGTGGCGGCGAAGATCTTCGGCAATTCCGCGCGCAACTCTTCGCGCAGCTTGTAGTCGAGATTGGCCAAAGGCTCGTCGAGCAGCACCAAGCTGGCATTCTTGACGATGGCGCGGGCAAGCGCGGTGCGCTGCTGCTGTCCCCCGGACAGGCTGAGCGGCGTGCGCTCGAGATAGGGCGTCAGCTTCAACAGCGCCGCCGCGTTGCGCACTTCCTTGTCGATCCTGGCCTGCTCGACGCCGGCGACCCGAAGCGGCGAGGCGATGTTCTCGTAGACGGTCATCGCCGGATAATTGATGAACTGCTGGTAGACCATGGCGACGTTACGCTTCTGCACCTTCTGGCCGGTGACGTCCTTGCCGTCGAACCAGACCGAGCCCGAAGTCGGCGCGTCGAGCCCCGCCATCAGCCGCATCAGGCTGGTCTTGCCGGAAAGCGTCGGCCCGAGGAGCACGTTCAGCGAGCCATGCTGAAGCGTCAGCGACACGTCGCGGATATGCTCCTGCGCGCCGACCGTCTTCGTCACGTTCCTCAGTTCCAGCATCACGCCTCCTCCCAGGCCTTGCGCATCAACGGACGATCCTCATTCCGCCGCCGCGACATGGCGGCTGCTCAGTCCGCGCATGAATTCTTCCAATGCCGCCACCTGCTCGCGGCTGAAATGCAGGCCGCGCTTGGTGCGGCGCCACAGCACGTCCTCGGCGGTGACCGCCCATTCGTTTTCGGCCAGATAGCGAACTTCTGCCTCGAAAAGGTCGGCGCCGAAATTGCGACCGAGATCGGCATTCGACTTGGCAAGCCCGAGCAGCTTTTCCGCGCGCGTGCCGTAAAGCCGGGTGAACCGGCGCGCCAGCCGCTGGTCGAGGAACGGATAGGTACTCTTCAGCCTGGCGACCTGGGCGTCGAAACCGGTCGCGGGAAAATCGCCGCCGGGCAGCGGCGCGTCATGCGTCCACGGCCTGCCACGCTTGCCGAGAAACCCTTCGATCTTCTCCAGCATCGATTCCGCCAGCCGGCGGAAGGTCGTGATCTTGCCGCCGAAAGCGTTGAGCAAGGGAGCTGCGCCCTCCCCGCCATCGGCCTTCAGCACATAGTCGCGCGTCGCTTCCTGCGCCTTGGAGGCGCCGTCGTCATAGAGCGGGCGCACCGCCGAATAGGTCCAGACGATGTCGGCGCGCTTCACCGGTTGCGCGAAATACTCGCTCGCCGCGGCGCACAGATAGTCGATCTCGGCGTCGGAGATCTTCACGTCATGCGGATCGCCCGGATAGTCGCGGTCGGTGGTGCCGATCAGCGTGAATTCTTCCTCATAGGGAATGGCAAAGATGATGCGGCCATCCTTGTTCTGGAAGAAATAGGCGCGCGGATCGTCGAACTTCTTGCCAACCACGATATGGCTGCCTTGGACAAGGCGGACATTGTGGACCTCGTTCTGGCCGACGGCGGCCGAGAGCACGTGATCGACCCAGGGACCGGCAGCGTTGACCAGAAGCCGCGCGCGCACCTCCTCGGTTTCGCCGGTAAGAACGTTCTGCACCTTGACGATCCAGGTCGCACCGTCGCGCCGCGCGCTGACAACCTTGGTGCGGGTACGAATAATGGCGCCCCGGTCGGCCGCGTCACGCGCATTCAGCGCCACCAGGCGCGCGTCGTTGACCCAACCGTCCGAATATTCGAACGCCTTGCGGAACAATGGCTTGAGCGGCTTGCCGGCCGGATCGCTCGCCATGTCCAGCGTTTTCGTTGCCGGCAGCAGCTTGCGCCCGCCGATATGATCGTAAAGAAACAGCCCGAGCCGGATCAGCCAAGCGGGCCTGAGGCCCTTGGCGTAGGGCAGCACGAAGCGCATCGGCCAGATGATGTGCGGCGCGTTCTTCCACAGAACCTCGCGCTCCATCAGCGCTTCGCGCACCAGCCGGAACTCGTAGAATTCAAGATAGCGAAGGCCGCCATGAATGAGCTTGGTCGAGCCGGAGGAAGTCCCGCTCGCCAGATCGTTCATTTCGGCGAGGTAAACTGAAAATCCGCGGCCAACGGCGTCGCGGGCGATGCCGCAGCCATTGATACCGCCGCCGATGACGAAAATGTCATGGATCGGGAATGCGTCCAAAGAATCCTCCAACGATTTCGCATTGCACCATTTTGTGTTTTGCGAAACCGTAGCGGGATTATTTCGAACTCAAATCGAATGTCAAACGAAATATCACGACCGCGTGAGGCAACGGCGATGCGTGCCTACTCAAGCGCTGTCTCGATCAGCCGGACCTCGGTCTCCTCGCAAATCCGGCGGATCGAGGGAATGTCGCAGCGGTCTGTGATGAAGGTGTTCACCTGCGAAAGATGGCCGATTCGAACCGGCGCCGTGCGCTCGAATTTGGTCCGGTCGGAGACCAGGATGACGTGGCGGGCATTGGCGATGATGGCCTGCGCCACCTTCACCTCGCGAAAATCGAAATCGAGCAGCGCGCCATCATGGTCGATCGCCGAGGCGCCTATGACGGCGTAGTCAACCTTGAACTGACGGATGAAATCGACGGCCGCTTCGCCGACGACGCCGCCGTCGGAACCGCGCACCACGCCGCCGGCGATCACCACCTCGATCGTCGGGTAGATGCGCATCCTGTTGGCAACATTGATATTATTTGTGATGACCATAAGCCCGTTATGGTCGAGCAACGCCTTGCTGACGGCCTCAGTGGTGGTGCCGATATTGATGAACAGCGAGGCATTGTCCGGGATCAGCCGCGCCGCCGCGCTGCCGATCGCCTCCTTCTCGTCGGCGGCGATCTTGCGGCGCGCCTCGTATTCCATGTTCTCGATGCCGGACGGGAACAGCGCGCCGCCATGGATGCGGGTGAGCAGGCGCTGATCGCACAGATCGTTGAGGTCCTTGCGGATGGTCTGTGGCGTCACGTTGAAATGCGTCGCAAGGTCATCGACCAGCACCCGGCCATGGTCTTTCGCCTTCTGGATGATCTCGGCATGGCGTGGCGAAAGAAACATCGCGCGTCCTCCATTTTCGTTTTTTCCGTCTATATCGGAGAACGAAAGCGAAGAAAAGGCATAAGCCGGCTAACGAAAATCATCTGATTGCAAAAGGCAAACCAGTGCGGAACACGTGTGCTGCCTCAGGATGAGCGCCGCGCAATCTCGGTTATGACGTCGAAAGCCGCGTCGACATCGGCCGCCGTCGAGTCGAACTGCCCCGCTTGAAAGCGGATCGCCACGCGTCCATCGACCCGCGTTTGCGTCAGGTAAATGCGGCCATCTGTGTTGATCGCGTCGACCAAGCGCAGATTGTGCTCGTCCGGGTCGGCACCTGAAGGCGCTTGGTGGCGGAACGAGAACAGCGACAGCATGGGTTCAGAAACGAGCTCGAAATCCTCTTCCCCGGCAAGGCGCGCGGCCAGTCTTTCGCTCCAGGCGACGTGGTTGCGGATCATGGTACGCAGGCCCTCGAGGCCATGGGCACGCAGCAGGAACCAAAGTTTCAGGGCGCGGAAGCGGCGGCCGAGCGGCACCGACCATTCCGAATAGTTGATGATGCCGTCATGACCCAGCGTCTTCAGAAATTCCGGCTTGATGGCCAGCGTGCGCACGAGATCTTCCGGTTGGCGGACGAACTGGATCGAGCAATCGAATTGCGCGCCGAGCCACTTGTGCGGATTGAAGACCATTGAATCGGCGCCTTCGACGCCGGCCCAGAAATGCCGGTATTCCGGGCAGATCATCGCCGACCCGGCCCAGGCGGCGTCGACATGCAGATAAAGCCCGTGCCGCTGAGCGACCGCGGCCACCGCCGCGATGTCGTCGGTCCCGCCGGTGCTGGTGCCGCCGACGCAGGCTATGATGCCCGCCGGCAGCAGACCGGCTTGTCGATCGGCGACGATCGCGGCCTCGAGTGCGTCCGTATCCATCGCACGAAAACGTCCGGAGACCGGGACGCGGACAAGATTGTCCTCGCCGATGCCGGAGACCCAGATGGCGCGGTCGATCGAGGTATGGACCTGGTCTGAGGAATAGACGCGCAGCTTCGCCTGCCCGGCCAGCCCCTTTTTGTTGCCCTGCCAGTCGAGCGCCCGCTCGCGCATGGTGAGCACCGCCGCAAGCGTCGCCGACGAGGCCGAATCCTGGATGACGCCCGAAAAACCCTCGGGCAGGCCAAGCGCCTGGCGCATCCAGTCGACGATGCGCGTCTCGAGTTCGGTCGCCGCCGGCGAGGTCTGCCACAGCATGCATTGCGCGGCCATCGCCGAGACCAGATATTCGGCCACCACCGAAACCGGCGCTGCATTGGCGGGAAAATAGGAGAAGAAGCGCGGATGCTGCCAATGCGTCATGCCCGGCACGATCTTCGCTTCGAAATCGGCGAAGATCTTTTCCATCGGCTCGGGCAATTCGGGTGGCGAGGTCTCGATGCTCCTGAAAATCTCGCCCGGCGCGACTGCCGGCCGCACCGGGCGGTCGCGCAGGTTGGCGCGGTAATCGACGCCCCAATCGGCCGCCCGCCTCGACCAGTCGCGGAATTCCTCATTGTCCATATTTTCCCTCCCAACGGCCGGCGAAGATGGCCGGCCGGCCGAACCGCCCTCGGAAGGCCTACCCCGGAAAATCCGGCAGATTTGAAAAAGCGATTTTCAGCGCCTTGGACCAGCCGTCCGAAATGGTGCGGTAGTAAGGATCATCATGGCCGATCCGTCGGTTCAGCTCCACCCTGAGCGCATCCTGTTCGAGGAACAGCAGATCGAGCGGCAGCCCGACCGAGAGGTTGGATTTCAGCGTCGAATCGAACGACACCAGAAGCAGCTTCACCGTTTCGGCCAGGCTCATTGTCCGGTCATAGGCGCGGATGATGATCGGCTTGCCGTATTTCGTCTCGCCGATCTGGAAGAAAGGCGTGTCGTCGGTCGACTCGATGAAATTGCCTTCCGGATAGATCATGAACAGCCGCGGCGGGCTGCCCTTGATCTGGCCGCCGAGGATGAAGGAGGCATTGAAGTAGGAATCCGCCTTGTCGCCGTTCGGCGAGGCATGTTCTATCACTTCCTTCACCGTATCGCCGACCAGCCGCACTGTCTGGTACATGGACGGGGTTTCGAGCAGCTTCGGATGACGGTCGCCGGCGGCCTTGTTGCGTTCGTCGAGAAGGCTGACCACGGCTTGCGTCGTGGCAAGATTGCCCGCCGACATCAGCACGATGACGCGCTCGCCGGGCTGCTCCCACACATGCATCTTCTTGAAGGTCGAGATCGAATCCATGCCGGCATTGGTGCGCGTGTCGGACATGAACACGAGCCCGCGATCGATCTTGAGGCCGACGCAATAGGTCATGGTCGCTCTTCTGCTAAAGCAATTCCAGGAAAGCGGGCAGCGGTTTTCCGCCCTGAATTGCGTGAAAACAAAGAGATAGAGCGGTTCGGCGATTCTATCAAACGCTGAACCGCTCCAGCGATTACGGAGCAGATTACTGCTCTACCGTGACGCTGACGGCAAGCTTCTCTTGCGCCTGTCCCAAGAGTATCCCCGACACCGGCGAGGCGTCGCGATAGTCGCGCCCCGTCGCCACCCGCACATAACGTTCGTCGGGAGAGATACCGTTGGCCGGGTCGAAGGCAACCCATCCGAGCCCGACGACATAGACCTCGGCCCAGGCATGGCTCGCGGCCTGTTCGACGGCCGCATCCATCATCAGATAGCCGCTAACGTAGCGGGCGGGAAAACCGAGGGCGCCGGCTGCCGCGATGAAGATGTGGCTGTGGTCCTGGCAGACGCCGGACTTCAGCGCCAGGGCTTCTTCCGCCGGCGTCACGACGCTGGTCGTGCCCGGCCTGTAGGAGACGCGTTCGCGGATCACGCCCATCAGCCGGTGCAATCGTTCGATCTCGGTGCCCTGCCCGGCCGCGCCGGCCAATTCGCGTATGCCCTCCCCCGCAGTGGTGAGTTGCGTCTGCTGTGCGAACAGCCAGAGCGGCGCAAAGCCCTGATGCGGGCCGGTCACGCCCGCCGTATCATGCGTGGTCACGTCTCCGGCGGCCTCGACGATGATCGAGTTCTGGCCGCTCTCGGCGCTCGCCAGCCGCGTGTCATTGCCGAAATGATCGGTGAAGCGCACCTCCTCGCGCGCGCCTTCCACCTTGATCGCCCAGGAGCCGACGGTCTGCGTGCGCCCGCTGGAAGGCCAAAGGCGCAGCCGCTGCAGCAGATACTGCACCGGCTGATCGTAGCGGTACTCGGTGCGATGGGTGATCTTGAGCCGCATAGCGTTCGCCCTCGGCTGTGCTCAATAGAAACGGTAGTCCTGGGCGATCTCGTCGCCCAGCCTGGTGTTGTCGCGAATGAACTCGTGCAGGAACTCGTGGAGGCCGTGATCGAATATGTCCTTGATCGAGCCCTTCCTGAGCATCGCCTGAATCTTCTCGGCCGTAGCATGGCAGGCATGGCGCTCGCCGTAATCGTCGGCGAGGAATTTCAAATGCTCGCCGAGGAAGCGGTAGCAGAAGGTCAGCGAGCGCGGCATGCGCACATTGAGGATCAGATAATCGGCGATATTGGTCGGCTTGTAGTCGGCTTCATAAACCCAGCGGTAGGAGCGGTGCGCCGACACCGAGCGCAGGATCGACTCCCACTGGTAGTTGTCCAGCGTCGAGCCGACCCAGGACAGCGAAGGTAGGAGCACATAATATTTCACGTCGAGGATGCGCGCCGTGTTGTCGGCGCGTTCGACATAGGTGCCGAGCTGCGAGAAATCGAAAATCTCGTTGCGCAGCATCGTGCCGTAGAACGAACCGCGGATCAGCGCCGTCTCGCGCTTGATGGCATCGAGCACCGTCGGCAGGTCGCGTTCATCGACGGGCCTCGCCAGCATGCGCTTCAGCGACATCCAGGCTTCGTTGATGCTTTCCCAGGTCTCGCGCGTCAGCGCCGTGCGCACCATGCGGGCATTGTTGCGCGCCGTCTCGATCGACGACATCGTGCTCGACGGGTTCGAGGTGTCGCGCAGCAGGAAATCCGAGACGTTTGCGGCGGTGTAGTCCTGGTATTTCTGGCTGAAGGCGATATCCG
Source organism: Mesorhizobium sp. CA4 (assembly GCF_020165075.1). NCBI lineage: Bacteria > Pseudomonadati > Pseudomonadota > Alphaproteobacteria > Hyphomicrobiales > Phyllobacteriaceae > Mesorhizobium > Mesorhizobium sp. CA4. The sequence goes on from NZ_JAIUHK010000009.1 coordinate 128,695, forward strand.
AACCGGCGCTGAGCAGCACCGAGTTCCACTCTTCGGATGCATCCTGGGTGCGCGTCAGCGCCATGCGCAAGCCGGCATCGACCAGGCGCGCCATGTTTTCGGCCCGCTCGATATAGCGGTTCATCCAGTAGAGACCGTTGGCAGTGCGGCCAAGAAGCATGTCAGGCCCCTAGGGCTAGCGAATAGGGAGTAGCGAATAGCGAATAGGGAAGAATGCGTTCCATGATTGTTGCGTCCCCCTGCTCGCCTCAGTCATCCAACACCCAGGTGTCCTTGGTGCCGCCGCCCTGCGATGAGTTAACGACAAGGGAGCCTTGCTTCAGCGCGACCCTGGTCAAACCGCCCGGCACAATCTGGATACGATCCGAAACCAGCACGTATGGCCGAAGGTCGACATGGCGCGGCGACAGGCCCTTTTCGGTTAGGATCGGGCAGGTCGACAGCGCCAGCGTCGGCTGGGCGATATAGTTCGAGGGCTTCGCCTGCAGCTTCTTGGCGAACGCCTCACATTCCTTCTTGGTCGCCGCCGGGCCGACCAGCATCCCGTAGCCGCCCGAGCCGTGCACTTCCTTGATCACCAGCTCGCCGATGTGCTCGAGCACATATTTCAGGCTGTCCGGCTCCGAGCAGCGCCAGGTCGGGATGTTGCCGAGGATCGCCTTTCGCCCGGTGTAGAACTCGACGATCTCCGGCATGTAGGAATAGATCGCCTTGTCGTCGGCGATACCGGTGCCAGGCGCATTGGCGATCGTGATGTTGCCGGCGCGGTACACATCCATGATGCCCGGCACGCCAAGCGCGGAATCCGGCCGGAAGGTCAGCGGATCGAGGAAGTTGTCGTCGACGCGCCGGTAGAGCACGTCGATCTGCTTGTAGCCTTCCGTGGTTCGCATTGCGACGTGGCCATCGACGACGCGCAGATCCTGCCCTTCCACGAGTTGCACGCCCATCTGGTCGGCCAGGAAGGCATGTTCGAAATAGGCCGAATTGTAGGAACCCGGCGTCAGCACCGCGATGGTCGGCGTGCCCTTTGCGCTTTGCGGCCTGACCGCGGCCAGCGACTGGCGTAGGAGTTGCGGATAATTCTCGACCGGCCGAACCTTAATTTTCTGGAACAGCTCCGGAAAGAGCTGCATCATCGTTTCGCGGTTCTCCAGCATGTAGGAGACCCCCGACGGCGTGCGGGCATTGTCCTCCAGCACGTAGAACTCGTTCTCCGAGATGCGGACGATATCGACGCCGATAATGTGGGTGTAGACGCCGGCCGGCGGCCTGACCCCGATCATCTCGGGCAGGAAGGCCTCGTTCCTGGCGATCAGATCCTTGGGTACGCGCCCGGCGCGCAGGATCTCCTGGCGGTGGTAGATGTCATCGAGAAAGGCGTTCAGCGCCTGCACGCGCTGCTCGATGCCTTGCGTCAGCCGGCGCCATTCCTGGCCAGAGAGGATGCGCGGGACAATGTCGAAAGGGATCAGCCGCTCGGACGCTTCCTGCTCGCCATAGACGGCAAAGGTGATGCCAGTCTTGCGGAAGACGCGCTCGGCATCCTGCATCTTCTGGGTAAGCCTGGCCGGGTCCTGCTCCTTCAGCCAGCGATCGTAAGCCTCATATGGTCTTCTCAATCCGGAGACTTCCGGAAGCATTTCGTCGAACGCTGCCAATCGCGTACTCCCCTCTGAGGTCATTTCACTGGCCCCGCCGGAGAAAATCAAGCGCAATCGGTGATTTAGGAAGCCGTGACGGCTACTCGAGGCAAATTGCCTAAAATCAAGGCATGGATAGCAAGGCCGGGTCAGCTCCTGCTTGCCGGCGGGGCACAGACAGGCCCGGTCAGAACGCCCGGAAGGTCACAATGGTGAAGGTGTCCTTGATTCCAGGCAGAATCTGCACCCGCTCGTTGACGAAATGGCCGACGTCTTCCTCGTCGTCGATATAGAATTTGGCGAGCAGGTCGTAATTGCCCGCGGTCGAGTAGATCTCGGAGGCGATCTCGGCATCGGCGAGCGCGCTGGCGACCTCATAGGACTTGCCCAGGTCGCACTTGATCTGCACGAAAAATGCCTTCATTGCCCGGTCCTGCCAGCCTGCTTCATGAATAAGCGGCCCTTGTGGCAGACTGCTGCTCGGCTTTCAAGCTTCACGCGCCGCGCACCTCGAAGAGTACCTGATCCCGCCTCCCGACGCTGAAATGGGGAAATCTTCGCAGCTCGGTGAAACCGCGCCATGCCGCGGCGCGTATGTTAGAATCGTTCGCCAAGCGAATTCTTGGGAGGCAGGCCATGCGCCGCGCATTGTTCGCATTAGCTCTTGTTCCGATGTTGATAGCCTCGCTTGCTTTCGCCGGCGACGCCGAGATCAAGGCCGCGCAGACGGTCATCGACAGCCAGTTGAAAGCCTTCATCGCCGATGACGGCGCCACCGCCTACAGCTTCGCCGCGCCGAACGTGAAGCAGATCTTTCCGAGCGTCGACACCTTCATGAACATGGTGACGAACGGCTACGCGCCGGTGCGCAAGCCCCAATCCTATTACTTCGGCAAGGCCGAGCAGAGCGGGCCCGGTTCGATCGTCCAGCAGGTGCTGATCGTCGGGCCTGACGGCAAGGACTATGAGGCAGTCTATACGCTGCAGCGGCAGGCGGACGGCAGTTTCAAAATCACCGGCTGCAGCCTGCGCGGCTCAACCTCGGTCAGCACCTGAGCAATATCAGAAAAGCGCGAAGCGATTTTGCGTCCGGAATTGCGTCAAAACAAATGCGGCGTCAAAGCGCCGGAATATCGCCCCGCACCCAGCCTTCGGTGATCTCGGCGGCGCGCGCTTCGAAGGCTTGCGCCTCGATGGCTGCCCGGATGTCCTGCATCAGCTTCTGATAGTAGGACAGATTGTTCCAGGTCAGCAGCATGGCGCCGAGCGCTTCCTGCGAGCGCACCAGGTGATGCAGGTAGGCGCGCGAATAATCGCGCGCGGCCGGGCAATCGCTTTCCTCGTCGAGCGGCCGCGGATCGTCGGCATGGCGGGCATTCCTGAGATTGACTTTGCCGCGGCGCGTGTAGGCAAGGCCGTGGCGGCCGGCGCGCGTCGGCATCACGCAGTCGAACATGTCGATGCCGCGCGCCACCGATTTCAATATATCGTCCGGCGTGCCGACGCCCATCAGGTAGCGCGGTCTGTCGGAAGGCAGTTCCGGGCAGGTGATATCGAGCATCTCCAGCATCACCGGCTGCGGCTCGCCGACCGCCAGTCCGCCGACGGCATAGCCCTTCAGATCCATCGCCTTCAGCGCCTGCGCTGAACGCACGCGCAGCGGCGCGCTGTCGCCGCCCTGGACGATGCCGAACATCGCCTTGCCCGGCTGGTCGCCGAACGCCGTCTTGCAGCGCTCGGCCCAGCGCAGCGACAATTCCATGGCGCGCTCGATCTCCTTGGGCTTTGCCGGAAGTGCCGTGCACTCGTCGAGTTGCATCTGGATATCGGAATCGAGCAGTCCCTGGATCTCGATCGACCGTTCCGGTGACATTTCGTAAGCTGCGCCGTCGATATGCGAGCGGAAGGTGACGCCCTGTTCGGTCAGTTTCCTGAGCTTCGACAGCGACATGACCTGGAAGCCGCCGCTGTCGGTCAGGATCGGATATGGCCAGCGCGCGAACTCATGCAGGCCGCCGAGTCTGGCCACGCGCTCGGCGCCCGGCCGCAGCATCAGATGGTAGGTGTTGCCAAGGATGATGTCGGCGCCGAGGCCGCGCACCTGATCCATATACATGGTCTTGACCGTGCCGCCGGTACCGACCGGCATGAAGGCAGGCGTGCGGATCTCGCCGCGTGGCATCGAGACGAGGCCGCGCCTGGCCTTACCATCGTTAGCAAGCACCTTGAAGGAAAAAGTCTTAGCCATTGAATTCCTTGTCGTGCACCGGCGCCCCGGGCGCCTGCTCGTCGAGCGACTGCCGGTAGCGGATGCAGCCGCGCATGAATTTCGGCCATGGCGGCACGGCGATCGACGGCTCGGTCTTTTCCGGCAAAAGGTCCCAGAGATCGGGATGATGCCAGCACAGATCATGCCCGGTCGTGTCGCGATGCGCGCGGATGCCGGCACGCAGCTTCTTTACCTCCGCGATCAGCGTATCGCGGTCCATTTTCTCGAGATCATCATCCATCGCTCGTCTCCGCTCGGTAAAGCAGGCTGGCGTCGCCATAGGAATAGAACCTGTAGCGGTTCTCGACGGCATGCGCATAGGCGGCACGCATCGTCTCGAGCCCGCTGAAGGCCGAGACCAGCATGAACAGCGTCGAGCGCGGCAGATGGAAATTGGTCATCAGCATATCGGCCGTGCGGAAGCGATAGCCGGGCGTGATGAAGATGTCGGTGGGTCCGGACCAAGGCTCGATCCTGCCGTCCGCGCGCGCCGCGCTCTCCAAGAGCCGCAGCGACGTCGTGCCGACGCACACGATCCGCCCTCCCCGCGCCTTGGCCGTGTTGAGCGCCCCCGCCGTTTCCGGGCTCACCGAACCGGTCTCGGCATGCATCTTGTGATCGGCCGTGTCGTCCGCTTTCACCGGCAGGAAGGTGCCGGCGCCGACATGCAGCGTGACGAAGCGGCGCTCGACGCCCCTAACGTCGAGCGCGGCGAACAGCTCCGGCGTGAAATGCAGGCCGGCGGTTGGGGCAGCGACCGCGCCCTCTTCCCTGGCATAGATGGTCTGGTAATCGGCGCGGTCGCGCTCGTCGTCATCGCGCTTCGAGGCGATATAGGGCGGCAGCGGAATATGGCCGACAGCGTGCAGCGCCTCGTCGAGGAACGGCCCGGAAAGATCGAAGCCGAGCAGCGCCTCGCCCCCCTCGCCCTTTTCGAGCACCGTGGCGTCGAGCTGGCCGAGGAAGCAGGAATTCTGATCATGGCCGAAATGGATGCGGTCGCCGGCGGCGATGCGTTTTCCCGGCCGCATGAAGGCCTGCCAGCGGTCCGGCGCCACCCGCATATGCAGCGTCGCCTCGACCTGCGCCACCGCCTCGCCGCGCTTGCGCATGCCCTTGAGCTGCGCCGGAATAACCTTGGTGTCGTTGAACACCAGCACGTCGCCTTCGCGAAGCAGCGACGGCAGATCGGAGACGACACGGTCCTGCAATGGTTCGCCCGGTTTGACGACAAGCAGCCGGGCGCTGTCACGCGGCTCCGCCGGGCGAAGCGCGATGCGCTCCTCCGGCAGGTCGAAGTCGAACAGGTCGACGCGCATCAGTAGAGCCGGATGAGCAGCGCCCCGGCAAGCAAGAGCACGGCGCCGGCGACGCGGCCAAACGAGATTTCGCGCACCGCCACGCCAAGGAAGCCGGCGCGGTCGATCAGCATGCCGGCGATCAGCTGGCCGGCGACCAGGAAGGCCATGAGCGCTGCCGCGCCGATACGCGGCGTCAGGATCGTCGACAGCGTCACATAGAAGCCGCCGAGCATGCCGCCGGCAACGAACAGCCAGGGCGCCGGCGCTTTCCAGTCGAGCGAGATGCCCTGCAGCTTCACCACCGCGACGGCGATGATGCCGAGCACGATGGCGCCGGAAAGGAAGGAGAATGCGGCGGCCGCGACCGGAAGGCCGAGGCCCTTCGCCAATTGCGAATTGATCGGCGCCTGGATGGCGATGAAGGCGCCGGACAGGATGCCAAGCAGGGACCAGACAGCGCCCATCATCGTTCCGCCCTTACTTGACGTCGGCCGCGACCTTCAGCGACACGATCTTGTCGGGATCCTGCACCGGCTCGCCGCGCTTGATCTTGTCGACATTCTCCATGCCTTCGATGACCTGGCCCCACACCGTGTACTGGCGGTTGAGGAAGGCGGCGTCGTCTAAGCAGATGAAGAACTGCGAATTCGCCGAGTTCGGGTTCTGGGCTCTAGCCATCGAGCAGGCGCCGCGGCCGTGATTGGCGTTGGAGAACTCGGCCTTGAGGTCCGGCTTGTCGGAGCCGCCCATGCCAGCGCGCGTCGGCGCATAGGTGGGCTTCGAGGAATTGCCGAACTTGACGTCGCCAGTCTGCGCCATGAAGCCGTCGATGACGCGATGGAACACCACGCCGTCATAGGCGCCTTCGCGCGCCAACTCCTTGATGCGGGCGACGTGCCCGGGCGCCAATTCAGGGTACATCTCGATGACGACCGGGCCCTTGGTCGTTTCCATGATCAGCGCGTTCTCGCGGTCCTTGATCTCAGCCATGTCGGAAAATCCTTTTGAAAATTGAGGGAGTTACTTGCTATCGGCGGCGATGCGGACCTTGATCATGCGGTCGGGGTCGGGGACCGTGCCGTTGTCGGCCTGGTCGCCCTTCTTGATCTTGTCGACGAGGTCCATGCCGCCGACCACCTTGCCGACGATAGTGTACTGGCCGTCGAGGTTCGGCGCCGGCGCGAACATGATGAAGAATTGCGAGTTCGCCGAATTCGGGTCCTGCGAGCGGGCCATGCCGACCACGCCGCGCGTGAACTGCTCGCTCTGCGAGAACTCGGCCGGCAGGTCGGGAAGATCCGAACCGCCGGTGCCGACGGCTTGCGGGTTGAAACCCTTCTTCATGTTGCCGAACTTGACGTCGCCGGTCTGCGCCATGAAGCCGTCGATGACGCGGTGGAAGGCGACATTGTCATAGGCGCCGTCACGCACCAGCTTCTTGATCTGTGCGACATGCTTGGGCGCCAGATCGGGGCGCAAAGCGATGGTCACGTCGCCATCTTTCAGCGTGATGATCATGGTGTTTTCCTTATCGGCGGCGACGGCCGGCATGGATGCCGCGAAAAGGCCGGCAAGCACGACAAGGAACGAAGCGAGCTTCTTCAGCTGCATAGGGATCTCCGGGAAAGCCTATTTGGTGAACTTGGCGTTGAGCGCGCCGGCGACGGCCGCTGGCACGAATGGGCGGATGTCGCCGCCCATCGAGGCAATCTGGCGCACGAGTGTGGCGGTAATGGTGCGCACCGAGGGGCTCGCCGGCAGAAAAACCGTCTGCAGTTCCGGCGCCATCGTCTCGTTCATGCCGGCCATCTGCATTTCATAGTCGAGGTCGGTGCCGTCGCGCAGACCCCGGATCATGATCGAGGCGCCGTGCTTGCGGGCCGCATCTATGACCAGCCCATCGAAGGAAACGACCTTGATGCGACCGCCGTCGCGGCCGAACTCGTTCTTGGTTGCCGCCTCGATCAGTTCCACGCGTTCCTCGAAGGAAAACAAGGGCTTCTTGCCTGGATGGATGCCGATCGCGGCGTAGACGGTGTCGGCCACCGCCAGCGAGGCTTTCAGCACGTCAAGATGGCCGTTGGTCAGCGGGTCGAAGGAGCCGGCATAGAGGGCGGTGCGTTCGGTCATGGCAGGCTTCTAGAGCAATTCCGGGAAAAGTGTGAGCGGTTTTCCGTCCGGAATTGCGCAAAACAAAAACATGGAGCGGTTCGCCGTTTCCTTGAAACCGTGAAACGCTTTAGCGAGCCTCTCCAACAAAGGCAAATCCTGTCGATTGCGCGACCGTGAACCTTCTCGCGCCGATGAACGACAGATGATCGCGGCAATCACGAACGTTTCACTCAGCGTTCACTAGGTTGCCGCTTCAAGGGATGAAACCAAATCCCCATGTCATCGTTGTAAGCTCAGGAGAACACGCAAATGCTGATCTACATGCTTGCCACTGCAATGACCATCGTGATGCTGATCGCGACTGCGTTCGGGTTGCATCAGGAAGCAGCGCGAGTGCGCGTCAAGGCCAATACCAAGCGGCTCGATGGGTTCGCTCATCGCAACGTCTACCGCCGCCACTAATCACCGCTATCTTCGCACCGGCCCTGAGGGCCGGTGAAGCCTGGACGGAACCTACTCGCCTTCGCCGACCTCGTCGGTGCCAGTCTCGCTCGAAGCCACGTCTTCGACCTCCTCATCCGACTGCGGCTCCGAAATCCGCTCCACCGACACAACCTTCTCGCCTTCGGCCGTGTTGAAGATCGTCACGCCCTTGGTGGCCCGGCTGGCGAAGCGTATGCCGTTGACCGGCACCCGGATGACCGTACCGCCGTCCGAAACCAGCATGATCTGATCGTCATTGCCAACCGGGAAAGTTGCGACCAGGCGGCCGATTTCGGCCGTTTTCGACACGTCGGTGGCACGGATGCCCTTGCCGCCGCGCCCCGTCAGGCGGAAATCGTAGGACGACGAGCGCTTGCCATAGCCATATTCGGTCACCGTCAGCACAAGCTTTTCATGCGCCTTGAGGAACTCGTAGCGCTCCTCGGAAAGCTCGGCCTCCTCGCCGACCTCCTCGTTGGTGAGCGCAATCTCCTCTTCCTCGCCGGCTCCGCCGGCGGCAAGCCTGCGCTCTGCCGCGGCACGCTTCAGGTAGGCTGCGCGTTCGGCGGGTGATGCATCGACATTCTCGATGATCGACATCGAGATGATGCGGTCGGTCTCGGCCATGGTTATGCCGCGCACGCCGACGGAATTGCGGCTCTGGAAGACGCGCACGTCGGAGACCCGAAAACGGATGCACTGGCCGGAATTCGCCGTCAGGAGCACGTCGTCATTGTCGGTGCAGGTCTCGACGCCGAGGATCTCGTCGCCCTCTTCCTCCAGCTTCATGGCGATCTTGCCGTTGCGGTTGACCTGGACGAAGTCGGACAGCTTGTTGCGGCGAACGGTGCCGCGCGTCGTCGCGAACATCACGTCGAGCTCGCCCCAGCTGGTCTCATCCTCGGGCAGCGGCATGATGGTGGTGATGCGCTCGCCCTGCTCGAGCGGCAGCATGTTGATCAACGCCTTGCCGCGCGATTGCGGGTTGCCGATAGGCAGCCGCCAGACCTTCTCCTTGTAGACGATGCCGCGCGAGGAGAAGAACAGCACCGGCGTGTGCGTGTTGGCGACGAACAGCCGGGTAACGAAATCCTCTTCCTTGGTCGACATGCCGGAGCGGCCCTTGCCGCCGCGGCGCTGCGCCCGGTAGAGCGAGAGCGGCACGCGCTTGATGTAGCCGGAATGGCTGACGGTGACGACCATGTCCTCGCGCTGGATCAGGTCCTCGTCTTCCATGTCCGCACCGCCGTCGGAGAGCTCGGTGCGGCGCGGCGTGCCGAATTCGTCGCGGACCGCGATCAGCTCGTCCTTGACGATCTGCTGGATGCGCGCGCGCGACGACAAAATATCAAGGAAATCAACGATCTCGGCGCCGATCTTGTTCAACTCGTCGGCGATCTCGTCGCGGCCGAGAGCGGTCAGGCGCTGCAGGCGCAGGTCGAGGATGGCACGCGCCTGTTCCTCGGAGAGATTATAGGTGCCGTCCTCGTTGATGCGGTGGCGTGGGTCGTCGATCAGCTTGATCAGCGGCGCGACGTCGTGCGAGGGCCAGCGCCGCTCCATCAACTGCTCGCGCGCCGTCTGCGGATCGGGCGCGGTGCGGATCAGCTTGATCACCTCATCGATGTTGGCGACGGCAATCGCAAGACCGACGAGGACATGGGCCCGCTCGCGCGCCTTGCGCAGCAGGTATTTCGTGCGGCGGCTGATCACCTCCTCGCGGAAACTGACGAAGGCTTTCAGCATGTCGATCAGCGTCATCACTTCCGGCTTGCCGCCGTTGAGCGCCACCATGTTGGCGCCGAACGAGGTCTGCAGCGGCGTGAAGCGGTAAAGCTGGTTGAGGATGACGTCGGCGACGGCCTCGCGCTTCAATTCGATGACGACGCGATAGCCCTGACGGTCGCTCTCGTCGCGGATGTCGGAAATGCCGTCGATGCGCTTTTCGCGCACCAGTTCGGCCATCTTCTCGATCATCGCCGCCTTGTTCACCTGATAGGGAATTTCGGTGACGACGATGGATTCACGGTCGTTTCCGCGCTTTTCGATCTCGACGCGGCCGCGCATGACGATCGAGCCGCGGCCGGTAGAATAAGCGCTATATATGCCGGACCGGCCAAGGACGATGCCGCCGGTCGGGAAATCCGGGCCGGGCACGATCTCCATCAGCGCCGGCAGGTCGATGGCTGGATTGTCGATGATCGCCATCGCTCCGTTGCACACTTCGGCCAGGTTGTGCGGCGGGATGTTGGTGGCCATGCCGACGGCGATGCCGCCCGACCCGTTGACTAGAAGGTTCGGGAAACGCGCAGGCAGTACCTTGGGCTCTTGTTCGGCGCCGTCGTAATTGTCCTGAAAATCGACCGTTTCCTTGTCGATATCCCCCAGAAGCTCGTGCGCGACCTTGGTGAGCCGCGACTCGGTGTAGCGCATGGCCGCAGGCGGGTCGGCGTCGATCGAGCCGAAATTGCCCTGCCCGTCGATCAGCGGCACGCGCAGCGACCAGTCTTGCGCCATGCGAACCAGGGCATCATAGATCGAGGCGTCACCGTGCGGATGGTATTTACCCATCACGTCGCCGACGATGCGCGACGATTTCACATGCTTGCGGTTCCAGTGGTAACCGCCTTCCTGCATGGCATAGAGGATGCGCCGGTGCACCGGCTTCAGGCCGTCGCGCACGTCGGGCAGCGCGCGGCTGACGATCACGCTCATGGCGTAATCGAGATAGGAGCGCTGCATCTCCTCGATGATCGAAATCGGCTCGATGCCGGTGGGGCCGCCATCCGGCCCGCGCGGTGTCTTCTGGTCGGTCAAATCAGGTCACAGTCCAGTCGGGAATCACTCACCACTTATATAGGATGCGGGACTGAAACTCCAATGGCGGAGGCACTTTTCCAAAGACGATTTCGGCGGCAATTTCAAATGGATATCGCTGCGACGATATGGCCAAGCTCGGTTTCGCTTCGGCTGGCCTCAGCGCCCTCTGGTCCGTCTGGCGCGATACGCGCCGGGGGCCTCCCCCATCTCGCGCCGGAACCGACGGTTGAAGGTCGACAGGTCGTTGAAGCCCTCGTCGAAAGCGATCGTCGAGATCGTCGCGTCCGAGCAGCGCAACCGCACTGCGGCGCGGTGCAGTCTGGTCCTGAGCAGAAACTGGTAGGGCGTCAAGCCGGCCACCTGCCGGAAAATGCGCAGGAAATGATACGGACTGGTCGCCGTGCCGTCGGCAAGCTCGGTCAGCGAAAGCGGCCGCTCGGCATTGAGTTCGATCAGCCGCACCGCTTCGGCAACCCGTTTCTGGTCGCGGCGGCTGGGCGTTCGGGTCGCGGCGGCAGATCCGGCCGCAGCCGCGGCGACCGCGCCGGCGATGCGCAGGCCGAGTTCCTCGAACGCGTCGCTGTCGCCTGTCTCTCGCGCCGCCTCCGCCTCGGCGAGCAGAGGCGTCAGCGCCGGCAAGGGCGGCAGGCGCGGATCGGCAAAGCCGAGCCGTTTCGCGCCCGGCACATCGGCCACGACCCGCTCCATATAGGCTGGGGTAAAATGAAACGAGAGGCAGCGGTCGCCGGCGGCATGCTCATGCCCGCATTCATAGCAGGCGCCGGGATTGCCGAGCAGGATGGCGCCTGGCGCCAGCATCGTCGTGCCTTGGCGCGTGCGATAGCGGAACGTGCCCCTGGTCACTGCGGCAACGCAAAAGCTGCGATGCTCTTCCTCGAATGGCTTGTCGCCGGCGACGGCCGTGCACACCACGTCGGACACCTGCCAACCATGCCCGGAAGCCAGAGTTTTCTGCGCTGTCGTCATGCCCGAAAGATAGCAATTTTTCCCAAGCGACGAACCCTGTCATGCCCCTATTGCTAGCCCTCTCCTGACAAACGAGGCAGCAACAATGACCGACCCCTTTGCCGAGGCCCTGCACAGCGACGGTCCAAAACCGGACCTTGCCGAAAAGCTGAAACTCTATGGCCGCTTCATCGGCGCCTGGACGTTCGACGCCACGCGCATTCTCGAGGATGGGACCAGGCTTACAGGTCGCGGCGAGGTGCATTTCGGCTGGGTTCTGGAAGGCAGGGCCGTGCAGGACGTCTGGATCCTGCCCGCCCGCGACGCAGGTCCCTCCCCGGCGCTCGGGCCATGGACCTTCTACGGCACGACATTGCGCGTTTACGATCCCGGCGCCGACGCCTGGCACATCTTCTGGAGCGACCCGCGCAACCAGTATTACAGCCGGCAGCTCGGCCGCGCCGAGGATGACACCATCGTCCAGGTCGGCGCCGACGGCACGGGCGCGTCTGTACGCTGGAGCTTCTCGCAGATCACCGAAAACTCGTTCCGTTGGCTGGGCGAGCGCTCGCATGATGGCGGTGCAACCTGGCGCATGGAGGTCGAGTTTTTGGCTCGCCGCACGACTCCAGCCTGAGCAACCAACCATTTGCAATCATGGAGGAAACAATGCTTGACCATGTCTCGATCGGCGTCCGTGACGCCGGCACTTCGAAACGCTTCTACGACGCTGCGCTGAAACCGCTCGGCTATTCCTGTCTCAGCCAGTCGCCCGGTTCACTCGGTTACGGTGGTGACGCAGTCCAGCTTTGGGTGAACGATGCCGGGCGGCCGGTACCGGCCGACGCAGACTCCGGCCTGCATTTCTGCTTTTCGGCGCCGACCCGCGCCAGCGTCGACGCCTTCCATGCGGCGGCATTGCGTGAGGGCGGCACGGACAACGGCCAGCCCGGACTGCGCGCGGCATATGGCGACAATTACTATGCCGCCTTCGTTGTCGATCCGGACGGTTACCGGCTGGAAGCCTATTGCAGCCATGCCGAATAGCCGACTGAATTACCTCCCGCCTGTTTCCACCGCTCGGGCTTTGTTCTACCAATTGCGGGGCCTGGGCCTCGCCCGGCGGGAGGGGACCAGCGATGCCGAGTTTCGACAGCCTGTTCAACGCCTTCGTCACCATTCTGGTGACCATCGACCCGCCGGGATTGGCGCCGCTCTTTCTCGCCGTGACGCGCGGCATGAACCGCGAGGAGCGTCAGCAGGTTTCGGTGCGCGCCTCGGTGATCGGCTTCCTGGTCATGGCGCTGTTTGCACTTGCCGGCGCCGCGATCCTGTCGGTGTTCGGCATCACGCTGCCGGCCTTCCGGGTGGCCGGTGGCTTCCTCTTGTTCTTCATCGCCTTCGAAATGGTGTTCGAGCGCCGACAAGACCGCAAAGAGAAGATCGGCGACGTCGCCATCACCAAGGACATGATCCACAACATCGCCGCCTTCCCGCTGGCGATCCCGCTGATCGCCGGCCCCGGCGCGATTTCGGCGACGGTGCTTTTATCAGGACATTTCGAGGGCTTTGCCGCCCAGGCAGCGCTGGTCGGCATCATCTTCATCTGCCTGGTCATCACTTATCTGGTGTTCGTGCTGTCGGAACGCATCGACCGCATCCTCGGCCAGACCGGCCGCTCGATCCTGACCAGGCTGCTGGGCGTCATCCTGGCGGCGTTGGCAGTCCAGTTCGTGGCCGACGGCGTTCGGGCGCTGATGGCGGCCTGACCGGCTGCGAGGCAGCCCACCTACTGCCCTACTGCCCTACTGCCCTACTGCCCTACTGCCCTACTGCCCTACTGCCCTACTTGACCGCCGTCTCGACCACCTCGAAATCGTGGGTAATCGTCGCTGTCTTGGCCATCATGGCTGACGCCGAGCAATATTTCTCGATCGACAGATCGATCGCCCTTCTTACCTTGTCGTGCGACAGCGCGCGGCCCTTGACGATGAAATGCATGTGGATGCGGGTGAACACTTTCGGGTCGGTCTCGGCCCGGTCGGCGTCGAGCTCGACCACGCAATCCTCGACCGCCTCCCGGCCTTTCTCGAGGATGTGGACGACGTCATAGGCCGAGCAGCCGCCGGTACCGATCAGCACCAGCTCCATCGGGCTCGGTCCAGGCGTCTTGCCGTCCGGCCCGTGCGCCGTGCCCAGCACGACCTTATGGCCGCTGCCGGACTCGCCGACAAAGGTGCGTTCCTCGACCCATTTGATGCGTGCTTTCACCTTGATCTTCCTTACGAGGTTTCCGTCGCCTACTGACCGAACACGACCGCATGCATGATCCGGCCAGGCAACAGCGTGAAGATGCCGGCGCCGACCAGCGCGAACAGATAGAGCTTGATCATGGCGCCGCGACGCGCGGCGACCTTATGCGCGTGCGCATACCATGCCGCCAGCGGTACCGTGACCAGCACCAGGATCGACAAAAGATGGATCGGGCTGAACAGACCGATGAGCCGGATCTGCTGGATCCAGAAGCTCGATATCGCGACCAGCATCAGCGCCACCCAGGCATAACCCAGCGCGCGGTGACGCGCAGTACCCTTCGGCAACGCCAGTTGGGCGCCGCCGATAGCGAGGGCGGCGAAGGCCGCAAAGGCATGCCATGGAATGGGAGGCGGCGCCGACAGGAGCGGTCCGAGCGACATCGCGCCTTCCCTCAAATGCCCGTTTCGAAGCGGTTAGAACGGGATCTCGTCGTCCAGCTCGCGCGACGAGCCGCCACCGCCGCCGCCCCTGGGGCCGCCACCACCACCGCGGCTGAGACCTTCATTCGGACCGGACTGGCCGAAATCCGAACCGCGGCTGCCGCCGCCGGAATAATTGCCGACCTGGCCGCCGCCGCCCTCGCCACGCGCGTCGAGCATCTGCAATTCGCCACGGAATTTCTGCAGGACGATTTCGGTCGTGTAGCGGTCGTTGCCGGTCTGGTCCTGCCATTTGCGGGTCTGCAGCTGGCCCTCGACATAGACCTTCATGCCCTTCTTCAGATACTGCTCGGCCACCTTGGCGAGCTGATCGTTGAAGATGACGACATTGTGCCACTCGGTCTTGTCCTTGCGCTCGCCGGTGTTCTTGTCGCGCCAGCTTTCCGACGTGGCAATGCGGATGTTGACGACCGGATCGCCGGAATTCAGGCGGCGGATTTCAGGGTCCGCCCCGAGATTGCCCACCAGAATGACCTTGTTGACGCTACCCGCCATCTTACTTCTCCGCGCTCATCCGAAACGAATTCAATTCGCTCACCTTACAGCCTTCGGGCCGCCGCCGCCCGCAAAGGCCGGCTTTTCCCACAAGGTTTTTCGTTCTCTTTTCGTTCTATTCTTAATCACCCTTTCTGTCAAGAAATGTCAGCAAAGGCGGGGTTTGAACATGCACCTCTATATGGCGATCAAATAGAGGCTTGCCAAACCAATAAGTATCGACTTATGCTTTATCCATGATCGAAGCAGAGATTTTTCGTGCGCTTGCCGACCCTACCCGTCGCGCCGTCTACGAGCGGCTGACCGCCAGCGAGATGAGCGTGACCGAGCTGCGCGCCGGTATGAGCGTGTCGCAGCCGGCGGTCTCGCAGCACCTCGCCGTGCTGCGCGGCGCCGGCTTGGTGGTCGAGCGGCGCGCCGGCCGCAATGCCTATTACCGTGCCGATCCGCAAGGGCTCGACCCGCTGCTCGGCTGGATCGAACGCTACCGCGCCTTCTGGCCGGAACGCATCGAGAAGTTGAAGACGGTTCTGAAAGGAATGGACCAATGACGGCTATCGAAAACCCGACGGTCAACGAAGCGCCGCTCAGCTTCGAATGCGACCTTCCAGATCCGCCGGAAAAAGTCTGGCGGGCGCTGACCGAGCCGGAGTTGCTCGCCGCCTGGATGATGCCGAACGACATCGAGGCGCAAACCGGCGCGCGCTTCGCCTTTGCCGGACCGCATGCGCCGATCGAATGCGAGGTGCTCGAGGCCGAGCCGGGCAGGCTGCTGCGCTATTCCTGGCGCGAGGGGCCCGGCGCGAAAGATGCGGACCAGCTTCCCGCCTTTGACAGCATCGTCACTTTCACGCTCGCCGGCACCGCCTCGGGCGGCACGCATCTACGCATCGTGCATGACGGTTTCGTGCCGGCCACGCAGCCTCTCGTCGCTGTTTCCGGCGCCGGTTGCGGGCTTTCGCTCGACGCGCGCAGGAATCCGACCGCCGCCAACGCGCCCTGCATGATGCTGCGCGCGGCCTGATCAAGAGAGGACCGAGGAAAACAGTCATGAGCATTGCCAATCTGGTGCCTATGGTCATCGAGCAGTCGAGCCGCGGCGAACGCTCCTTCGACATCTTTTCGCGGCTGCTGCGCGAGCGCATCGTCTTCGTCAATGGCGAGATCAACGACAACGTCTCGGCGCTGGTCTGCGCACAGCTCCTGTCGCTGGAATCGGACCATCCCGACAAGGAGATCTCGCTTTACATCAACTCGCCGGGCGGCATGGTGACCAGCGGCTTCGCCATCTACGACACGATGCAATACATCTCCTGCCCGGTTTCGACGGTCTGCATGGGCTTTGCCGCCTCGATGGGCTCCTTCCTGTTGATGGCCGGCGAACCGGGGCGTCGCATCGCGTTGCCCAACACCAGGATCGTGCTGCACCAGCCGCTCGGCGGCTTCCAGGGCCAGGCCTCGGACATTCAGCGCCACGCCGAGGACATCGTGCGCACCAAGCAGCATATGACAGAGCTCTACGCCAAGCACTGCGGCCGGACCTATGATGAAGTCGAGCGCACGCTCGACCGCGACTATTTCATGAGCGCCGCGGAAGCCAAGGAATGGGGCCTCGTCGACCACGTCTACGACACGCGCAAGAAAGCGGCCTGACGTTGCGGGCAGGCGCGCGGCAAATTGATCGCCGCGCGTCTGGCATTGCTCTAGCCGCCTCCCTATAGTCCGCGCATGATCAGGTCCGTTCAGCCCAGACATCTATGCGCCGCCCTCGCCGCGCTTGCCGGCATGTTGACGGCCGGCGCTGCGCTTGCCGACGACGGTTCGGCGCAGAAACTGCCTGGCGTCAGCGGCGACTACCGCATCGCCAAGCCGGCGCCGCAGCCGGAACCCGATGACGCGCTGCCGGCCGGCAGCGACGGTTCCTTCAAGATCGGCAACACCGATGTCAGGATCGGCGGCAGCATAACGATCGACATGGCGACGGGCGGCGCTCGGATCCCGAACCACTGATCCCGAGCGGGTCACACGCGAACACCACAAAATGTTAGCCCCATCCCTGCTGTGCAGACGGATGGGGCTTCATGGATCTGAAATCCAACTTTAGCCGGGAATGGACTGCCGGCGTTCTGTTTCGGATGCAACGCGGCGTTCCGCCGACGATCCGACTATCGTCTCTGATTGTAGGGAATCGGCAGGGCACGGTTTGTCGGGCCGGCGTTTCAAGTCTGCCCTGGCACTTATGCCCGCCGCGGCTCCATCTCGGTGTGGAGCCTCAAGGGACTGTCCGGTGGCGTCATGCTCCGCTCCTTATGTCCGTTGCGACAATGTCGTTCGAAGCGCTAATCGCTATCGCCTGCGGCGTCTCGCAGGCCGCCAGTTGCGCGGCGAGGCCATCGAAAGACGGCCGGCTTCGTTGACGATTTGAGACTGCTCCCGTGAGTCACCGGCGTCAACAGTTGAATAGCCGGTTACCGAAAAATGTGATCGCCTGGAGGTTACGTACGGGTAAGTCGGGTGGCTCCGCGGAACGAGGCGGCATCGGCGGCACGTGTCTCCACAAAATTTCGGGCGACCGTTCCACGGCACTCAGCGCGCTTGTTTCCACAGCGCTTTGTGCGACTGTTTCCACAGCGCTTTGTCAGGAGCGTGTTCGGCCTTTGTTCTTTCCGCTTGCCGGCCCGCGCGAAAGGCGGTTAAACCCATGATCGGCTTCTTCCGTCGAGATTGTGGCGTCTCTCGACGTGGCGGCGAAAATACCTACATAGGGGATGGCCGGGACGAACCCGCCCAATCCAGCAAATTCCAGATCTGAGGCGGCGACCGGCGATGGCCGACCAAAAATACCTTTCCATTCGCGGGGCGCGCGAACACAATCTCAAGAACGTCGATCTCGATCTGCCGCGCGACAGCCTGATCGTCATGACTGGACTATCGGGCTCCGGCAAATCGTCGCTTGCCTTCGACACCATCTATGCCGAGGGCCAGCGCCGCTATGTCGAAAGCCTGTCGGCCTATGCCCGCCAGTTCCTGGAGATGATGCAGAAACCGGACGTCGACCAGATCGACGGCCTGTCGCCCGCCATCTCGATCGAGCAGAAGACCACCTCGCGCAACCCGCGCTCGACGGTCGGCACCGTCACCGAGATCTACGACTATATGCGCCTGCTCTTTGCGCGCGTCGGCATCCCCTATTCGCCGGCCACCGGCCTGCCGATCGAGAGCCAAACGGTCAGCCAGATGGTCGATCGCGTGCTGGCGCTGGAGGAAGGCACCCGTCTGTTCCTGCTGGCGCCGATCGTGCGCGGCCGCAAGGGCGAGTACCGCAAGGAGCTCCTGGAGCTGCAGAAGAAGGGATTCCAGCGCGTCAAGGTCGACGGCGTCTTCTACGAGATCGCCGATGTCCCGGCGCTGGACAAGAAGTACAAGCACGACATCGACGTGGTCGTCGACCGCATCGTCGTGCGCGGCGATCTGGCGACAAGGCTCGCGGATTCGATAGAGACTGCGCTGAAGCTTGCCGAAGGACTGGCTGTGGCGGAGTTTGCCGACAAGCCGCTCGATGCCAGCCTGACCGGCGAGGACTCGGTCAACAAGTCGAAGAACGAGACGCATGAGCGCATCCTGTTCTCGGAGAAATTCGCCTGCCCGGTTTCCGGCTTCACCATTCCCGAGATCGAGCCCAGGCTGTTCTCCTTCAACAATCCGTTCGGCGCCTGCCCGACCTGCGATGGTCTCGGCAGCCAGCGCGCCATCGATCCCAACCTCGTCGTGCCGGACGAGAACGTCTCGCTGCGCGACGGCGCCATCAGCCCGTGGGCGAAGTCGACCTCGCCCTATTACGCGCAGACGCTGGAAGCGCTGGGCAAGGCCTATGGCTTCAAGCTCGGCGACAAGTTCAAGGATCTGAGCGCCGAGGCACAGAAAGCCGTGCTGCATGGTACCGGCGAGCGCGAGATCACCTTCCAGTATGATGACGGCCTGCGCTCTTATAAGACGACCAAGACTTTCGAGGGCGTCATCCCCAACCTAGACCGGCGCTGGAAGGAAACGGAATCGGCCTGGATGCGCGAGGAGATCGAGCGCTTCATGTCGGCCACTCCCTGCCCCGCCTGCAACGGCTACAGGCTGAAGCCGGAAGCGCTGGCGGTGAAGATCGCTGGCAAGCATATCGGCGAAGTCACTGAGATGTCGATCCGCAAGGCCGACCAGTGGTTCACCGACCTGCCGGCGCAGTTGAACGAGAAGCAGAACGAGATCGCGGTCCGGGTGCTCAAGGAGATCCGCGAGCGGCTGCGTTTCCTCAACGATGTCGGCCTCGACTATCTGACGCTGTCGCGCAACTCCGGCACGCTGTCGGGCGGCGAGAGCCAGCGCATCCGCCTCGCCTCACAGATCGGCTCGGGCCTCACCGGCGTGCTCTATGTGCTCGACGAGCCGTCGATCGGCCTGCACCAGCGCGACAATGCGCGCCTGCTCGATACGTTGAAGCACCTGCGCGACATCGGCAACACGGTGATCGTGGTCGAGCATGACGAGGACGCCATCCTGCATGCCGACTATGTCGTCGACATCGGCCCCGCCGCCGGCATCCATGGCGGCCAGATTATCGCGCAGGGCACGCCGCAGCAGATCATGGCCACACCCGCCTCGATCACCGGCAAATATTTGTCGGGCGAACTCGAAGTGGCGACGCCGGCGGTGCGCCGCGAGGCGAAGAAGAACCGGCGCATCAAGGTGGTCGGCGCGCGCGGCAACAATTTGAAGAACGTGACGGCCGAAATCCCGCTTGGCACCTTCACCGCGGTCACCGGCGTGTCCGGCGGCGGCAAGTCGACTTTCCTGATCGAGACGCTGTTCAAGGCCGCCTCGCGCCGCATCATGGGCTCGCGCGAGCATCCGGCCGAGCATGACCGCATCGAGGGGCTGGAATTCCTCGACAAGGTCATCGACATCGACCAGTCGCCGATCGGCCGCACGCCGCGCTCCAACCCGGCGACCTATACGGGTGCCTTCACGCCGATCCGGGACTGGTTTGCGGGGCTCCCGGAGGCCAAGGCACGCGGCTACCAGCCCGGCCGCTTCTCCTTCAACGTCAAGGGCGGCCGCTGCGAGGCCTGCCAGGGCGACGGCGTGATAAAAATCGAGATGCACTTCCTGCCCGATGTCTACGTCACCTGCGACGTCTGTCACGGCAAGCGCTACAACCGCGAGACGCTCGACGTGCAGTTCAAGGGCAAGTCGATCGCCGACGTGCTCGACATGACGGTCGAGGAAGGCGTCGAGTTCTTCTCGGCGGTGCCGGGCGTGCGCGACAAGCTGGAGACGCTGAAGCAGGTCGGCCTCGGCTACATCCATATCGGCCAGCAGGCGACGACACTCTCCGGCGGCGAGGCGCAGCGGATAAAACTCGCCAAGGAACTGTCGCGCAAGGCGACCGGCAAGACGCTCTACATCCTCGACGAGCCGACCACCGGCCTGCACTTCCACGACGTCGCCAAGCTGCTCGAAGTGCTGCACGAGTTGGTCGACCAGGGCAACACGGTGGTGGTCATCGAGCACAATCTCGAAGTGATCAAGACCGCCGACTGGGTGTTGGACCTCGGCCCCGAAGGCGGCGACGGCGGCGGCGAGTTGGTGGCGTCGGGCACGCCGGAAGCGATCGTGCGCGAGAAGCGCAGCTACACCGGCCAGTTCCTGAAGGAGCTGCTGGAGCGGCGCCCCGGAGGCAAACGCGAAGCGGCGGAGTGAGCGCGCATTGCGTCGGGAGGACGCTTGGATGACAATTAGAAGAGCGCTTTCCGGTGATCTTCCGGCCGTTGCCGCGCTGACCACGGCCGCCTATGCGCCCTACACCGCTCTGTTCGGCACCCCGCCGATTCCGGTGACGGAAGATTACGCGCCGCGCATCGAGCGCGGCGAAATCTGGCTGCTCGAAGAGGATGGAGGACTGGCCGGGCTGATCGCCCTCGAACAGCATCCCGACCACGCCATGATCTTTAGCGTCGCCGTCGCGCCGGCCTTCCAGGGTAAAAAGCTCGGCATCAAACTGCTCGACTTCGCCGACGAGCAGGCGCGGTCGTGGGGCGTGCCGGAGGTGCGGCTTTACACCAATTCGCGCATGGAGCGGAACATCGCGCTCTATTCCGCCTACGGCTATCGCGAAACGGGTCGCCGCGCCAACCCACACCGGCCAGGATGGACCCTGGTCGACATGGTGAAGCCGGTCGATCGAGCCGCCTGATCACATTTGAACGGAGGAGGACGACAATGAGCCAAGGAAAAATCCGCTCCGGCATGGGCGGCTGGACTTTCGAGCCCTGGGACACCTCCTTCTACCCGGATAAGCTTGCCAAGGCCAAGCAACTCCACTACGCCAGCCGGCAGGTCCCGACCATCGAGGTCAACGGCACCTATTATTCCAGCTTCAAGGAACCGACCTTCGCCAAATGGGCCAACGAGGCGCCGGAAGGCTTCGTCTTCTCGCTCAAAGGCAACCGCTTCGTCACCAACCGCCGGGTGCTCGGCGAAGCGGGCGAATCGATGATGCGCTTCCTGGGCTCCGGCGTTGCCGCGCTCGGCGAGAAGCTCGGCCCGATCCTGTGGCAGTTCGCGCCGACCAAGAAGTTCGACGCCGACGATTTCGAAGCTTTCCTGAAACTTCTGCCCGAGAAGCAGGACGGCGTGCCTCTGCGCCATGCACTCGAGGTGCGGCATGACAGCTTCATCGTGCCGGAATTCCCGGCGCTCGCCCGAAAATACAAGGCCGCGATCGTCTACGCCGACCACGCAAAATATCCGGCGATCGCCGATATCACCGGCGACTTCGTCTATGCGCGGCTTCAGACCGGCAGCGACGACAACCCCGATTGCTACACGCCGAAAGGCCTCGATGAATGGGCGGGACGGGTGAAGACCTGGGCGGAGGGCAAGCAGCCCGCCGACCTGCCACGCGCCGATCCCAAGACGGATGCGCCGGTCAAGCCGCGCGACGTGTTCGTCTACTTCATAACCGAGGGCAAGGTGCGCGCCCCCTTCGGCGCCATGGCCCTGATGAAGCGGGTGACCGATTGAAGCCAGCCTTCACTCCGGTCATATCCTTTTGTTCGAGCATCGGATCCTGCCTGCCTGGTGTCGGCTGCGCCTTGCGTCCGGCAGTTCCGTCGGAACTTACGGGGCGTCTTGACCGTTTTGCCTTTCTCGCCGGGAGCAGGTTTCCATAGCGGTTGAGCGTCGCGGAACAATGGCCCGGGCTCCGGCATCGGGAGAGCCCGAAGAAAGCGAGGTGATATGGCTGTCATCCTCATCGGGGCATTGCTCATTGTCGCCGGCATTGTGTACATGGCGGGTGCGGTCCTCAGGCGCGGGAAACTTAGCGATCCGGCACCTGCTGCCTCGGATCGCCCGATGCCAAACCTTACAACGCCTGGCCCGACGCTTGAGCCACGCCGGCGCGGCCTCGGTTTCCTCGGCCTGTCGCAGAATTGGCCGGGTCTGGTGATGATGGGGGTCGGCATCATCCTGCTATTGTTGGTGGCGGTCCTCTGACGCCTGTTGGTGGCGGTCCTCTGACGCCGCGGAAACAATGGCATCTTCACCGGTATCGTAACGTAATCGATACTTCCTTGCCGCACTAATGTACGCACGACAGGTTGCAGAGACCCGGCGGCGGCAAGGGCGAGTGCATGCTTCTCGACTACAATTCATTGCTGCTGGCCGTCGGCTTCTCCGCAGCCTGCCTCAGCCTCACCCTGTTCGGAACCTGGCTGACCGCCCGTTCCGACAGGTTCCTGCTGACATGGGCGACCAGCGTGCTGGTGGTGGTGGCGGAGGTTTTTGTTTATGACGCCTATATCGATGCGCCCGGAACAACCCTCGGCATCCTGGCGCTGGCGCTGCTGCTGTTCGGCTTCTCGGTGATGTTGGGCGCCGCCCACCAGTTCCGGACTGGACGCTCGCCGCTGCCGCGCATCACGCTTGGCACTGCCTTCTCCTTTGCGCTGGCGTTACCGCCAATGGCGCTCGGCTATGACGGTCTGGGCTTCATGCTTGAGAATTTCCTTGCCGCGCTACTCCTATTCGGCACGGCGCATGAATATTGGAAGGGTCGCGAGGAGGCTCCGGCGCAACTCGTGGGCGTGGCGCTGCTCTATTCGTTGACCGCTGTTTCCTTCGTGCTTTGCGCGGCCGTGCTGGCTTGGGACGGCAAACTCGTCCTCGGCCACGCGCCGAGCAACTGGGCGGAGGATCTGAGCTTGGTCATCGTCATCGCTTCGATGACCGGCATCGGCGCGCTGTCGCTGGCGCTCAACCAGGGGCGGCTCGCGCGCCACCACAAGCATGAGGCCGAGACCGACGTGCTGACCGGGCTGCTCAACCGTCGCGCTTTGTTCGACCTGCACGGCAAGACGCCGGTCAGCGCTTTCACGGCGGTCGTGGTGTTCGACCTCGACGGCTTCAAGGCGATCAACGACCAGTTCGGCCATGCCGCCGGCGACGAGGTGCTGAAGGTTTTTGCCCAGGTGCTCTCCGCCGACCTGCGCCCGAACGACTCCGTCGCCCGCATGGGCGGCGAGGAATTCGCGATGGTGTTGAGGCGCACCTTGCCAGAGACAGTCGAGGCGACGGCCGAACGTGTCCGGGCCGCGTTCGCCGCGCGCATTATTGAGACGGAGACCGGGCCGTTGCGCTGCACGGTGAGCGCCGGCTTCGCCTTCGGCAACAGCGATGGCGTGAGCTTCGACAAGGTGCTCAGCGCCGCCGACAAGGCGCTCTATGCCGCCAAGCGCGGCGGCCGCAACCGCGTGCTCGACTTCCGCCGTGCCGGTTGAGGCTTGGGGCATCGCCCTCAGTGGTGGGCGATCACTTCGTTGAATGCGTCGAGATCGACGTAGAAGACCTTGGTCATCTCACCCAGCAGATCATCCTCGTCATAGCCTTGCGACATCAGGATGTTGATCGCAGTCATGATATCGACGCGATCCGTGAGCCGCCGCTTCTGATAGTCTTCGACAAAACGTTCCATCGCCGTCCCCTGGCACGAACCTTTTTGGACGCGTTGACCGACAATCACTGGGGAGAAAACTAGGCAGGCTTGCTTGCGTGAAACTTGCGCGCGGTGTCCGCGCGCCTTCCCCCTCATTCGCAACTGATACGGAAAGCGACCGACTCACCAAGGCCAAGAAAAGACTAGCATGCGATATCCAACGCACCAGAGCTGGGCTGGGCCAGCGGAGAGAAATACTGGGCTTGCTGCCGCCTGCGATGTCGAGCGAAGTCGAGAAAACGATTCTAGACTGTCAGAAACTTTCGCACATCCGCGCGGTCCAGATCTTCGGCGGGGCCGGTATGCACGATCTGGCCGCGATCCATGATGTTGACCTCGTCGGCAAGTTCCCGGCAGAAGTCGAGATACTGCTCGACCAGAAGCACGGCGATCCCCGCCTGGTCGCGGAGATACCGGATGGCGCGGCCGATATCCTTGATGATCGACGGCTGGATGCCTTCGGTCGGCTCGTCAAGCACCAGGAGCTTGGGTCGCATCACCAGCGCTCGCCCGATGGCAAGTTGCTGCTGCTGGCCGCCGGAAAGATCGCCACCGCGGCGGCCGAGCATCTGCTTCAAGACCGGAAACAGCTCGAAGACATGGGCCGGAATGTTACGGTCGGCGCGCCTCAACGGCGCGAAGCCGGACTCCAGGTTTTCGCGCACCGTGAGCAGCGGAAAGACTTCCCTGCCCTGCGGCACGAATGCGATGCCCGACCGGGCGCGGTCATACGCCGCGCTCCGGTCGAGCGCCTTCCCCTCGAAGGCAACGCTTCCGCTCGTCAGCCGGTGATGGCCGACAATCGATCTCATCAAACTGGTTTTGCCGACGCCGTTTCGGCCGAGCACGCAAGTGATCTTGCCGGCACCCGCCTTCAGCGAAACGCCGCGCAGCGCCTGGGCGGCGCCGTAATGCAGCGTGGCATTGGAAACTTCGAGCATGGTCAGCCCCTTCTCCAGCGCTTCAGGAAAGCGAAATCGAAACGGCAAAATGGAACCCGCCAGACCATGCTCACCGCCCCAGATAGACTTCGACGACACGCTCGTCCGCCGAGACGAAATCGAGCGTGCCTTCCGACAGCACCGAGCCCTCGTGCAGGCAGGTGACCTTGACGCCGAGCTCGCGCACGAAATGCATGTCGTGCTCGACGACCACCACCGAATGGTCGCGGGCGATATCCTTGAGCAGACGCGCGGTCTCCTCGGTTTCCGCATCGGTCATGCCGGCGACCGGCTCGTCGACGAGCAAAAGCTTTGGGTCCTGCGCCAAGAGCATGCCGATCTCCAGCCATTGTTTCTGGCCGTGGCTGAGATTGGCGGCGAGCTCGCCGCGCTTGTCGCCGAGACGGATGATGCCGAGGATGTCGTCGATGCGCCGCATCTCGGCCGCCGAGCGGCGATGGAAAAGAGCCGGGAAGATCGAGCGCGGCCCTTTCAGCGCCAGCATGAGATTGTCCTCGACGCTGTGGCTCTCGAAGACGGTCGGCTTCTGGAATTTGCGGCCGATGCCCATCATGGCGATTTCGGCCTCGTCATGCCGGGTGAGATCGACCTCACCGTCGAAGAACACTTCGCCCTCGTCCGGTCGCGTCTTGCCGGTGACGATATCCATCATCGTCGTCTTGCCGGCGCCATTCGGCCCGATAATGGCGCGCATCTCGCCCTTGTCGAGCACCAGCGACAGGTTGTTGATGGCGCGAAAGCCATCGAAGGAGACCGAGACGCCGTCGAGATAAAGGATGGTGTTCGACTTGCTCATGATCGCTCATTCCGCCGGCTGCGGTTCGGCGCCGGAAGCCGACCAGGCGCCCGGCGTTCTCGCCGCCGACCGCACGATCTTCGGCTCCGGCGGCTCCTCGATATCGGCACCGGCTTCCGCCGCAAGCGAAGCTGAGCGCAGCGCCTTCGCCTTGCCGCGCCAACCGTCCCA
Source organism: Mesorhizobium sp. CA4 (assembly GCF_020165075.1). Taxonomy (NCBI): domain Bacteria; kingdom Pseudomonadati; phylum Pseudomonadota; class Alphaproteobacteria; order Hyphomicrobiales; family Phyllobacteriaceae; genus Mesorhizobium; species Mesorhizobium sp. CA4. Next base: position 154,512 of record NZ_JAIUHK010000009.1, read on the forward strand.
CACGCCGACGATGCCCTTGGGCAACAGCAGGGTGACGGCGACGAACAGGCCGCCCAGCGCGAACAGCCAGAATTCCGGCAGCACGCCGGTGAACCAGGACTTGCCGGCGTTGACGAGCAGCGCACCGAGGATCGGGCCGACAATGGTGCCGCGCCCGCCGACGGCGGTCCAGATCACCACCTCGATCGAGTTGGCCGGGTCGAATTCGCCGGGATTGATGATGCCGACCTGCGGCACGTAAAGCGCTCCGGCGATGCCGGCCATGATAGCCGAGACCGTGAAGGCGAACAGCTTGACGTTCTCGGCCCGCCAGCCGAGGAAGCGGGTACGGCTTTCAGCGTCGCGCACCGCCATCAGGAGCTTGCCGTATTTGGAGCGCACGATCGCCGCGGTGACGAAGACAGCGAGCGCCAGCATAACGGCGCTGGCCGCAAACAGCGCCGAGCGCGTCGTATCCGCCTGCACGTTGAAGCCCAGAATATCCTTGAAATCGGTCAGGCCGTTATTGCCTCCGAATCCCATGTCGTTGCGGAAGAAGGCGAGCAGCAGCGCATAGGTCATCGCCTGGGTGATGATCGACAGATAGACGCCGGTGACGCGGCTTCGGAAGGCGAACCAGCCGAAGACAAAGGCGAGCAGGCCGGGCACGGCCAGCACCATCAACGCCGCGAACCAGAAATGGTCGAAGCCGTGCCAGAACCAGGGCAGCTCCTTATAGTTCAGGAACACCATGAAGTCCGGCAGGATCGGATTGCCGTAGACGCCGCGCGAGCCGATCTGGCGCATCAGATACATGCCCATCGCATAGCCGCCGAGCGCGAAGAAGGCGCCGTGGCCGAGCGAGAGGATGCCGCAATAGCCCCAGACGAGGTCGAGCGCGAGCGCCAGCAGCGCGTAGCAGAGATATTTGCCGACCAGCGCTACGATATAGGCCGGAATGTAGAAGGCGCTTTGCGGCGAGACCGCCAGGTTGAGCAGCGGCACGGTGATGGCCGCCGCGAGCAGCGCGAGGATCATGACGGCGATCCGGCGATCGGCGCCGAAGAAGCGTTGCGTGATCATGCTTCCACCGCCCTGCCCTTCAGCGCGAACAGGCCGCGCGGGCGTTTCTGGATGAAGAGGATGATCAGCACCAGCACGACGATCTTGCCGAGCACCGCGCCGGCATAGGGCTCGAGGAACTTGTTGACGATGCCGAGCGAGAAGGCGCCGACCAGTGTGCCCCACAGATTGCCGACGCCGCCGAACACCACGACCATGAAACTGTCGATGATGTAGCCGCGGCCGAGATTGGGCGAGACATTGTCGATCTGGCTGAGCGCCACGCCGGCGATGCCGGCAATGCCGGAGCCCAGCGCGAAGGTCAGCGCGTCGACCCATGGCGTCCTGATCCCCATCGAGGCAGCCATGCGGCGGTTGGCGGTGACGGCGCGCATCTGCAGACCCCAGGCCGTGCGCTTCATGACGTAGAGCAGCACCGCAAAAACAAGTAGCGCGAACACCAGGATCCACAGCCGGTTCCAGGTGATGGCCAGCTGGCCGACGTCGAACGAGCCCGACATCCAGGATGGATTGCCGACCTCCTGGTTGGTCGGCCCGAAGATGGTGCGCACCGCCTGCTGCAGGACCAGCGAGACGCCCCAGGTAGCCAGAAGCGTCTCCAGTGGGCGGCCATAGAGGAAGCGGATGATGCCGCGCTCGATCGCAAGGCCGACAAGTGCTGCGACAAGGAAGGCGAGCGGCAGCGCGATCGCCAGCGACCAGTCGAACAGGCCCGGAAACGAGGTGCGGATCACCTGCTGGACGACGAAGGTGGTGTAGGCGCCGAGCATCACCATCTCGCCATGCGCCATGTTGATGACGCCCATGACGCCGAAGGTGATGGCAAGCCCGATCGCCGCAAGCAGCAGCACCGATCCCAGCGAAACGCCGTACCAGATATTCTGGCCGGCATCCCACAAGGCCAGCTTGGAGTTGATGTTGCCGATCGCGGCCGCCGCCGCGTCCTTGACCGCGCCCTGGCCATTGGCATCGACCGAAGTCAGCAACGAAAGCGCGTCGCGGTCGCCACGCGCGGCGATGATCGAGACGGCCGCGAGCTTGTCGGCTTCGGGCTTGTCGGAAACCACGACTGACGCCGCGCGCGCCTGCTCGAACAGGGTTTTGACGCCGGGATCGGTCTCGGCGGCGATCGCGGCATCGAGCGGCTCGATGTTCGCCGCATCGGGCGTCTTGAACATGGTTGCCGCGGCGGCGAGGCGCACGCTGGCGTCCTTGGCGCGCAAGGTCAGCGTGCCCAGGGCATCGCGGATCGTGCGGCGGAGCCCATTGTTGACCTTGATCTTGGTGAGATCGGCCTTGGCGGCGTCGGCAGTCTCTTCGCCGCTCAATGGATCGAGCAACTCGATGCCGTCTCCCGCTTCCTTGCCGACAAAGACCTGGGAGTCGCTCTTGCGAATGTAGAGATTGCCGTCGGCCAGCGCCGAGAGAGGCCGTTCGACGGCCGGATCGCCGCTCGCGGCCAGCTCGCGCACGACGGCCTCGGTGGCCGAGAAGCCGGTTGCAGCCGCGAATTTGGCGATCGTCGCGCGAAGGTCGGCCTCAGCCGCCTTCGACGGCGTCAGTCCAGCCATCGTCAGCAGCAACATCAGACCAATTGCGCGCAGCAGCAGCATTATCGTCTTCAAGCAGCTTTCTTGGTTTCGGGGATCTTGCCCGGGCGGACCGAAAGGGCCCACCCGGGCTGCGGTCTCGGATCGTGGGGCCACTCCGCGATCCGCCAGACCTGAGGTCTGGGACCAAAGGTCCGGACCGGGATCAGTTGGTGCCCTTGCCGCCGCACTTTCCGGTAGCGACGTTGAAGTTGCCGCAGGACAGAGGCGCGCGCCAATCCGAGATCAGGTCCTTGGAATCCGGCAGGTAGTCGGACCATTCGTCGCCCATGACGAGGCCGGGCGTTTGCGAGACGGTCTCGAACTGGCCGTCGGCCTGGATCTCGCCGATCAGCACCGGCTTGGTGATGTGGTGGTTCGGCATCATCGTCGAATAGCCACCGGTCAGGTTCGGCACCGAAACGCCGACCATGGCGTCGATGACCTTGTCCGGATCGGTGGTGCCGGCTTTCTCGACCGCCTTCACCCACATATTGAAGCCGATATAATGGGCCTCCATCGGGTCGTTGGTGGTGCGCTTGTCGTTCTTGATGAACTTGTGCCAGTTGTCGATGAACTTCTTGTTCTCCGGCGTGTCGACGCTTTCAAAGTAGTTCCAGGCGGCGAGGTGGCCGACCAGAGGTCCGGTATCGAGGCCGGCCAACTCTTCCTCGCCGACCGAGAAGGCCATGACCGGGATGTCCTCGGCCTTGACGCCCTGGTTGCCGAGCTCCTTGTAGAACGGGACGTTGGCATCGCCGTTGACGGTCGAGACCACGGCCGTCTTCTTGCCGGCCGAGCCGAATTTCTTGATCGCCGAAACCTCGGTCTGCCAGTCCGAGAAGCCGAACGGCGTGTAATTGACCATGATGTCCTCGGCCGGCACGCCCTTCGACTTGAGATAGGCTTCGAGGATCTTGTTGGTGGTGCGCGGATAGACGTAGTCGGTGCCTTCAAGGACCCAGCGCTTCACCGAGCCGCCATCGGCGCTCATCAGATAGTCGACGGCCGGAATAGCCTGCTGGTTCGGCGCCGCACCGGTGTAGAAGACGTTGCGCTCGCTCTCCTCGCCCTCATACTGGACGGGATAGAACAGAATGTTGTCGAGTTCCGAGAACACCGGCAGCACCGATTTGCGCGACACTGAGGTCCAGCAGCCGAACACGGCCGCCACCTTGTCCTTGGAAATCAGCTCGCGCGCCTTTTCGGCGAAGAGCGGCCAGTTGGACGCCGGGTCGACCACCACGGCTTCCAGCTTCTTGCCGAGCAGGCCGCCTTTGGCGTTTTGCTCGTCGATCAACATCAGCATGACGTCTTTCAGCGTCGTCTCCGAAATCGCCATGGTCCCCGACAGCGAATGGAGGATACCGACCTTGATCGTGTCTTCAGCCGCCTTGGCGGATGCTGAAGCCAGCAGACCGGCCGCGACGACGCCGGCGGACAGGATTTTTGTTATTTTCGCGAAGTTACCCCTCATATGACACACTCCCAAGCTGGTTGTTTTGCATCGCAATATTAGCGGTGCAAGCGACGTGCCAGATAGGAATACGCTGAACTGATTCTCGCGATAACGTAGTGATTACAGCTGGTTATCTGATAGCCGCGCAACTGTCGCCTCTACTGCGACGCGGCAGGATTGAGAAAAGTTTACGCACCACCGCCTATATTTTGCACAAATGGTAAAAATGCCTATGATTTCACCACATAGGCAAGGGTAGCTTCATCGACCCTGTTGCGGGCTCATGGCGAAATGAGGCAAGGTCGCCGTCCAAACGAGCGACGTCATGGCCCTGCGAACAATCCTGACTTTCCTGCTTCTTGTGTCCGCCTCCGGTGGCGCCCGCGCCGATTTTGCCGACGGCAAGCTCCCGGACGGCGTCTATCACTGCGAGGTCTACCTGCTCGGCCTGTTCCTCAACCTCGGCGACATCACCATCAAGGGCAGCCTCTACAGCGGCCCGGTGACCTTCGGCGCCGCACCGCCGCCTTACAATTACCAGATGAACCCCAATGGCGAGATCACCTGGCTCGGTCCGCTCGGCGGCTACACCGCCGGCGGAAATTCGATCTCGATGACCCAGGCGACGCTGGATGACCCAAGCGCTCCCTCCTTCGACATCATCATGAAGCAGCAGGACGGAGCCTTCACAGCCTCGACCTGCACCAGAAGATAGTCCCGCATAAAAAAGGCGCGGAACCCGTTTGGGTCCCGCGCCAGCAGGCAGTCGGGAGGTCAGATCGTTTTCGCCGACATCTGGGCGGCGATGTAGTCGGCTTGGCGGATCGCCAGCGTCACGATGGTCAGCGTCGGGTTCTCCGCGGCACCCGTGGTGAACTGGCTGCCGTCTGAGACGAACAGGTTCTTAATATCGTGCGACTGGCCGTGCTTGTTGACGACGCCGTCCTCCGGCTTTTCGCTCATCCGGTTGGTACCGAGATTGTGGGTCGAAGGATAAGGCCGCGTCGGGAAGGTCCTGGTCGCGCCGACCGCGGCATAGAGCGCCTGACCCTGGCCGTAGGCATGGTTGCGCATGGCCTCGTCGTTCGGATGATCGTCGAAATGGACGTCGGCGATCGGCATGCCGTGCTCGTCCTTCTCGTCCTTGTGCAGCGTGATACGGTTCTCTTCGCGCGGCATGTCCTCGCCGACGATCCACAGACCCGCCATATGGTCGTAATGGTCGAGCGCCGTGGTGAAGGAGCGGCCCCAGCCGCCGGGATTGAGGAAGGCCGCCATGAATGGCAGGCCGAGCGACAGCGTCTCCATCTCATAGCCGCCGACGAAGCCGCGCGACGGGTCGTGGCGCGCCTCGTCGCGGATGATGCCGGCCATGGTGGTGCCGCGATACATATGCACCGGCTTGTCGAAGATGGCGTAGACCGAGCCGGTGGTGTGGCGCATGTAGTTCTTGCCTACCTGTCCCGACGAGTTGGCGAGCCCGTGCGGGAATTTCGATGATTCCGAGTTGAGCAGCAGGCGCGGGCTCTCGATCGAATTGCCGGCGACGGCGACGATGCGGGCTTTCTGCTCCTGCAGCTTGCCGTCCTTGTCGGCATAGACGACGCCGGTCACCTTGCCTGAAGCGTCATGATTGATCTTGATCGCCATCGAGTTCGGCCGCACCTCCAGATGCCCGGTCGCCTCGCCCTTCGGGATCTCGGTGTAGAGCGTCGACCATTTGGCGCCCCATTTGCAGCCCTGGAAGCAGAAGCCGGTCTGCTGGCAGGAATTGCGGTCGTCGCGCTCCACCGAATTGATGGCCATGTTGCCTGTGTGGCATTCCTTGTAGCCGAGCTTGTCGGCGCCGGCCTTGAGCACCTTGAAATTGTTGTTGCCCGGCAGCCGCGGCCAGTTGTTGGTGCCGGTGACACCCATCTTGGCTTCGGCCTTGGCATAATAGGGCTCCATCTCGGCTAGCGTCACCGGCCAGTCGAGGAGGTTGGCGCCCTTGACCTTGCCGTAGGTCGTGGCCGCCTTGAACTCGTGCTCCTGGAAGCGCAGCGAGGCGCCGGCCCAGTGCGTGGTCGAGCCGCCGACCGACTTGACGATCCAGGCCGGCAGGTTCGGAAAATCCTTGGCCACGCGCCAGTCGCCCGAAGTGGTGCGCTTGTCCTTCCAGGCGAGCTGGGCGAACGACTCCCACTCGTCGTTGATGAAGTCCTCATATTCGTGGCGTGCGCCCGCCTCGAGGATGACGACGTCGATGCCTTTCTGGGCGAGTTCGTTGCCGAGCGTGCCGCCACCTGCGCCGGAGCCGATGATGACGACCACGCCGTCATTGTTGAGATCAAATTGTGCTGCCATGGTTTCCTCCCATGAAATCTGTCGAAAAGCGGTTCGTGGCAGAGCGGCTCAGAGCCACTCGATGTCGTTGAAGCCGCGCGCGATGTAGCCGCCCTTGGAGTAGGACTCGCCCTCGTAGCCGAAGAGCGGCCACACCTCCTTCTGGTTGTAGAGGCTGACCACAAGCCCGCCGCGCACCGCCTGGAAGAACGGAGTCTTCTCGATACTGGTGAGCAGCGCCACCCGCTGCTCTTCCCAGCCAAGCCCGCGATAGCCGCCCTTGCCAGCCTTCTTGTCGAGCTCGGCGATGCCTTTCTCGATCAGCTCCTTGTGGGCAGGGTCCTTGGCGGCCGTCTCGTCATGGCCCTTGACGGCAATGGCGTAATATTTGTCCGGCACCTGGTCGTGCGGGTAGATGTCGCGCGCCACCTGGATCAGGGTTGCCATCGTTTCGGGCTTCAGCGCCGAGGTTTCGAGACCCCAGGCGTGTTCGGGGCTGATGACGGCGCTGCCGGAGATGATGAGCAGCGCGCCCGCGCCGCCACGCTTCAGAAGCTCGCGCCTAGATAGTACGACTTTCCTCTCATAACCCGGCTTCTTCTCGTAGACTGTAACCATGATTTCCTCCCTGCTTGCTGTTCGCACCCCTGAAAGTGCCGTTGCTGGCGCCGCGCCTCTCCGCGGCATATCCCCTATTGGAAGCGCCCTCCCCGCTGCAGGACCTCGATCTTGTAGCCGTCGGGATCCTCGATGAAGAAGAAGCGGGCGATCAGCGCCCCGTCGTGATTGAACTCGACAATCTTCTTCGGGTTGAGACCGAGCGCGCCGATGCGGTCGTGTTCGCTGTCGAGATCGGCGACCGAGAAGGCGAGATGGCCGTAGCCGTCGCCAAGCGCGTAGGGCTCGGCGCGTCCCTTGTTCACGGTCAGCTCCACCTCGAAAGGCGAACTCTCATTGCTGAGATAGATCAGCGTGAAGGTCTCGAAATCGAGCCGCTGGGCGACCTCGAGGCCAAAGGCCTTGTTTCGCTTCCATGCTGCGCACGACCTGCGCGCTCTATTTGCGCGGCCATCGGCCCAGCGCCGAAGACCAGGCCGCATTGAAGCAGGAAGCCGCCTAACTGCTCTCGGCTGCGACTTCCAGCGCCAGCCGGGTCATGTCGGTGAAGAGAGCCTGACGTTCCGAATAATCGGTCAGCTCGCCGGTGGCGACATGATCGACCACGGTGAGCAGCGACAGCGCCCGCGCGCCGAACTGCGCCGCAATCCGATAGAGCGCGCTGGTTTCCATATCGACGGCCAACGCCCCGAGCGCCCTTGGCTCGTCGAACCGCGCGCGGTCATCGGGATGGTGGAACACGTCGCTGCAGATCGTCAGTCCGGCGCTGCAGGCGATGCCGAGATCGGCGGCGCATCGCAGCGCCCGCGCATGCAGCGCCAGGTCCGGTCCCGCCGGCTGGTACAGCCCGAACACCTGCCCGCTGATTGCACTCTCGGCCCGCACCTCGCTCGAGACGACGACGCCGCGCAGGGGCACTTCTTCCGACAAGCCGCCGCATGTGCCAGTGCGTATCAGCGTTTTGACGCCGTAATACTCCATCAGCTCAAAGGCATAAATCAGGAAAGACGGCGCCCCTATCCCGGTCGCCTGGATGCTGACCGGCTTGCCGCGGAACCGGCCGGTGAAGCCCAGCGCACCCCTTCGGCGGTTCACGCAGCGCGGCGCCTCGAGAAACATCTCAGCCATCCATTGCGCGCGCTCGGGGTCGCCCGGCAACAGCACCGTTTCGGCATAGTCCCCCCGGCCCGCCTCGATATGCGGCGTCACGCGCTACCACCCCTGATAGACCCATCCGGCGACCATCATGGCAGGACTGCCGCAATGCGCAAGCGCTGGCTTATTTAGAGCAATTCCAGGGAAGCGCTGGACGCCCTAGGATTCCAGAACGTCCTTGACGATCGTCGCCAGTTGCTTGAGCGAGAACGGCTTCGGCAGGAAGCCGAAGTGCGCGTCGGCCGGCAGGTTCTTGGCGAAGGCGTCCTCGGCATAGCCCGAGACGAACACGAACTTGATGTCCGGCTGACGCCTGCGCAACTCGCCGAGCAATGTCGGCCCGTCCATCTCCGGCATCACCACGTCGGACACGATAATATCGACCTTGCCGCCGAGCGCCTCGAATATTTCCAGCGCCTCGACGCCGGAGGACGCCTCATGGACGGTATAGCCGCGCGAGGTCAGCGCCCTGACGCCGCCCATGCGCACGGCATCTTCGTCCTCGACCAGAAGCACGGTGGCCGAGCCGGACAGGTCTTTCGCGGTGTCGGCCGGCTTCGCAGGGGCCGCCGCTGCGATCGCCGGCGCCTCCCCCGGCTCGGCCTGCTTCTTCACCTCGGCGATGTGGCGCGGCAAGAAGATGCGGAACACCGTGCCCTTGCCGACTTCGGAATCGCAGAAGATGAAACCGCCGGTCTGCTTGATGATGCCATAAACCATGGACAGGCCGAGGCCGGTGCCCTTGCCCACTTCCTTGGTCGTGAAGAACGGCTCGAAGATCTTCTTCAGCACGTCGGGCGCGATGCCGCTGCCGGTGTCCTCCACGTCAACGAGCACATAGTCGGCCGGCGTCAGCTCGCGATAGGCGAAGGATTTGCACTCGTCGGCGGTGACGTTGCGGGTGCGCACGGTGAGATCGCCGCCGCTCGGCATGGCGTCGCGCGCATTGACGGCGAGGTTCACCACCACCTGCTCGAACTGGCCGATATCGACCTTGACCGGCCACAGGTCGCGGCCATGGTCGATCTTGAGCTTGATGTCGTTGCCGACCAGCCGGGCGAGCAGCATCCTGAGATCGGCCAGAACATCGGTCAGGTTGAGCACTTCCGGCCGCAGCGTCTGCTTGCGCGAGAAGGCCAGCAATTGCCGCACAAGCGAGGCCGCCCGGTTGGCGTTCTGCTTGATGTTCATGATGTCGGGGAAGGACGGGTCCGATGGCCGGTGATTGGTCAAGAGAAGGTCGGACGCCATGATGATGGCGGTCAGCACGTTGTTGAAATCGTGCGCGATACCGCCGGCGAGCTGGCCGACCGCCTGCATCTTCTGGCTCTGCGCCATCTGGCCCTCGAGCGCCTTCTGCTCGGTGGTCTCGACCGCATAGACGATCGCCGCCTCCTCGGCGCCTTCGGTGCCCGCGCTATCGGCCACGGCGTTGACGTAGAAGCGGATGTGCCGCTCTTCATTGCCGGGCAGCACGGAGTCGATCGGCTCGATATTGGCCTGCCGCTGCCTGGCCTTCTCGAAAGCGGCGGCGAAAGCCGGCCGGTCGCGCTCGTGGACGATGGTCTCGAATCGCACCCGCCGGTCGACGGCGTCGCGGTCGACCACGGACGAAAACAGCTGCAGGAACGGTGCGTTGGTGCGCAGGATGCGTCCGTTCGCATCGACGCCGGCAATGGCCATCGGCGTCGAGTTGAAGAAGCGGGTGAAGCGAACCTCGGAGGCCCGCAGCTCCGCGGACGCATCCTCGCCCTGGGTGCGATTGAGGACGATCGTGCGGGTCGGGCCGTTGACGCCTTCGCGGCTGGCCGAAACCCGGTGCATGAAGCGCACCGGCAGCGCCTGGCCGCTCATGGTGGTGAGGTCGAGGTCGATGACGGCGTTGCGGGTGGTACCCGGGTCGGCCTTGACGGAACGGACCAGCGCCATGCCGTCGCCGGCGATGATTTCCGGCAGCGTGATGGCGCCCGGCGTGAAGGAGGCAAGGTCGATGCCCAGCCACTCGGCAAGCGTGGCGTTGATATAAGTGACGCGGCCTTCCTGGTCGGCTGAGAAGAACCCGGCCGGCGCATGGTCGAGATGATCGATGGCTTTCTGCAGGTCGAGGAAGAAACGTTCCTGCTCCGCCCGTTCCTGCGAAATGTCGGCGAGCTGCCAGGCCAGCATCGGCAGCCTTTGCCCGGGCATGCTGAAGGCGCGGGCGCGGGCGCGGTACCAGCGCGCACCGGGCTCGGCGCCGGGCTTGATCGACTGCGCCAGCCGGAACTCGCCGTCGCCCGCCTGGCCGTCGCGCAGGCCGGAAGCCAGCCGGTAGATCGTCATCGAAGCTTCGGGAACATCCGACAACAGCCCCTCGACGGTCTTGAGATCGGCGGCCGAGGCAGCACCCGTCATATCGGCATAGGCGCGGTTGGCGTAGACGACGCGGCCCTTGGTGTCGGTGACCAGCAGGCCCTGCGACATCGAGTCGACGAAGGCTTTCGACAATTCATCGCCGGTCGACCGCGGCGCGATCTGCACGAAACCGATCGCGGTCGCGAACAGGAAGCCGACGCCGATCATGGCGAGCACGCCGAGCATGCCGAGCAGGAAAGGGTCGCCGAGGCGCTCGCGGAAAAGTCCGAAGACGATCGCGGCACCGGTCAGCACGATGATGAAGACGATGAGCCTGGTGACGGCGCCCGGACGCGTGTTCTGGTCGACGATCGGTACCGGATAGAAATCGCCGCGCGCTTCCTTGGCCATGTTCCCCCTGCTCGTGATTCCGGTGTCCGATGGGCGCGGACGGTCGGTTGAATCACATTCTCCTGTAACGGAAAAGGCCTTGGCCGCAAATGTCCGATAAAATCAACGATTCATGTTTCAAACTGTTCACGATGGATGATGTGAACTTGCGGCGGGCCGCCGCGGCGGTCTAGTGTCGCCTTACTCGAAAAGGCGATTGGGTGCACCGATGCTGCAGTGGCTGGATAGCGTGGCGGGTCCGGGTTATGTCGCTGCAATCCTGTGGACGTTCGCAGCGCTCGTTTTGCTTGTCGTCGTCCTGCTCGTCATCAAGGTGGTTCGCAACCTGACCTTCGGCACCTTCGTGGCCGGCGGCAGGAACCGCAAGACGCGCCTTGCCGTCATGGACGCGACCGCCGTCGACAGCCATCGCAGGCTGGTGCTGGTGCGCCGTGACGACATCGAGCATCTGATCTTGATCGGCGGGCCGACCGATGTCGTGGTCGAGCGCGATATCCGGCTGGCAGCACCTCGCCGGCCGGCGCTGACCGGCGACAGCGGCCAGCAGCAGGCAACCGCCGCCGCGCGCCCGCGCGCGCCGCAGCCGGCACCTCCGCCCCCACCCGCGCCCGTCAGGCAACCGCCGCCTGCCGCCCAGCCAGCCGCCGCCACACGCCCGCACGCCCCGGCACCTGGTCCCGCGCCCAAGCCGGCGGCGCCGAGCCAGCCGACGGCGAAGGTCATGCCGATGCCGGGCTACGGGACGGCCAACGGCGGCACCAGATACACGCCGCCGCCCTCAAACGATTCCATCGACGACACGCTGATGCACGAACTCGAGACCTCTCTCGACGAAACGCACGCCCAGCCGCCACCCAGCAAACCTGCGCCCAAACCTTCGCTCGATGACGAGATGACCAAGCTGCTTGGCGAACTGGGCAGCCACAAGCGCTGACCTTCCCGGCAGAAGCGAGCCTTTCCGCGCCCTGAGCACCGGAAACGAAAATGGCCGGAAATCCGGCCATTTTCTACGTTTTCCTGCCTATTCGGTTCGCGTCAGTCGTCGCGATAGACCTTCTCGCGGCGTTCGTGACGCTCCTGCGCCTCGATCGACAACGTCGCGATCGGACGTGCGTCGAGCCGCTTCAACGCGATTGGCTCCCCGGTTTCTTCGCAATAGCCGTAGGTGCCTTCGTCAAGGCGCTGGAGCGCGGAGTCGATTTTCGAGATGAGCTTGCGCTGGCGGTCGCGGGCGCGCAATTCGATGGCGCGGTCGGTTTCGGAGGAGGCGCGATCGGCCAGGTCGGGGTGGTTGGCGTTTTCCTGCTGCAGGATTTCTAAGGTTTCGCGCGCTTCGCGCAGAATGTCGTTCTTCCAAGTGATAAGCTTTTGGCGGAAGTACGATTTTTGCCGTTCGTTCATGAACGGCTCGTCTTCGGAGGGTACGTAATCGGCGGTAACGATGTCGTTCATTCGACTCACCCAACAACCCCAAAATTTGGCGCCTATATATTCGGGGACAAGAGCCTGCACAAGCGCTATCGGCGAGAGTTTCACGCAATTGTTAGTCTCGCATCGGGGACTCCGGCGACGACGTTGTTTCAACGGCACAAAACGAATTCGCACATGATTCGTTGCAGTTGTCGGCCGACCATTGTGCATGACGTCGTTCTGGTGACTAATCGCGCGTTGCCAGGAAGGCAGCGTCATGGAGGTCTGGTTTGAGCAGGCTTTATCTCTTGCGGCATGCCAAAGCCGGCTGGGCGCTGCCCGGCGTGCGCGATTTCGACCGCCCGCTCGACGAATCGGGCATGGCCAATGCCGAAGCGATTGGAGAAGCCATGCGGGCCCGCAACTACGTGCCGGACGTCACCCTTTGCTCAAACGCCAAGCGGGCGAGGCAGACGCTGGAAGGCCTGGCGGGGCGCACCGACACCGGCCGGATCCTGTTCTTCGACACCCTCTACAGCGAGGATGCGGCCGGCTATCTCGACATCATCCGCAAGAATGGCGGCGCCAACTCGCTTCTGGTGATCGGCCACAACCCGATGACCGAAGATCTGGCCGTGGCGGTGTCGGGCGACGGCGATGAGGCGGCGCGCGGCATGATGAATCACGGTTTTCCGACCTCCGGCCTTGCCGTGGTGCGCTTTCCCGGCAAGCTTGCCGAAGCGGCGCAGGGCAACGGCTATCTCGAAGCCTTTCTCACGCCCGCCGACCTCTGAGACCATTTCAAACCCACGATCCAGGGCCTATATCGGGCGCGGACGCGCAACCAGAGGCTGATTTGGCATCATCGCTGACCAATTTCACCGACGAGGCAAGGATTGCGCTCGACACGCTATCTGGCCGCGCCGCCGGGCTCTTCTCTCCGTCATTGCGTCTTGGCGTCACCGGGCTCTCCCGCGCCGGCAAGACGGTGTTCATCTCCGCTCTCGTCCACAACCTCATCCATGGCGGACGCCTGCCCCTCTTCGAGGCCCAGAAATCCGGCCGTATCGCCCGCGCCTTCCTCGAGGAGCAGCCGGACGACGCCGTTCCGCGTTTCCAGTATGAGGACCATGTCGCGGCTCTGGTGAACGACCGCGTCTGGCCGGACTCGACCCGCGCCATCTCCGAGCTCCGGCTCACCATCGAATATGAGTCGGCTTCCGGCTGGAACCGGTTGTTTTCAGCCGGAAAACTTTCCGTCGATATCGTCGATTATCCCGGCGAGTGGCTGCTCGACCTGCCACTGCTCGGTAAGTCCTTCGCCGACTTTTCGCGCGAGGCGGTCGAACTGGCCGCCCTGCCCGTCCGCTCCGACCTGTCGCAGGCCTGGCGCGAGCTGGCTTCCACCGTCAGCCCCGATGCCGACGCAGACGAGATGACGGCGCGACGATTGGCAGAAAGCTTTGCCGCCTATCTCAAGGCCTGCAAGCTCGACGACCGCGCGCTGTCGACGCTGCCGCCCGGCCGTTTCCTGATGCCAGGCGACCTCGAAGGTTCTCCGGCGCTCACCTTCGCGCCGCTTATGACGCTGACGCAAGGCCGGCCGCGCTCCGGATCGCTGCAGGCGATGATGGAGCGCCGCTATGAGGCCTATAAGACGCATGTTGTCAAACCGTTCTTTCGCGAGCACATCACCCGCCTCGACCGGCAGATCGTGCTGATCGACGCCATGCAGGCGCTCAATGCCGGCCCGGCGGCCATGGCTGATCTGGAGCGCGCGGTGACCGAGATCCTGTCCTGCTTCCGGCCCGGACGCGGCAATTTCCTCACCGATTTCTTCTCGCGCCGCATCGACCGCATCCTGGTCGCGGCGACCAAGGCGGACCATCTGCACCACGAAAGCCACGACCGGCTGCAGGCGATCGTGCGCCGGCTGACCGACCGGGCCGTGGCGCGAGCGAATTTCAGCGGCGCCGCCGTCGATGTCGTCGCCATGGCAGCGGTTCGCTCGACCCGCGAGGGCACGGTGAAACAGGGGCGAGAGACGCTGCCCGTCATCATCGGCATCCCGCTCAAGGGCGAGAAGATCAACGGCGAGACATTCGACGGCAAGACCGAAACCGCCATATTCCCGGGCGATTTGCCGGAAAAGGTGGGCGCCGTGTTCGACATTTCTCGATCACCGCCCGACAGCAGCGAACCGGCGATCCGTTTCGTGCGTTTCCGCCCGCCGAAGCTCGAACGCACCGCCGAAGGCGTCACGCTGTCCTTGCCGCATATCCGGCTCGACCGCGCGCTGCAGTTCCTGATCGGAGATCATCTGGCATGACCGCGCCCCGAAAACCGGCGGCCTTCCGCATCGAGCCTGAGACCGAGGCGCCGCCGCAACCACAGCGAAACCGCGCTGCCGAGGAACAGCCGGCGCGCAGGCCACGTGCCGCGAGGGCCGATGTAGCGGTCGTGATCCCCTCGGAAGTCGACGTCTTCGAGGAGCCGGATATCGAGGCCGCGGTTCCGCCGCCGGCGACGGCGCCGAGAAAGCGTTCGCTGTTTTCCCGGCTGTTCTTCAGCGCTCTGAGCGTGCTCGTCTCGCTGGCGGTCGGCCTGTGGGCCGATCAGTTGATTCGCGACCTGTTTGCGCGCGCCGAATGGCTCGGCTGGCTGGCGGCCGGCATGGCGGCGATCGCGCTGCTTTCCCTGCTCGTCATCCTGATCCGCGAATTCCTCGCCATCGCCCGCCTTGCCGAAGTCGAAAAGATGCAGAAACGGGCCCTGGATGCGGTGGCGCGCGACGATCCCAAGGCGGCGCGCGCCTTGGTCGACGAGCTCTCGGCCTTCGTCGCGGCGAAACCCGAGACCGCCGCAGGGCGTCGTTCGCTCGCCGAATTGCGCGGCGAAATCATCGACGGGGCCAATCTGGTTCGGCTGGCCGAGACCGAAATCCTGTCGCCCCTCGATACCCGTGCCAAAGTCATGATTCTGGAAGCGGCGAAGCGCGTGTCGCTCATCACGGCGGTCAGCCCGCGCGCGCTGGTCGACATCGCTTATGTCGTGTTCGAGGCCGGGCGGCTGATCCGGCGCCTCTCCGAGCTCTATGGCGGCCGCCCAGGCACGCTCGGCTTCTTCCGGCTGGCGCGCGGCGTGCTCGCGCATCTGGCGGTGACCGGATCGATCGCGGTGGGCGACAGTTTCGTGCAGCAGATCGTCGGCCACGGGCTTGCCGCAAAACTCTCGGCAAAACTCGGCGAAGGCGTGGTCAACGGCATGATGACGGCGCGCATCGGCATCGCCGCGATGGAAACCGCCCGCCCCTTACCGTTCATCTCAGTGAAGCGCCCGGGCCTCGGCGATTTCCTCTCGGCGCTGACGTCTTTCGCGGCACGAAAGAACGGCCAGGACGACCGATAAGGTAAACGCGTGACCCATTGCGGGTGACGAAGCATTAACCAATCTTCTGCATGGTCAGTTCGGTCCCAAGAATAGACTCTTTCGTGCCGGGTGTCGTCGATGAGAAGCGTAATCCTGTCCTGCGTTCTGCCTGCCGCCATTGCGATTGCCGCGCCGCTCGGACTCGTCGAAAAGGCCCTTGGCGCAGAGCCGGACAAGCAGTTTTTCCGCTCAGTCGAAGGCAGATGGGTCGGCCCTGGCGAGATCATCGCCGGCAAGTACAAAGGCACCAAATTCACCTGCGATTTCAATGGCTCGACGCCCGCCAGCAAGCTCGGCATGACGCTTGACGGCGGCTGCAGGGTCGGCGTGTTCACGCAAAAGATGTCCGCCAGTGTCGAACGCAAGGGCCGCGACGGTTACCGGGGCACCTTCATGGGCGGCTCGACCGAAAGCGGCATGGACATTGTCGGCGGCAATGTCGTCGACGCCCAGAAGGTCGTTTTCACCATCAACCGCAAGCAGTTGAACGGCGTCATGCAGGCGCGCGTGCCGGACGGCAATTCGATGACCGTGACGGTGGCCGTGCGCGTCAACAACCAGCTTGTGCCGGTGATCGGCATGAGCCTGAAGCGGGTCGATTCGGTCGAAGTCGGCGCCATCGCCAAGAACTGATCCGGCTCGGTTCCGGCAGCCCGCACCCACACTCGCAAAAATAGACTGATCAAGTCAAAGTCGGAAAGTGGCAGGCCACTTTGCGGCCAGGGCGATATTCCATCAGTTCCGGCCGCTCAGAGCGGCAACGATCCACCGCGATCGGGCATCGCGGATGGAAGCGGCATCCGGATGGTGGTTTGAGCGGGCTCGGTACGTCGCCGGTGAGGATGATGCGCTTGCGCGCGCCCGCAGGCGTCGTCTCGACGACGGGAACCGCCGAGATCAGCGCCTGGCTGTAGGGATGGGCAGGTGTCGCAAAGACCTCTTCCGCCGGGCCTTCCTCGACGATCGAGCCGAGATACATGACCGTGATGCGCGTCGAAACCTGGCGCACCACAGAGAGATCGTGGGCGATGAAGATATAGGTGAGCTTCAGCTTCTCCTGCAGATCGGCGAGCAGGTTGACGATCTGGGCCTGCACCGACACGTCGAGCGCGGAGACCGGCTCGTCCAGCACGACAAGGTCGGGATTCAACGCGATGGCCCTCGCGATACCGACGCGCTGGCGCTGCCCGCCGGAGAATTCGTGCGGATAGCGCATCATATGGTCCGGCAACAGCCCGACCAGCTCGAACAGCTCCGCCACGCGCGCGGTGATCTCACGCGCCGAAACCTTGCCATGGATACGCAACGGCTCGGCGACGAGGTCGCCGACGCGCCGGCGCGGATTGAGCGAGGCCGAGGGATCCTGGAAGACCATTTGCAAGCGCCGCCGCAGCGGCCTGAGCTCGGACAGCGATTTCGAGGTGATGTCGTCGCCTTCGAACAGAAGCTTGCCGTCGGTGATGTCGTAGAGCCGAACCAGGCAGCGCGCCAGCGTGGACTTGCCGCATCCGGATTCGCCGACAAGGCCCATTGTCTCGCCGCGCCGCACGGTCAGCGATACGTTGTCCACGGCATGGACGGTCCGCCTGCCCTCGGCGGAAAACCGGGTGCCGATCGAAAAGCGTTTTGCCAGTGAACGCGTCTCGAGGATCGGGCGATCTGTGTCTGTCATCGGTTCGCTCATGCCTGCGCCACCCGAAAGCACGCGGCGGCATGCGCGCTCGCGCCGAGACCCGGCTTGCCAGCCTCGCAGGGCTCGTAGCGGACCGGGCAGCGCGGGCCGAAGGCGCAGCCTTGCGGCAGCCGCAGCAAGGAAGGCGGCGACCCTGGGATAGCCGGCAGGCGGCGTGGTTTCTGGCCGGTCAGCGGCGGGATCGAGCCGAGCAGCGCGCGCGTATAAGGGTGTCGCGGATCGGAGAACAGCTCCGTGCGGGTGCCGCGCTCCACCACGCGGCCGGCATACATGACCATGACCCGGTCGGCGAGCTCGGAGACGACACCCATGTCATGCGTGATGAAGACCACCGCCGACTTGTGCTTCGCCCGCAATTTGCGCACTAGATCGAGGATGCCGGCCTGCACGGTGACGTCGAGCGCGGTGGTCGGCTCGTCGGCCACCAGCAGCGCCGGATCGCAGGACAAGGCCATCGCGATCACCGCGCGCTGCCGCATGCCGCCGGAAAGCTGATGCGGATAGCGCGACATCGCCTCGTGCGGATTGGGGAAATTAACCTCCGCCAGCAGCTGCTCGACACGCTCCATCGCCTTGGACTTGCTTAACCCACGATGCGCCCGGATCTGCTCCGCGATCTGCCAGCCGATCGTGTAGACCGGCGTCAGCGCCGTCATCGGGTCCTGGAAGATCATCGCGATCTCGTTGCCGCGCAGGCGCCGAAGTTCGCGCGGCGGCAAGCCCACCAGCTCGCGGCCCTTATAGCGGATCGAGCCTTCGATGGTGGCATTCGGGTCGGTGATAAGCCCCATTACGGCAAGCAGCGACACCGTCTTGCCGGAGCCGGATTCGCCGACGACGCCGAGGATCTCGCTTTCCTCGAGGTCGAAGGAAACACCGTCGATGGCGCGTACCGGCCCGTCATGCGTGCGGAAGGACACTTTGAGATCGCGCACCGACAATATCATGATGCCCTCAGGCGCGGATCGAGAAGGATGTAGACGAAATCGACGACCGCGTTGGCGATGACCACGAACATGGACGCGTACATGACCGTCGCCATGATCATCGGCAGATCGAGATTCTGCAGCGCGTCATAGGTGAGCTTGCCGATGCCGTGCAGGCCGAACACGACCTCGGTCAGCAAGGCCGAGCCGCCCACCAGCGCGCCAAAGTCGAGGCCGAACAGGGTGACGAAGGCGATGAGCGAGGTGCGCAGCGCATGGCGAAACAGGATGCGGGTCTCCGACAGGCCCTTAGCGCGGGCGGTGCGGATATAATCTTCCTGCATGGACTCGATGATGGCCGCGCGGAGCACGCGCCCGTAAATGCCGATATAGAGGATGGCCAGCGTGATCCATGGGATGACCAGCGTCAGGAACCAGCCCTTGGGATCGTCGGAAAAGTTCTTGTAGCCGAGCGGCGGCACCCAGGAGAACGCCCAACTGTCGTGATAACGGCTCTGGGTCATCAGGTTCATCACCTCGCCCAGCCAGTAGACCGGCATGGAAATGCCGAGCAGGCCCAAAGCCATCAGGAGCTTGTCCAGCCAGCTGTCGCGGGTGGCCGCGGCGACGATGCCGATGATGATGGAGACGACCACCCACAGGATCGCGGCGCCGAACACCAGCGATAGCGTGACCGGGATCGAATCCATGACGGCCGGCACAACCTTCCAGCCGCGGTTGACGAAGGAGGTCAGATCGCCGGTGACGAAGATCTTCTCCATCATGCGCGTGTATTGCACGTAGAGCGGCTGGTCGAAGCCGAAGCTGTGGCGCACCGCCGCCAGCACTCCCGGAGAAGCGTTGCGGCCGGCGATGCGCGCGGCGGGATCGGCGCCGGGCGTGGCGAAGAAGATCAGGAAGACGATGACCGAGATGCCGAACATCACGAAAAGCATCTGACCGAAACGGCGCAGGATGGCATAAAACATCAGTCGCGCCCCAGCCGGACCTTGGAACGCGGATCGAGCGCATCGCGCAGGCCGTCGCCGAAGACGTTGAGCGCCATGACGGAAATGGCGATCGCCAGCCCTGGCACCAGCGCAACCAGCGGCCTTGTGTAGAGCAGCGCCTGCCCATCCTGGATGATGGTGCCCCAGCTCGCGGCCGGCGGCTGCACGCCGATCGACAGGAACGAAAGCGCCGATTCCGTCAGCATGTTCAGCGCCATCATCAGCGGCACGAACACGATGAGGGTGGTGGTGATATTGGGCAGGATGTCGCGCCACAGAATGCGCCAGCCCGGCACGCCCAGATTGATCGCGGCGAACACGAATTCGCTGTGGCGCAGCGCCAGGACCTGCCCGCGGATCGGGCGCGCGACATAGGGTATATAGACAATTCCTATGATGATGATCGGCAACCATAGGCTGCCCGACTGGATCTCGATCGGTCCGATCGCGATGCCTTGCGCGATGGTGACGATGGAAAGCGAGATCGCCAGCAGATAGATCGGAAACGCCCAGAGCACGTCGAGCAAGCGCGACAGCACCGTATCGGTGATGCCGCCGAAATACCCCGCGATCAGGCCCGCCATCGTGCCGACGATCAGCGTGAAGATGGTGGCCGCCCCCGAGATCAAAAGCGAGTTCAAGCCGCCATAGAGCAACCTTGCCATGACGTCCCGCCCCTGGCTGTCGGCGCCGAGGAAATAATTGCCGAGCCGCCAGGTCGGGCCGATCGGCGTGTAGCCAAGCCCCAGTCCCTCGGTCGACTGTTCCATCACCGGAACGTCGGCGCCGTCGATCTGGATGACGGCGTCTAGCGTCGAGGCGAACGGATCCGTGCCCGCCCATTTTGCGTAAAGCGGCGCGCTGAAACAGGCGAGGACGATGATGAGGAACACGGCCAGGGACGCCATGGCGGCCCTGTCCGTTGCCAGCTTCGCAAACGCGACGGCCCAGGGCCCTCGCGTCTTGCGCGGCATGGCGGCGACTTGGCTGGACACGATATGTGCCTTCCGCGGTTCGTTATTGCACCCAGGCCCCTTACTGCACCCAGGATTGGGTGATAATCCAGTTGAACTGCGGGTTGAACTTGAAATTGCCGATGCGCTTGCTGACGAAATCAAGCCGCTTCGGCGTGAAGAGGCCGACCGCCGGCGCCTTGTCGGTGACCTGCTTGTCGATTGCCGCCCACAATTTGTCGGCCGCCTTCTGGTCGGTCACGCCGAGGTCCAGCGCCTTTTGCATCTGGGCGTCAATATCCTTGTCGCAGAAGCCGGAAATGTTGATCGAGGCATCCGAGCCTTCGCGATAGGAAGCGCAGCTGAACAGGATGTTCAGGAAGTCCGACGCTGCCGGGTAATCCTTGTACCATTGGGTCACCGACATCTGCACTTTGTTGTTGGTATTCTGGATATAGGTGAACTGCAGGTTGGACGAGATCGGCTTGACGTCGGCGACATAGCCGATATTGGTCAGCACGCTCTGCAGATAGACGCCGATCGACCGCGAGATGGCGGTGTCCTCGACGATGATGGTCACCTTCTGGCCCTTGGTGCCCGATTCCTCGACGAGCTGCTTGGCCTTCTCGACATCCGGAGCCGACCATTTGGCGCCGGGGTTCTTGGTGAAGGGGCAATAGTCCTCATGTCCGGGGAAATCCGGCGGCAGGACCTGGCAGACCGGCGAGGCCAGCACCTTGCCGCCGAACAGCTTGACCAGCGTGTTGCGGTCGACCGCATAGGCGACGGCCTGGCGGGCCTTTTCATTGTCGAACGGCGCCATGCGGGTGTTCAGCGGCGCGTACCACCAGGCTGAAAGCGGCGAGATATGCAGCTGGTCCATGGACTTGCTGCCAAGTTCGCCGAGGCGGTCGCTGGGCAGCGCGTCGAACATCCAGTCCGCCTCGCCGTTCTGGATCGCCGTTACAGCCGCCTCTTCCGAGAGGCCGAAATCATACTGCACGACATCCGGATAGCCGTCCGGCTGGGCTTCCTCGCTCCACTGCTTGAAATTGGGGTTGCGGGAAACCGTCATGCCCTTGTTGGGATCGAAGGCCGAGATCATGTAGGGGCCGGTGCTGGGGATCGGCTTGGAGCCCATATCCTCGGCTGGCGTGTCCGCGGGCAGGATCACGGCATGCGGCAAGGCGAGCTTGTAGAGGATCTCGGCGTCCGGCTTGGTGAGATTGAGGGTGATCGTGCCGGCCGCCTCGTCGGCGACGACGCCGCCTTCCAGCGTGCAGCTCTTGGCGTCGGCCAGGCATTTGTCGGCGCCGACAATGCCGGCATAGAACGTGCCCGACGTCGGCCCGGAAATCTTGAATATCCGCTGGAAGGAGGCGACGACGTCCTTCACGCCGAGGTCCTGGCCGTTGGAGAACTTGATGCCCTTGCGCAGCTTGAAGGTGAAGGTCTTGCCGTCATTGCTGACCGTGGGCAGCGCCTCGGCCAGGTCGGGTACGATGGAAAAGCCGTCGACGCCCTCGGCTTTGCGGAAGGCGACCAAGCCGTCATAGATCGGCTGGTACATCTGCCAGCCCTGGTCCGTGTAGTTGATATGCGGATCGAGGGTTCCGGCCGCCGATCGGGCGAGAAGGCGAATGGTGCCGCCGCGGTGTTCCTTGAGATATTCGGCATGCGCCGGAGCGAGCCACGAGCCGGCCAGCAATGCGGCGGCCGACGCCGCCAAAAGCAGTTTCTTCATGTCGTCATTCCCCTTTTCAGTTTTCGTTGTCGTCCAGGAAGTTTCCCACCACCCGCATGCAGAGATCCTGCTCCTCCACATGCGGCATGTGGCTGGAATGCTCGAATATCTCCCAGCGCGATCCCTTGATGCCGTCCTTGAAGGGCTGCACGGTCGCGGGCGTGGCTTCGTCGTAACGGCCGGAGATGAGGAGCGTCGGAACCTCGATGGCCGGCAGGCGGTCGATAACGCTCCAGCTCTTCAGCGTGCCTATGACGTGGAATTCGTTCGGCCCGTTCATCACATTGTAGACGGTAGGATTGCGCACGATCTGGGCGAAGGTCTCCGTCACCTCGGGCGGGAACGGCACGACCCGGCAGACATGCCGTTCGTAGAACCGCATCGTCGCTTCCTGGTAGGCAGCATCGTTCGTCGTGCCGGCCTGTTCGTGACGGGTCAGCGTGTCCTGCACGTCCCGGGGCAGATCGGCGCGCAGCCGGTTAGCTTCCTCGACCCAGAGCTTCATGGAAGCCGGCGAATTGGCGATGGTCAGCGACTTCAGGCCCTTCGGCCGGGTCACGCCGTATTCGGCACCCAGCATGCCGCCCCAGCTTTGACCCAGCACATGGAAGCCGCCGCGGATGCCGAGATGGTCGACAAGGTTGTCCAACTCATCGATGAAGAGTTGGGGCGTCCAGAAATCGGCGCCCTTTTCCGGCAGCAAGGTGGAATTGCCGCAGCCCAGCTGGTCGTAGTGGATGACCGCACGGCCGCCCCGGGCAAGAAGCTTGTAGGCATCGACGTAATTATGCGCGGCGCCCGGCCCGCCATGCAGGATGACGACCGGAGCCTTGCCGGCATCGAGCTCGCCGCTGATCCGATACCAGGTTTCATAGGCGCCGAAGCCGGCCCGCCCTTCCTTGCTGACGATCTCGGACGACATCCCGGCTCCCTCAGTGGTTGAAGACATCTCGCTGTCGCCTAGTTCGCCGCCTGGCCGGACTGTACCCACTCTTCCAGCGTCTGCACGCCGAAAGCCGTGGCGCCTTCCCGGCCCAGCGGCCGGTCCTTGTCGGCCAGTTCCTTGCCGGCAATGTCGAGATGCACCCAGGGACGATCCTCGGTGAAATTGCGCAGGAAGGCGGCGGCATAGGGCGCATCGCCGTCTTCCATGTCCTTGGCGTGATGGCGGATATCGGCGAAGGGCGATTGCAGGCCCTCGTCATAGGCCCGGTCGAGCGGCAGCTGCCAGAACCGCTCGCCGACCTTTTCCCCAGCCGCGATCATGCGCGAGGCGATGGTGTCGTCGGTGCTGAAAAGTCCGGCGAAGACCGAGCCGAGGCCGCGCATTACCGAATAGGTCAGGGTCGCCAGGTCGACGATCACCGAGGGGTTGAAGCGCGAGGCGGCATAATAGAGGCAGTCGGCCAGGATCAGCCGGCCTTCCGCATCCGTGTCGAACACTTCCACGGTCTGGCCCGACGCCGTCGTGACGATATCGCGTGACTTGAGCGCGGTGCCGGACGGCATGTTCTCGGCAATGCCGAGCACGCCGACGGCATGCACCGGGCTGCCTTGCCGGGCGAGCGCAATCAACAGCCCGACCACGGCGGCCGCGCCGCCCATGTCGGCCTTCATGTCGAACATCTGCTCGCCGCGCTTGATGCACAGGCCACCGGAATCGAAGCAGACGCCCTTGCCGACGAAAGCCAATGGCTGCGCGGGAGCGCCCTTGCCGCGATAGCGAAGGACGGCGACGCGCGGCGGTCGCGCCGAGCCGGAGCCGACGGCCAGGATCGCGTTCATGCCGAGCTCCTTCAGCCGTGCCGCATCGAGGATCTCGACATCGATGCCGGCCTCGCGCAGCGGCTCCAGGTGGTCATGGAAATTGTCCGGGTGGAGATGGTTCGGCGGCAGGTTGACCAGCGTGCGCGCATATTCGACGCCGTCGGCAATGGCATTGACCCGCGCCAGCGCCGGCTTCAGCTCCGGACCGGCCGCGCCGATCAATTGCACCCGCAAGGTGCGGTCGGCGCCTGCTCCCTGACGCCGGTTGCGCAGGTCGAAACGATACCGCCGCAGCCGCAGGCCTAGCGCGACCCGCGCCAGCACTTCCGCTGCGGGCAGGCCGACACCGGCGAGCGGGTCCAACACAAGGGTGGCCGTGCATTCGCCCTTGCCTTCCAGATGCGCTGCAAGCAACCCGCCGGCGCGCGCCAGGGAAAGCGGGGTTACGGCCTCGGCCCTGCCCAAGGCCAGCACCACCACGCGCCGGACCGGTATCGCCTTCGGCGCGATGACATCGACGCAGGCGCCGGACTCCTCAAGCGCGGCCGGCTCGGAACACGCGCGGGACAAGATCCCGTTCATTTCAGCATCGAGCGCCGCTGCCCGTGGCCCAAAACCTGTTTGAGCGGTTTGCAGGATCACAACGACCGAGGTTTCCGCGGAAATCTCGTCCGCCGCTTCGAAGACCGGCGTCGGCGACCGAGGCATAAAAGCTCGTTCTCCCATTCTGGGCGCCCCGCCGAGGCTCAGCTGGCGTCGTTACGCAAAGCTTCGCCGGTCAACGGTGGAAGCCGGTCATACCGGTTTCCGCCGCTGGTGGAACGGCATCGGAGTGCCCAAACAATCGTTTTCGGATGGCGACTTGGTCGCTCTTGCCTTTTGGGTATCCCTGAACCGGCCAGGCGATCAAACGCCAATTTTGCCCAAGTCGATTGACAAAAACTCAACTGATATTTCATGATCGGCCAATGGCTCTGCCCTCACTCAATGGCATGCGCGCTTTCGAGGCCGCCGCGCGTCTCGGCAGCATCAAGGATGCAGCGGAAGAGCTGCATTTGACGCCTTCGGCCGTCAGCCGCCACATCCGCGCGCTTGAGAAGAACCTTGGCCAGGACCTGTTCGAGCGCGGCTTTCGCCAGATTACGCCTACCATCAGGGGCTCATATTATGCGCGCTCTCTCTCAGAGGCATTCGAGGCCATCTGGCGTGCCACCGACGATGTCAGCTTCGTCCATGGTCACGGCAGGACGCAGCGTGTCAGGGTTCTCTGCGTACCGGCGGTCCTGAACCTTTGGCTGGCCGACCGGCTGCCGAATTTCCGCAAGCAGCATCCAGCCGTGGACCTGGAGATCTCTACCTCGGGCAAGCGCGCCAACTTCGATTTGGCCATTGTCGACGAGTTCGTCTACAAGGCCGGCCCGGCCCTGACGCTGCTGATCCCGCTGGTCCTGACCCCGGTCTGCGCGCCCTCGCTGCTCGAAGGACCGGTGCCGCTCAGAACGCCCGCCGATCTCGTCAATCATCATCTGATCCACGAATGCGAGAGCATGCGCTGGCGGCGCTGGCTGGAGCAGGAGGGCGTTCTGGACACCACGCCGAAATCCAGCACGACGCTCGACGACTGCACCTTGATCATGCGCGAGGTGATAAACGGCGCGGGGATCGCTCTGGCCGATACCATGATGGCGCAGGACCTTCTGCAGCAAGGCAAGCTTGTCGCTCCTTTCAGCGCCCGCCACACCTACCCCGCCGGCATCTATCTGCATCAGCGCCGCAGCATCGGGAACAAGCCCGGAACCGGCCTGTTTCAGGACTGGCTGCTCGCCGAGATCACCGACCATAAGCGCGCAATGGGTATCGCGTAGCACATCGGGAAGGTCCGCCGTCCAAAACGGCGCGCAACAAAAAAGGCGGCAGCCGATGGCCACCGCCCTTCCACGTCCTGAAGCGTTGCTCAACCCTTGATGGTGGCGGTCAGCTCGTCATAGGCCTTGCAGGCTTCGTCGAGCGTCGTGGCGCCCTGATACTTCGTCGTCACGGCCTGCACCTTGGCGGTCAGATCGGCCGCCTTGCTCGGATCCTTGGTGATGGCTTCCTGGAGCGCGGCAGCCATGTCCTGCGCCTTCTTGGCGGCGATTTCCTGCGTGCATTCCGGCCCCTTGGAGCAAGCCGAACCGGCCAACGCCGCAACACCCACGGCAACGAGCAAAAACTTCTTCATGTCAATCATCTCCTCAAAAAAAGGCAGCCGCCCATCGCCGCTGCCTCCACTAGCCGAAGCCGAACGTGCCATAACCGCTGATTGTGGCGTGACGCAACGACCGGGCCGCATAAACTTGTGTAATCAGGTTGCAACGTCGCGGCGTCCGTGTTGAGGCCGCCCGATGCATGTCGCCCAAAGCGCGCAGCGGTTTTGGGTCGACGACAGGCATAAAGCAACAAGCTAAAGCGCGTCGTACGAGGCCATTCAGACGCGACGGCTTTAGAGCAATCCCAGGAAATGTGCGAAACGGTTTTCAGCCCCGAAAACAAAGAGATAGTGCGTCTCACCGTTTTCGTGAAACGATGAGACGCTCCATGTCAGTTGGAGCAAAGTTCACCCGCGAGGCTGTAGCAGCGCCAGCACGACCGTCAATGCGGCAAGGACGGCGGTAAGGGTCAAAGGTCCCGTGGCGCCATGGGTATCCACGACATAGCCGCCGACAACCGCGCCGATGGTGATGGCAACCTGGAAGGAGACGACCATCAGGCTACCCGCAGCTTCCAGCGCATCAGGTGCCGCGCGGGACAAATTGGTCGGCAGCACCACCGGCGCCATGCCGAAGGCCAAGCCCCAAAGCGTGACGAATCCGAAGGCGACGGCGATGTGCACGCCCCAAAGCACCAATGCCAGCGCCGCAAACGCCATCAATGCGGCGTTGCCCGCGAGCGCCATGCGGATATTGGCATCGGCCATGCGGCCGCCGGCGACGTTGCCGATCACAGCCGCGATGCCAAATCCGAGCAGGGCCAGGGCAATTGGCCCGGTGGCGAGGAGCGTCACGTGTTCGAGGAAGGGGCGCACATAAACAGAGCCGGCAAAATGCCCCGTCATCAGCAAAAGAATGGCAAGCATACCGAGTTGGATGCCGCGCCGCTGTGTCAGCCGAAGTACATCAGCCAGACTATTGCTGGCCGTCGCAGGCAAGGTCGGCAGGCTCAGCAATTGCAGCAGCATGGCAATCACTGTCAACCCCGCCGTCAAGGCCATGGCGCTGCGCCATCCCAGCCAGTCGCTGATCAACGCCCCCATTGACGGGGCGGCGATGGTGGCGAGCGAGACGCCGAGGGTGACGATGCCCATGCCCCGACCTGTCGCATTGGCGCCGACCAGCCTGGCCACGACGGCAACCGAGAGTGCCCAGAATGCGCTGAGAGCGATTCCGAGCCCGGCCCTGCCCAGCAGCAACAGCCAGAAATTGGGCGCTAGCGCGGCAAGGAGGTTGGAACCGACCGCCAAGGCGCTGAGGCCAACCAGCACGGTCTTGCGGTTCAATCGTCCGATGAGAACATTGCTCAACATGGCCGTCACCGCGCCGACCGAAGCCGTGGCGGTGACGACCTGTCCGGCGGTTCCTTCGCTGATGCCGAGGTCCCGCGCCATCGGCGTCAGCAGGCCTGCCGGCAGGAATTCGGCTGATACCAGGGCAAAGCTGGTGGCCGCCAATGAAATGACCGCAAACCAGGTCGCTGCGTTCCACGGGGCTGGCGCGGCGTTATCGAGGTCTATCGCCGCGTCTTCAAGCTGTAATGTTGTGTCTGTCACTGAAAGATCTCCAAGGTCTGGAGGTCTTCCATATACGAGTCCTCTCGGATGAGATGTACCTTAAAATCCGAAATTCATGTCCGTTCGTCGGGGAATTGTGCGGCGCACAACGCCTGGCGAGACATTGGTGATGCGTTTGAACGCGCGCGCGAAAGATGCTTCGCTATCATAGCCCAAACGGGTAGCAACCTCGGCAACCGACAGGCCGTTTTGCCCGAGCAACTCGTGGGCAAGCTGCATCCGCAGACGGGCGAGATAGTGGGCAGCGCCCTCTCCTAACACAGCGCTGAAGCGCTCGGCGAAAATCGAGCGCGATTGGCCTGCCAGGCCGGCAAGGCTTTCCAGGGTCCAGTTATGGCCCGGGTCTCGATGCATGGCTGCCAGCGCGCGGCCGATATGGGGGTCGCGGATGGCTGCAAGCCAGCCGGTGGTCGAAGCTCCAGTGCAATTGACCCAGCAGCGGATAAGCCGGGCGGTCAGCAAGTCGGCCATACGGGACAGAATCGTGGCGCTGCCCATCTGCGGTTGCGCGGCCTCCGCCGTCATAGCCGCCAGCAAAGGACGGACGACCGGATCGTTGCCGGCCACATCGCACCCCTTGATAATAGATGGCATCAACGTGATCAGTGGATTGAGCGCACAGACGCCCAGGGCCATGGAGCCGCAGAAAAGGGTGTTTGTCGCGCCCGTCCCTTCCCGCACCACCTCACAGACATTGCTCCCCAACTTGGTAACCTGGCAACTCTCGAGCGAGTCGTCGACAACGTCCGGCGCACTAGCCAGCCGATGGGCGATGCCTTGCGGCAACAGCACCAGATCGCCATCGCGCAACTCCTGCCAGCCTTCCGCCTCGGTATAAATCCAGCATGGACCCTGGCCGACAAAGTGAAAGCGAAGCAGCTTCTGTTGCGGAAAGGCGATGCTCCATGGATGCCGGAGCTCGCAGCGGCCATAGTTGACCCCACTCAAGCGAAAGTCCTGAAGGACTTCGCTGAGCGCATCCATCGGGATATGCAGAGGCGGGCGGGACGAATAGTCAGACATTCGGCTACTGTATATGCCGAAGGTCCGGCAGGCAAGCGGAGGCCGCTTCAACGGCACCCTACCCTTGAAGTCAGTCCGCCCGCCCTTGCCTCTCCCTCCCTGTGCATGCAAGGAGTGCTTGAGCAACGGGACGACAGGCATGGCAGCTGAGGCATCGAACAGCGATCTGGTGCAAGTGGTGGCGCTGCTTGCTGCCGGCGTGGTCGCCGTGCCGATCTTCAAGCGCATGGGGCTCGGCTCGATCCTCGGCTATCTCGCCGCCGGCGTGGTCATCGGCCCGTTCGGCCTGCGCATCTTTTCCGAATCGGAATCGATCCTCCACGTCGCCGAGCTCGGCGTCGTCATGTTCCTGTTCATCATCGGCCTGGAAATGCAGCCGTCCCGGCTCTGGGGGTTGCGCCGCGAGATCTTTGGACTTGGCGCGCTGCAGGTCGGCGCCTGCGCAGTCCTGCTTACTCTCGTCGGATTGGCCGGCGGATTTCCGATCGCGCAGTCCTTTGTCGCCGGCGCCGGCTTCGTCCTGACCTCGACGGCCATCGTCATGCAATTGTTGGAGGAGCGCGGCGAGATCGCCACGCCGAAAGGCCAGCGCATCGTCTCCATCCTGCTGCTCGAAGACCTGATGATCGTGCCGCTGCTCGCGCTGGTGGCGTTCCTTGCGCCCGGCGGCGCCGAGACCAGTTTTTCTGAGCGGCTGACCGAAGTCGGCATCGGCATTGCGGCGATCGTCGGGCTGGTCGTGGCCGGTCGTTACCTGCTCAATCCGCTCTTCCGCATCCTGGCCGACGCCCGCGCCCGCGAAGTCATGACCGCCGCGGCGCTGCTGGTGGTGCTGGGATCGGCCCTGGCCATGCAGCTTTCCGGCCTGTCGATGGCCATGGGCGCCTTCCTCGCCGGCGTGCTGTTGTCGGAATCGACCTTCCGCCACCAGCTCGAAGCCGATATCGAGCCGTTCCGCGGTATTCTGCTCGGCCTGTTCTTCCTCGCCGTCGGAATGTCGCTCGACCTTGGCGTCGTCGCCCAGAACTGGCGGCTCATCGCCATCTATGTCGTCGCCTACATGGTCATGAAGGCATTCGGCATCTACGTCGTCGCGCGCATTCTGAAAAGCGGCCATCGCGAGGCGCTCGAACGGGCCGTCTTCATGGCGCAGGGCGGCGAGTTCGCCTTCGTGCTCTATTCGTCCGCTGCCGCGGTCGGCATCATCGACGGCCAGGCCAGCGCCACGCTGACTGCCATCGTCATCATCTCAATGGTGCTGACGCCGCTCGCGATCTTGGCGCTCCGTTACCTCACCCCGCGTGACGAGCAGTCCCTCGACGGCGTCGACATCGCCGACGGCCTCACCGGCAGCGTGCTGATCATTGGCTTCGGCCGCTTCGGCCAGATCGCCAGCCAGCCGCTCCTGCTGCGCGGGATGGACGTGTCGATCATCGACAACGAGGTGGAGATGATCCAGGCGGCGGCCGATTTCGGTTTCAAGGTCTATTACGGCGACGGCACGAGGCTGGACATCCTGCATGCGGCCGGTGCCGGGCGCGCCCGCGCGGTGCTGATCTGCGTCGACAAGCCGGACGCCGCCGTGCGCATTGCCCAACTGATCAAGGCCGAATTCCCGCTGGTCACCATCCTGGCGCGCGCCTTTGACCGCGGCACCGCGCTGCAGCTCGTGCGCGCCGGCGTCGACTATCAGCTGCGCGAGACCTTCGAATCGGCGCTGGTCTTCGGCGGCTCCGCGCTGGAGGCGCTGGGCGTCGATCCCGAGGAGGTCGCCGAAGTCATGGAGGATGTACGTCGCCGCGACGAAGCGCGCTTCGAGACGCAACTTGCCGGGGGCGTGCGCGCCGGCCAGCGCTTCCTGAAGGGCAATATCGGCACGCCGATTCCGACGCCTCTGACGCAACCGCGCCGCGCCGGCCGGGCGCTGAACCAGGAAACCGCCGTCGTGCTGAACCAGGCAGAGACGAAGAACTGAGGGATAAGGCATGGCAGAGCTCGATCCGCGAGCGCTTTCGGTCACCACATTCTGGCGCGATGCCGGCGAGAATGCCTGGTTCGAGAAGAGCGACGGCTTCGACGCCGGTTTCCGCGACCGCTTTCTGGAACTGCACTATGCCGCCGCGCGGCGCGAATGCGACGACTGGAGCGCGCATGCCGAAGGATCGCTGGCGCTGATGATCCTGCTCGACCAGTTCCCGCGCAACTGTTTCCGCGGCACCGGCCACATGTACGCGACCGATCCGCTTGCCAGATACTTCGCCGACAGGGCAATCGCCGCCGGTCAAGACCTCGAATTGGAAGAACTGCTTCGCGTCTTCCTCTACCTGCCCTTCGAGCATTCCGAAGTGCTGGCGGACCAGCAACGGTCGGTCGAGCTAACGCTCGCCAGGGCGCCCGACTATCTGAAATACGCCGAGGAGCATCTGGAGATCATCCGGCGCTTCGGACGTTTTCCGCACCGCAACCGCATGCTCGGCCGCGCGACGACGGCCGAGGAGCAGGCATTTTTGGACGGCGGCGGTTTTTCCGGCTGACCGGCCGGCTTTGGAGCAATTCCAGGAAAAGTGTGAGCGGTTTTCCGTCCGGAATTGCGACAATGCAAAATCAGCCGAGCCACCATTCGCGGCCGGAGGGCAGCCGCTCGATACCGGACGTGTCGACGGCTTTGAGCCGTTCCGACACGCTCCTGCCGCCGACCGAAAGCCCTGGCGCGATTTCGGCCAGAGGCGCCAGCACGAAGGCGCGCTCCAGCATGCGCGGATGCGGCACTTCGAGCCCGGTCTCATGGATCACCCGGTCGCCGAACACCAGGATGTCGATGTCGATAAGGCGCGGCCCCCAGCGCTCCTCGCGCACGCGCTTCAACCGCCTCTCGACGTCGAGGCAAAGCTCGAGCAGCGCGCGTGGCGAAAGCGCCGTCTCGATCGCAGCGGCGGCATTGAGGAAATCGGGCTGGTCAAGCTTGCCCCAGGGCGGCGTGCGGTAAAGCGAGGAGACGGCGGTAATACGCGTTTGATCGTCGCCGTCCAGCATGCGCAAGGCCGCGCCCATGGACTTCGCCGGATCGCCGAGATTGCCGCCGAGACTGAGGTAGACGGCGCTATTCTGGCCAGACAACGGCCACCTCGACATAATCGAGCACGCCCGGCACCGGGGCGTTCGGTTTGCGCACGGTGATCGCGGCTTTCCTGATCTGAGAGAACCGGGTCGTCAGCGCCTTCGCCACCTCCAGCGCCAGCGCCTCGATCAGGAAGCGGCGATGTCCGGTCACGATCTTCTCGATGACCGAGAAGGCGACGCCGTAATTGACGGTGTCCTCGATGGAATCCTCGGTCAGCGGCCGGCTGGGCTCGACCGTCAGCTCGGCATCGACATAGAAACGCTGGCCAAGCGTCTCCTCCTCGTCCAGCACGCCGTGGCGGGCGAAGAAGGCACAGTTCTTCATGCGGATGACGTACATGATCAGTGTCCGGGAGGAAGCTCGTTTTCGCGTTGAAGCATAGCATCGGTCACCGCCAGCGCATCCACGTTGATTGCGACATCGTGGACCCGAAACAGGTCGGCTCCCTTCAAGCGCAGGATGACGCTGGTGGCCGCGGTGCCGGCTGCCCGCTCGCCCGGCTCGCGCCCGGTCGCGGTACCGATGAAGCGCTTGCGCGACGTCCCCGCCATCAGCGGATAGCCGAGTGCCTGAAGCTCCGAAAACCGCGCCATCAGCTCGAGGTTTTCCTCCGCCGTCTCCTTGGCGAAGCCGAAGCCGGCATCGAGCACGATCTGGCTGTCGGCGACTTTGCCGGCGCGCGCGATCTCCAGCGATTTGCGCAGGAACAGGAGCTGGTCCTCGATCACGTCGGGCAGCTTCTGCCGTTCGCGTCCGGTATGCATGATGACGAGCCCGGCGCCGGTCTCGGCCGCGACGCGCGCGATGCCCGGCTCACGCTGCAGCCCCCAGACGTCGTTGACGATATGGGCGCCGGCGGCGACCGCCCGCCGCGCCGTATCCTCGCGATAGGTGTCGACCGAAATCAGCGCGTCGCCGGAAGCGGCGAGCGCCGCGATGACCGGCAGCACGCGCGCCTGCTCCTCTTCGGCGGTAATCGGGGCAAAACCCGGCCGGGTCGATTCCCCGCCGACGTCGATGATCGCCGCGCCCTCCTTCACCATGCGGCGCGCCTGCTCCAGCGCCTTCTCGGGCGCGATGAACAGGCCGCCGTCCGAAAAGCTGTCGGGCGTCACGTTGAGGATGCCGACGACGACCGCCTTCGGGCCGAGGTCGAGATAGCGTCCATGCGCCAACTGCCATCGCCTTGTCGTCATTGTCCATCAACCATGCGTGATCCGCGCGAAATCAATTCCGTTGCGCTGGCGACGGCCCTAAAGCAAGGTGCGTGAAGAGGCAATATGATGAACCGCTCCCTGCTCTGCGCCCTGATGCTCTCGATCACCGCCCTGCCGGCGGGCGCGGCCAATCTGGTGAAGACCTACAGCTATTTCAGCGTCGGCGGCCGCACGCTCGACGATATCCAGAACCAGCTCTCGAAAAACGGGCCCGAAGTGAAGAGCACCGGGTCGCGGCACCCGGGCGCCACGCAGATGGCCTTCACGACCCGCATCAGCTACGCGCAGAGCGCCGGGTCCTGCCGCATCGCCGACGCGGCCGTCACCTTGAAGGTCAAGGTGATCCTCCCCGAATGGCGGCGCCCGCGCAAATCCGATCCCGGCGTCAGGCTGGTCTGGGACACGCTCTCGGCCGACATCAAGCGGCATGAGGAGCGCCATGTCGAGATCGCCAAAAACCATGCGCGCCTGCTCGAGGATGCGCTGAAGGCACTCCCGCCGCAAAAGACCTGCGAGCAGGCGAAGCTCAACGCCGCCGCGGTCCAGGCAGCCGAGCTCGCCAGGCACGATCAGGACCAGGTCCGCTTCGACCGCGTCGAGAGCGTCAATTTCGAAAGCCGTATCCTCCGACTGATGCGCTACCGGATGCAGCGCGTCGAAGCCGGGCAACTACCGCCGCCTTGACCGAGGCAAGCCTATCCGAGGCCAATTTCGCCCAAGCATGGTGCCAGACCGGGAAAACTTTCGAAGGACGGGTCGAAATCGGTCTATATCGAACGACATATAGCTGGTTCCAAACGCTCGAGCCGCTATCCACGATGAGAAATGACGGGCGACCGCCCAGAGCGTTTGGCGCGCCAAGCATCAGCCTTTGAAAGAACGACGTATGGACCAGACCGTCGAGACGATGGCGCCGAAAGCCGCGCCGCCGATGAGCGAGAGCGAGAAGAATACCATCATCGGCGGTGTGCTGTTGTCGATGCTGCTGGCGGCCCTTGACCAGACCATCGTAGCCCCCGCCCTGCCGACAATCGCGGGCGCGCTCGGCCATGCCGAGTACCTGCCATGGATCGTCACCGGCTACCTTTTGACCGCAACAGCCGTGGCGCCGCTCTACGGCAAGATCTCCGACGTCTACGGACGCCGGCCGGTAATCCACGCCGGCATCCTCATTTTTCTGCTCGGCTCGCTGGTCAGCGCGCTCGCGCCCAACATGCTGGTGCTGGTCATAGGCCGCGCCATCCAGGGCGCCGGCGGCGGCGGTCTCTTCGCGCTGGCCCAGACGGTCATCGGAGATCTCGTGCCGCCGCGCGAGCGCGCCCGCTACGCGGCCTGGATCTCCGGCACCTGGGCGGTGGCAAGCGTCGCCGGTCCGCTGCTCGGCGGCGTCTTTGCCGAACACCTGCACTGGTCGTTGATCTTCTGGATCAACCTGCCGATCGGCTTCCTGGCCATGGCCATCGTCAACAACCCGCTGAAGAAACTGCCGATCGCGGCCAAGCATCACCGCATCGACGGGTTGGGGGCGGTGCTCCTGGTCATCGCGACCACGCTGCTGCTCCTGGCGCTCAGCTGGGGCGGCAGCAGATATCCCTGGTTCTCCGGCGAGATCCTGGGGCTGGTGGTTTGCTCTGCCGTGTTCTGGTTCTTCTTTGCGCTGAGGCTGCTGAGGACGGCCGAGCCCCTGGTCTCGCTCGAAGTGCTGGGCAACCCGATCGTGCTCGCCGGCACGCTGTCGATGTTCCTGCTGCAGGCCGCCAACATCGGCGCGTCGGTCTACCTGCCGGTCTATCTGCAATCGGTCGTCGGGCTTTCCGTGAGCGAATCCGGCACGGCGATGCTTGGCCTGCTGCTCGGCACCGTTGCCGGCGCCACCTTCAGTGGCCGCATGATCCCACACTTCGTCCACTACAAGCGCATTGCCATGATCGGGATCTGCCTGGCAATCCTGTGCATAGGCTTGCTCAGTGCCATTGCGGGACACGCCTCGCTGCTCGAAGTCGAAATCCTGACCACGCTGATCGGCCTGGGCAGCGGCACGACCTTTCCCGTCAGCACCGTTTCGGTCCAGAACGCGGTCGACCGCGCGCATCTCGGCGTCGCCACTGGCGTCCTGACCTTCCTGCGCACGCTAGGCGGGGCGCTGGGTGTCGCTATGCTCGGCGCCGTTGCGCTTGGCTACGGCCTGCCCCTGGCCGCCGAGGGCTCGCAGACCCACATCCAACTGACGTCGGCGATGCCGTTCGTGATGATCTTCCTCACCGCCGGCATCACGCTCGTCCTGGCGCTGATCACGCTGGCCGTGATGCCGGAAAAGGAACTGCGCGGCCACGACGAGAACGCCGCCCGCGTAATCGCGGAATAATTCTTCAGTCGTGGACGCCGAGCCCCTTTTGAGTACCTGAGCACCGGAAGCTGCCGTTCGTAGCCCGGCATCACCTGAATATCGATACGCCTTAGATGTTTAGTCCCGGCATTTGCTGGAGCGGATTGAGCCGGAAGTGTTCGGGCTGGGAGGCCCATGCCTTGCAGATGGATTCGAAGGGCGTGAGGCCTTTGAGGGTCTTGAGCCTGCGGCCGAAGTTGTAGGCCGCAACGAAGTCGGCGAGATGCTGGCGG